>JALOTG010000134.1 GCA_025458005.1 Thiobacillaceae bacterium
GGCGGCGATGCCGGACGTGGTGAGGGCGTTGAACAGGGTGGACTTGCGCACGGTGGGCCGCCCCACGGTGCCGCAGGTGCGGCTGATGACTGATCCGGTGAGGTGTGGGGGGGGAGGGGGGAGGGGGGCTGGAGTTTCATGTTGGTCCGTTGGGTGGCCGCGTTCCATTCCCCCTTGGCGATCATGGGCCACAGATCCAGGGCACGATCGATGGCGGCATCGATCTCGTCGCGTTCCTCGGGCCGGGGCGGCTTCAGCACGTAGTTCACCACCTCGTTGCGGTCACCGGGATGTCCAATGCCTATCCTGAGACGCCAGTAATCCTGGCTGCCCAGGTGCGCGGTGATGTCCTTCAGACCGTTGTGGCCGCCGAGCCCTCCGCCGAACTTGAGTCGCAATTGTCCTGGCGGGATATCCAGCTCGTCATGCACCACCAGGATCTCCGCCGGAGGGATGCGGTAGAAGCGAGCAAGCGCCCCCACTGCCTGCCCGGACCTGTTCATGTAGGTTTGCGGCAGCAGGAGCCATGGCCCCGCCCCGCGATCGCGCCCCGCCAGACCGTGGAAACGGCTCTCCCTGGCGAGGCCGACTCCCAGCCGGGCGGCAAGCCGCTCACAAAACCAAAACCCGGCGTTGTGCCGGGTTTCGGAATAGTCGGACCCGGGGTTGCCGAGTCCGACGATCAGGCGCGGGGAGGCCTGCATGACGGCGTTGCTCAGGCCGCGGGCGCCTCGCCGCCTTCGCCGCCTTCCTCGGCCACTTCGGACTTGGCGCCCAGGATGGTGGCCACGGTGGGATCCTCGCCACGCTGCAGCAGCGGCAGCTCGACGCCGGCCGGCGGCTTGAGGTGGGACAGATGGACCGAATGGCCGGAGGCCAGCTCGCCCAGATCGACCTCGATGAACTCGGGCAGGTCCTGGGGCAGACAGACCACCTCCACCTCGTTCATGACGTGGCTCATCACGCCGCCCTGCAGCTTGACGCCCGGACAGGTGTCGCCGTTGAGGAAGTGCAGTGGCACCTTCATGTGCACCTTGTGGGTCGCATCCACGCGCTGGAAGTCCACGTGCATGATCTGCTGCCGGTAGGGATGCACCTGGACGTCCTTGAGCAGCACGGACTCCTTCTGGCCATCGACGGACAGGCCCAGCACGGAGGAATGGGAGGCCTCCTGGCGCAGCACGAGGAACAGCTGCTGGTGGTCCATGTCGATGGCCTGGGCGCCCTTCTCGCCACCGTAGACGATGCCCGGCACCCGGCCGGCGCGACGCAGGCGGCGGCTCGCACCCGTGCCCTGCAGGTCACGCTTGTTGGCGTTGATTTCGTAATGCATGTCGAGACTCCTAAAACATTGAAAAATGCCGTCCGCGACCAGACGGCGCCACGCTCAGCCCGTCATTCCATGAACAGCGAGCTGACCGAATCCTCGTTGCTGATGCGGCGGATGGTCTCCGCCATCAGCTCCGCCACCGACAGCACCCGGATGCGCGGGCAGCGCTGGGCGTCCTCGCGCAGGGGGATGGTATCGGTGACCACCAGCTCGTCGAGCTGGGAATTGTGGATGCGCTCCACGGCGCTGCCCGACAGCACCGGGTGGGTGATGTAGGCCAGCACCCGCTTCGCGCCGTTGTCCTTCAGGGCCCGGGCCGCCTCGCACAGGGTGTTGGCGGTGTCCACCAGGTCGTCCATGATGATGCAGGTGCGGCCCCTGACGTCGCCGATGATGTGCATCACCTTGGCCACGTTGGGCTTGGGACGGCGCTTGTCGATGATGGCCAGGTCGCAGTCCAGGCGCTTGGCCACCGCCCGGGCGCGCACCACGCCGCCCACGTCCGGCGACACCACCATCAGGTCCTGGTAGCTCTGCTTCCAGATGTCGCCCATCAGGATGGGCGTGGAGTAGATGTTGTCCACCGGGATGTCGAAGAAGCCCTGGATCTGGTCCGAGTGCAGGTCCATGGTCAGCACGCGGTTGACCCCCACGGCGGTGAGCATGTCGGCGACCACCCGGGCGGTGATGGGCACCCGGGCGGAACGCACCCGGCGGTCCTGCCGGGCGTAGCCGAAGTAGGGCACGGCGGCGGTGATGCGGCCGGCGGAGGCGCGCCGCAGCGCGTCCACCATCAGCATGATCTCCATGAGATTGTCGTTGGTGGGGGTACAGGTGGACTGCAGCACGAACACGTCCTTGCCGCGCACGTTCTCGAGGATCTCCACCATGATCTCGCCATCGGAGAAGCGGCCGACGGTGGCGCGCCCCAGGTGGATGTTGAGGTGGCGCACCACGTCCTCGGCCAGCCGGGGATTGGCATTGCCGGTAAACACCATCAAGCTGTCATACGCCACAGGCCCACCCCGCGCATACTTTCACCCAGCCCCTCGGGCAAAACAAAAAAGCGTGCAGCCCGGCCACACGCTTGCTTGATGCCCGCCCCCGCTCGGATGCCGAGCGAATACGGGCCATGTTTGGCTGGGGAGGTAGGATTCGAACCCACGCATGCCGGAATCAAAATCCGGTGCCTTAACCAACTTGGCGACTCCCCAAGTAACCCTTCAGACCGTCTCGTACAGGGGATGCCTGTCCAGACCGTCCGCAACGAAACCTTGCATCCCCTCCGGCCGGCGCGCGTACACCCGCTCGGCGGCGGCGCGATCCGGGAAGGCGGCGAACACGCAAGCCCCGGATCCGGTCATGCGCGCGTCCCCGTGTTGCCCGAGCCAGCCCAGGTATTCGCCTACCAGGGGGTATTTCGCGATGACCACCGGCTGCAGGTCGTTGTGGCCATAGCCGGTCGGAAGGGGCATGATTTTGATTGCTGGCGTGTCGCGTGTCAATCCTGGCGAGGCGAACACCTCGGCGGTCGGCACCTGGACCGGCGGCGCCAGCACCAGGTAGCTGGCCGGCGGCAGGTCGACCGCCTGCAGCCGCTCGCCCACGCCCTCGGCGAAGGCGCTGCGGCCGAACACGAACACCGGCACGTCGGCGCCCAGACCCAGCGCAATGTTCTGCAACGCCTCGCGCGGCAGCCCCACGCCCCACAGCCGGTTGAGCGCCATCAGCACGGTGGCGGCGTCGGAGCTGCCGCCCCCCAGCCCACCCCCCATGGGCAGCCGCTTCTCCAGCCAGATGTCCGCGCCGAGGCGGCTTCCCGCATGTGCTTTCAGCGTCTGGGCGGCCCGCCAGCAGAGATCCCGGTCCTCGGGCACGCCGGGCAACCTCGTGCGCAGACGCACGGCGCCATCCCGGCGCGGCTGGAGGTACAGGCTGTCGCCATGATCCAGAAAGCGGAACACCGTCTGCAACAGGTGATAGCCGTCCGGCCGGCGTCCGACCACGTGCAGGAAGAGGTTGAGCTTGGCGGGCGCGGGCCAGGCCGGCCCCGCGGGCGTCACGGCGTCTCCCACGTGTCCACCACCAGCCTGAATTCCAGCCCCTCGCCGCGCTGGGCGAAGATGCGGCCTGGTTGCCAGCGGTCCCCGCGCGGCTGATAGCGGTCATACTCGATGCGCCAGCCGTCCTGCTCCATGCGCGTCACCCGCCCGGATGCGTCCTCCTCCAGGTTGTAGGCGCCGCCGGGGCGTGGCCTGGCATGCAGCCAGTAGACCAGTCCTTCCAGCGGCAGACTGACCCCGAGCGCCGCCTCCAGCAGCGCCTCGCCGCTGTCTGCCTCGCGCTGGCGCCCCTCGGCATCGGTCAACGTAACCCGCCCCCCCCGCCGGCGCAGTTCGGCCACGCCCTGGCCGAGGGGGGAATTGAGCAGGATCTCGTCCGCGGCATCCTCATGGGCCCAGCGCAGCCCTCCGGAGAAGGACTGCTCCGCGGACTTGACCGAGACCCGCCCCGCCAGCCGGAACGGGGGCGGCGCCTCGCCGGCGGCGATCGGCACGGCCCGCGCGGGGGGCGGGCCGGCCAGCTGGGCGCATCCCGCGAGCAGGCTCATCCCCAGCAACAGCCCGATGCCGGGCAGGCGCCTCACGGCTGCAGGCGACCCAGGGTCTCGCGCAGGCTGTCGTTGTCGGGATGATCCTTGAGGGATCCCTGCCAGACGCGCCGGGCCTCGTCCCGGTCGCCCTTGACCCAGAGCGCCTCGCCCAGATGGGCCGCGATCTCGGGATCCGGCCTGGCCGCATAGGCCCGCTTCAGGTAGCTCACCGCCTCGTCCAGACGGCGGGCCTTGAATTTGGCCCAGCCCATGCTGTCGAGGATGAAGGGGTCCTCGGGGGCGAGCTTGAGCGCCTTGTCGAGCAGCTCGATGGCCTCGTCGAGCCGGCTGGTGCGATCCGCCAGGGTATAGCCCAGGGCGTTGTAGGCGTGCGCGTGCTCGGGATTGAGCTCGATCAGACGGCGCAGATCCCTCTCCAGCTGATCCAGTCGACCCAGTTTCTCCGCCGCCATGGCCCGGTCGTAGAGCAGGTCCTGGGAATCCGGCATGGCCTTCAGGCCACGGTCGAGCACGGCATAGACCCCCTCGAAGTCGCGCGCCTCGCGCAGCATCTGGGCCTCGGCCTGGAACAGTTGCGTCTTCTCCGCGTCGGTGGTTGCGTTCAGCGCGGTCAGGACCAGACGCCCCTCGTCCACCCGGCCAAGCTTGCCCAGCACGACCGCCGCCCGCAGCCCGGCCGAGAACTGATGCTGCCCCTCGCCGATTTCGCGATACCAGTCCAGCGCCTCCTCGTAGCGGCTCCTGCCCTCGGCGAGCTGGCCCAGATACATGCGCACCTGGTCCTGCCCCTGGGTGCTGTGCCGCAGGGCCTCGCGCAACCGCAGGTCGGCGGCGTCCAGATCATTCATCTGCATCGCCAGCAGCCCCAGGGCGGTATGGATATCCGAGTTGTTGGGCATGTCCTTCAGGAGGGTCTCGAACTCCCCCTTCGCCGCCGGGAACTGGCCGATGCGCGCCAGGAGCCGCGCCTGGGCCAGGCGCACTTCGCGGGCGCCGGGGTGCTGGACGAGAAAGGCTCGCCAGAAGTCGACCGCCGCCTCGTCGCCCTTGCGTTGCAGGGCCTGCCCCTTGAACAGTGCCGCCACTTCCCAGCCGGGCCTCATCTCCAGGGCCTGGTCCAGCGACTGCAACGTGGCCTCGTACTGTCCCGCGTGCCAGGCCACCTGGGCCAGCGCGAAACTGGCCTCCGGCACTGAGGAATAGGCCCCGGCCAGTTCGCGGACCAGGGCGTAGACGGCCTGCTTGTCCTGATAGCGCATGACCAGCCCGGGCAACTGCAGGAAGGCTTCGCCCACGGTCCGCCCCTCCTGCTTGAGCAGTGCTTCGAGATAGGGCCGGGCATCCGCCAGACGACCCGCGCCGATGAGCAGCGAGACGTAGGTCTGCCGGGCCTTGTCCGACTCGGGTTCCAGGTCCAGCCAGAGCTTGGCCGCCTTCAGCGCGTGGGCCGGCTTGCGTGCGTAGATCGACACCTCGGCGGCGCGTCGGGCGATGCGCGCGTCATGGGTCTTCTGGGCCAGGTCCAGATACGCATCGCTGGCCAGCGTCAGTTCGCCGCGCTGGCCGGCGATCTCGCCGAGCAGGAACTGGTAAAGCACCTGCTCGGTGAGGCCCCGCTGCGCCGCCACCCCGGCGGGCACACCAGCCGCAGCAGTGTCCTGCCTGGGTGTCGGGGACTGGGCGCAGGCCGCCGTGGACAGGACCAGCAGGGCGGCGATCAGGGTTTTCAATGTCATGGGGATGTCCGGTAAGGGTTTGTCGCCATTATGCAAAAACGCCTTGGGGTGGCGAAAGGGTTAACATTCCCGGTTGTGACAGGCGTGACAGGAAAAGATGCCCGAACTGCCGGAAGTGGAGACCGTAATGCGCGGCTTGCGCCCCCATCTGCAGGGGCGCAGGCTGCGCGGCGCGGTGGTGCGGCAAGCGCGCCTGCGCTGGCCCGTCCCCCCCGACCTGGACGCGGCCCTGGCCGGACGCCTGATCCGCTCGGTCCGGCGGCGGGGCAAATATCTCGTGGTGGACCTGGACCAGGGCGCCCTCATCCTGCACCTGGGCATGTCGGGCAGCCTGCGCATCCTGACCCGACCCGAGCCGCCCGGACCCCACGACCATCTCGACCTGCTGCTGGACGACGGCGGCCGGCTGTCCTTCCGGGATCCGCGTCGCTTCGGCGCCGTGCTGCTGAGCCCCGACCCCGACCGCCACCCCCTGCTCGCCCATCTCGGCCATGAACCTCTGGACGACCACTTCGACGGTGCACTGCTGCACGCCCTGACCCGCGGCCGGCGGGTAGCCATCAAGCAGCTGCTCATGGATGCCCACCTGGTCGTCGGCATCGGCAACATCTATGCCAACGAGGCCCTCTACCGGGCCGGCATCGACCCCCGGCTGGCGGCCGGGCGTCTGAGCCGGCCGCGCTGCGCGCTGCTCGCCGAGGCGATCCGCGACACCCTGACGCGCGCCATCGCCGCTGGCGGCAGCACCCTGCGCGACTTCGTCGACAGCCGGGGCGAACCTGGCTACTTCCAGCAGACCTATCAGGTCTACGGCCGCGCCGGCCTGCCCTGCCGCGCCTGCGGCGGCCTGATCCGAACCTTCCGGCAGGGCGGACGCAGCAGCTTCGCCTGCCCGACCTGCCAGCGACGCTGAACCTGCCAGCTCCGAGGCGGGCCCGGCGACAGGGCCTGGCCATGGCCAGCTAAAGCCCCGATGGCAATGTGCCGATATGGTAGATTGTCGCCGGCGCATGTCGGCATCAATGGACGCACCCACCGGAGGACCCATGCACAATGCCACGCTAGCAGCGGAATTCGAGGCCTACAGCCAGTGGCGCAACCAGCTGGCGGCCAGCATCACGGAATACCGTCACTGGCTGGGCCGCGAGGATCTCAACGATTCCCAGCGCGACCTGCGCCTGCAGCAGCTGATCGACCGCCTGGCCGAGGACAAGCTGCACGTGGCCTTCGTGGCCGAGTTCTCGCGCGGCAAGTCCGAGCTCATCAACGCCATCTTCCTGTCCGATCTCAAGCAGCGCCTGCTGCCTTCCACCGCCGGGCGCACCACCATGTGCCCGACGGAGCTTCTCTACGACCCGGCCCGCCCGCCCCTGATCGAGCTGCTGCCCATCGAGACCCGCGCCACCAGCGCCACCGTGTCCGAATACAAGAACTATCCGGAGGAGTGGACCGTGGTGCCCATTGACGTCGCCTCGCCGGAGAGCGTCACGCGGGCCATGCAGGAGGTCTGCCGGGTCAAGGCGGTGGACAAGGACGCGGCCTTGAAATACGGGCTCTACAACCCGGACGACGTCCTGGGCGCCATGGGGCTCAACGAGAACGGCACGGTCAACATCCCGGCCTGGCGCCACGCGGTGATCAATTTCCCGCACCCCTTCCTGGAGAAGGGCCTGGTGGTCTACGACACGCCGGGCCTCAACGCCATCGGCGTCGAGCCGGAGCTGACCTTCAACCTGCTGCCCAACGCCCATGCCGTGCTGTTCGTGCTGGCCGCCGACGCCGGCGTGACCAAGTCCGACATCGAGGTCTGGCGCCAGCACATCCACCTGCGCGGCAAGCCCAAGGGCCGCCTGGTGGCGCTGAACAAGATCGACGGCCTGTGGGACGACCTGAAGACCGAGGCGCAGATCAACGCCGAGATCGACGCCCAGGTGAAGAGCTGCGCCGAACTGCTCGGCGTCGAGGCCGGCCAGGTCTACCCGGTGTCCGCCCAGAAAGGCCTGCTGGCCAAGATCAACGGCGACGCGACCCTGCTCGAACGCAGCCGCCTGGGACTGCTGGAGCAGGCCCTGTCCGAGGAGCTGATCCCCTCCAAGCAGGCCATCGTGCGCGACCAGACGGCCACCGAGACGGGCGACCTGCTGGACAGCACGCGCGCCCTGCTCGAGGCCCGGCGCCGCAACGTCGAGGAGCAACTGGCGGAACTGCGCGGCCTGCAGGGCAAGAACGAGGACGTGGTCAGCCACATCATGCAGAAGATCGCCCAGGACAAGGAGACCTTCGAGCGCGGCCTGCAGCAGTTCCAGGCCCTGCGCAGCGTGTTCTCGCAGCAGAGCATCAAGCTGTTCTCCCACATCGGCATGGACGTGCTCAAGGCGGACGTGCGGGAGGTCCGCGAGGCCATGGAACAGAGCCGCTTCACGCGCGGCATCCGCACCG
>JALOTG010000135.1 GCA_025458005.1 Thiobacillaceae bacterium
GTTCCGCACCAGCCCCCAGGCGCCCTACCTGCGCGTCACCGAGGACGTGGAGGACTCGATGGCCCTGAACAAGATCAGCCAAGGCGCCATCATCATCTCCGCCTCGGGCATGTGCGACGCCGGGCGCATCAAGCACCACCTCCGCTTCAACCTGCCGCGGCCGGAGTGCACCATCATCATCACCGGCTTCCAGGCCGGCGGCACCCTGGGCCGCCAGCTGGTGGACGGTGCGAAGTCGGTGCGCATCTTCCGCGAGACCATCCCGGTGCGCGCCGACCTCTACACCCTGGGCGGCCTGTCCGCGCACGCCGACCGCGACGCACTGGTCGGCTGGCTGTCCCATTTCAAGCGGCCGCCCCGGCGCACCTTCGTCGTGCACGGCGAGGCGGAGACGGCCCTGGGCTTCGGCGCCCTGATCCGGGAGGGCATGGGCTGGGACGTGACGGTGCCGGAGGCGGGCGAGTCCTGCGACCTGACCTGAGCCTGGTCGGGACCGGTTCCACGCCCGGCGCCGCGCCCCTTCACAGCCGGCTGGCGGCCCCTGACAGGTCCAGGGTGAAGATCGCGCCGAGCGCCTGGCGGATCTCCGCCAGGGTCAGGTGGCGCATGATGGCGATGCCCGGCGCCATCTGGTTGCTCTGGCAGGTCAGGGTCCGGACGTCGGGCTGGCGGGCCGAGCGCAGGCGGAATTCGGTAATGTAGAAGACGAAGGTGGGGCTGGCGTCGCCGAAGGCCAGGCCGACCTTCACGGGCCGCGCGGCGCTGGCCGGCCACGCCTCGGACACCCAGATGCTGCGCCGCACGTCGACGACCTCGAAGCTGTCCGGCTCGACGCGCCGGGCGGCCGCCGCGACCGTGTTGACCTCGAAGATGCAGTGCGGTTCGTGTTCCTGGACGCCGTTGCGGGGCACCACCCGGCCGAACTGCAGGCGCGTGGTGGCGGAATCCGGCGGGATCTCCAGGGCCTCGTTGAGGACCAGCCTGAGGCCGGCGGGATAGCGGTAGTAAGGGGAATCCGGGCCGTAGCGCGGTGAGCCGGCGCAGGCGGCGAGGACGAGCAGGGCGGCAATGGCGATGAATGGCTTCATGGCGGACTTTCTTCGCGCTGACCGGCCGGGGCGGCGCGACCGACTGCAAAAAAAGATTTGAAATCGACCGGTCACGAAATAACTATAAATAATCGGGCAGTTGTTTCCAGCACGGTTGTTTCCACGACGCTTCCAAGAAAGGAGAGCTACATGCGTACCAGAACCCTCATCACGGCCCTTTCCCTCCTGGCCCTCGTCCCCTTCGCCTGGGCGGGCGATCCCGTCGCCGGCCAGCAGAAGGCGGGCGGCTGCATCATGTGCCACGGCACGACGGGTTTCCCCGGCATCTTCTACACGTATCAGCTGGCTGGCCGGAACGCCGACAAGCTGACCATCAAGACCAACAAGTACCGCACCGGCAAGATCCTGCATCCGATCATGAACCTGGCGGTGATGCCCCTGAACGACAAGGACATCGAAGACATCTCGGCCTTCTACCAGTCCCTCGGCAAGCCGATCATGGTGACCCCCTTCGTGGCCATCAAGGGCGACGACGAAGAGCCCCAGGCCGCCGCGAAGTGATCCCCGGGAGCGGGATGCGCGGCCTGGCTGGGCGCGAGGGTGACGGCCATGCCCGATGAGCCGAGCCGGGTCCGTGTAGACAAATGGCTCTGGGCAGCCCGTTTCTTCAAGACCCGCTCCCTGGCCAGCCAGGCGGTGGACGGCGGCCGGGTGCGGCTGAACGGCGAGCGGCCCAAGCCCGCCAGGGAGGTGAGGGTGGGCGACCGGGTTCGCGTGCAGATCGGCGAATACGCCTGGGAGGTCACCGTGCGGGCCCTGTCGGACCGGCGCGGGCCGGCCAGCGTCGCCCAGGGGCTCTATGTCGAGGACGCGGCGAGCCTGGCCGCCCGGCAGGAGCGGATCGAGCAACGGCGCCTGGCCGCGCCGCCCGGGACCGAGCTGAAGGGACGCCCCACCAAGAAGGCCCGTCGCCAGATCCATCGCTTCACCGAGGCCGGATGACGCGGCAGACGATTGTCAGCCGCAGGCCCGGCGCGTTAAGGTCGCATCCATGAACCAATATGATCTGGTCGTCATCGGTGGCGGCATCAGCGGCCTGGTGCTGGCCTCGCGGGCTGGCGCGGACGGCCTGTCCACCCTGCTCGTGGAAAGGGAGGACCGCCTGGGCGGCTGCCTGCGCACCTGGCAGGCCACGCCGGACTTCTGGCTGGAGCTGGGCGCGCACACTGCCTACAACTCCTACAGGGCCATGCTGGAGGTCCTCGCCGAGCGGGGCGCCCTCGGCCGGCTGGCGCGGCGGGAGAAGCTGGGCTACCTGTTCCTGGACGGCGATCGGGTCCAGTCGCCGCTGGCCCGCCTGCGCTGGCTGGAACTCTTGACCCATCTGCCCCTGGGCGTGGGCCGCAAGCAGGCGGGCAAGAGCCTGGCCGAGCACTATGGCGCGCTGTTCGGCCGGGGCAACTACGCCCGCGTGTTCTCACCCGCCTTCGCCGCCGTGCTGTCCCAGCCGGCCGACGCCTTCCCGGCCCAGTGGCTGTTCCGGCGCAAGGCGCGCATGAAGGAGGCGCCGCGCAAGTTCACCTGGCCCACCGGACTGCAGGGGCTGGCGGAGGCCCTGGCCGGCGACGCGCCCTTCGAGGTCGCCCTGGGCACGCCGGTGGATCGGGTGGCGCGCGCCGATGACGGCTATACGCTGCAGGCGGGGCAGGCGACCGTGCGCTGCCGCTACCTGGGCATCGCCACCGAGCCCGACGTGGCGGCGCGCCTGCTGGCCGAGGCTCATCCCGACCTGGCCGAGCGGCTGCGGCGCATCCCCATGGCGGACATCGAATCCCTGGCGGTCACCGTGCCGGCCGGCCAGGCGCGCCTGCCCCGCCTGGCCGGCCTGATCGGCGTGGACGACGATTTCCATTCGGTGGTCAGCCGCGACCCCGTGCCGCATGAGACCCTGCGCGGCTTCACCTTCCATTTCCGCCCCGGCCGCCTGGACGAGGCCGGCAAGCTGGCGCGCGCCGCCCGGGTGCTGGGAGTGGCGCCGGAGGACCTGCTCGATCACCGCGCGGCCCTCAACCGCCTGCCGGCCATGCGCGTGGAGCATGTCGCCCTGGCCGGCGAACTGGACGAACTGCTGCGCGAGCGGCCCCTGCTGCTGGCCGGCAGCTACTTCAACGGCCTGTCGATCGGCGACTGCGCCGACCGGGCGGCGCGCGAGGCCGCGCGACTGCGGCGCATGAGAGGAGGCGCCTGATGCCCAGCGTACTGGTTCCCCTGGCCCCCGGCTTCGAGGACCTGGAGGCCGTCACCATCGTCGACATCCTGCGCCGGGCCGGCGTGGAGGTGGTCACCGCCGGCCTGCAGCCGGGTCTCGTGCAGGGCAGCCGAGGCATGCGCGTGCAGCCCGACGCGACCCTGGACGAGGCGCGGCGACGCGACTTCGACATGATCGCCCTGCCCGGCGGCCTGCCCGGCTCGGAGCACCTGAAAAACGACCCGCGCGTCCAGGCCCTGCTCAGGGAGATGGCCGGCGCCGGCAAGTACACCGCCGCCATCTGCGCCGCGCCGATGGCCCTGGCGGAGGCCGGGCTGCTGGACGGACGCCGCGCCACCAGCTATCCGGGCGTGGTGGACCGGATGGCGCTGCCCGGCACCACCTACCTGGCCGACCCGGTGGTGGTGGACGGCAGGGTGATCACCTCGCGCGGACCGGGCACCGCCCTGGACTTCGCCCTGGCCCTGGCGGAACTGCTCACCGGCCGCGCCAAACGCGAAGAGGTGGAGGCGGCCCTGGTGCGCCCCGCGCGCTGAAGGACTGACGGAAGGCCGCGTTGTTGTCGGGATGCGCAGCACCCTGGCGTTGCCTGGATCGCCACCGCCCCGCGGGCCTCGCGCTGAGGTCATTGCTGGGAGGGCCGGCCGACGTGGCAATCGAGACAGGCGTCCGGTGCATTCGTTTCGCGTCTATGAGTCGAGAGGAGATACGGCATGTTCGTTCGTGATGTGATGTCCGTGAAGGGCACCGGCGAGGTCTATGGCATCGAGCCGGACCAGCCCGTATCGGCGGCGGTCCGGCAACTGGTGGAGCACGACATCGGCTCCCTGGTGGTGACGCGCGACGGCCGCATGGTCGGCTTCCTCACCGAGCGGGATATCCTGCGCGGCATGCACGCGCGCGGCTGCGCCTTGGAGGACATCCGCGTCAGCGACCTGATGGAGAAGGAGCCCCTGGTGTGCGGCCCGGAGGATTCCGTGGACTACGCCCGGGATGTCCTGACCAAGCACCGCGTCAGCCACCTGGTGGTGATGGAGAACAACCAGCTGCTCGGCGTGATCTCCTTCCACGACGTCGCCAAGGCCTGCCTCAGGCAGGCCAACTTCGAAAACAGCCTGCTCAAGCGCTACATCAAGAACTGGCCGGAGTAGCCGGGCCGGCGGGGCTCAGTACTTCCCCTGGCTGTTCTCCCGCAACAGGGTCTGGTAGACCCGCCAGCGCTCGCGGAGGATGGCGCCGGACTCGACGGCGGCCAGCACGGCGCAGTTCGGCTCCCGCAGGTGCCGGCAGTTGTGGAACCGGCACTGGCCCGCCAGGCGGCGGAACTCCGGAAAGGCGGCCTGCAGGGCGTCGAGATCCAGGTGGCGCAGGCCGAACTCCTGCATGCCGGGCGAATCGATGATGGCGCCGCCGCCGGCGAGGCGGTAGAGGCGGGTGTGGGTGGTGGTGTGGGTGCCGGCGTCGAGCGACGCGGACACCTCGGCGGTGGCGGCGTTGGCTCGCGGATGCAGGGCGTTGACCAGGGTGCTCTTGCCCATGCCCGAGGCGCCCACCAGCACGGAGACCTTGTCCGCTATCCAGGGCAGCAGCGGCGCGACGTCCGATTTCGCCGACAGCGCGACGAGGGGATAGCCGAGCGCCGCGTAGGCCCGCAGCCGTTCCAGGTAGGCGGCCGTCTCCGCCAGGTCGGTCTTGTTCACCAGGATCAGGGCGGGGATGCCGGCCGCCTCGGCGGCCACCAGGCAGCGGATGAGCAGTTCCTCGCGCGGCGTGGGGACCGCCGCGGACACCAGCAGCACCTGGTCCACGTCGGCCGCCAGCAGCTTGGCGCGCTGCGCGTCGGAGCGATAGAGCAGATTGGCGCGCGGCAGGATCGCCTCGATCACCCCGGCGCCCGGGCCGGTGGGGTGGAACGACACCCGGTCGTTGCAGGCCACGCCCCCCTTCTTGCCGCGCATGACGCACTCGATCACCCCCTCGGCGGACTCCACCAGGAAGTGCCGGCCGTGGGTGGCGACGACCCGCCCGGTCTGGGGACTCACCGCGCGGGCAGCCCCGGCCGCCCGTTCACAGCTCGAACAGGGCGTCGATCTTCGCCGCGCAGATGAAATCGTTGTCCGACAGGCCGCCGATGGAATGGGTGCTGTAGGTCACCCGGCAGGTGTTGTAGCCCACCGCCAGGTCGGGGTGATGGTCCTGCCGGTGGGAGATCCAGGCCAGCGCGTTGACGAAGGCCAGGGTCGCGTAGTGGTCGGGAAAGCGGAAGTCGCGCCGCAACGCGCCGTCTTCTACCCGCCAGTGCTGCAGCTGCGCCAGTAGCCGGTCGATGTCCGCCTGGGCCAGGGGCGGCGTGCCGGCCGCGCAGGGTTTGCAGGTGCCCCTGGCCAGGTCGCGTGAGGTTTGGCTCATCATTTCTCTCCCCGCTCGCGACGCGTCACTTGAACTTGTAGTAGGTCTTGTTCAGATAGGCGCCCAGGTTCTGCTCATCCTCCGGGAACAGGTGGTTGCCGAGCATGGAATTGCAGGTGGTGATCTGCTGGGCGAGCGCGGAGGCGCTCTTCACCCGGCGGTCGGCGCGGGTGTAGATCTTCGAGCCGTCGCCGCCGAAGCGGCCGACGTGGCAGGCGGCGCATTGCTCCTTGTGCAGCTTCTCGCCGACCTTGGCGTCGCCCTTGTGGAAGGGCGCGGCCGCCTGGGCGGCGAGGGGCGCGGCGAACAGGGGCAGGGCGGCGAGAGCCAGGACGGAAGCGGTGCGTTTCATGGGCGACATCTCCTCTTTCAGGCGCGCAGGGGCTGCGCGGGGGTTGGTATCAGACCCGACAGCCGGGCGATGCGTTCCGTCGCCTTGGGGTGGCTGTCGTAGAACAGCGAGTAGACCGGATCCGGCGTCAGGGTGGCGGCGTTGTCGCGGTACAGCTTCACCAGGGCCGAGATCAGGTGGCCGGGATGGCTGTGCCGGGCGGCGAAGGCGTCGGCCTCGAACTCGTGCTTGCGCGAGTAGAGGCTCATCAGCGGCGACAGCGGGAACAGGAACACCGGCAGTACCAGAAAGAACAGGGCCAGCGCCAGGGCGTCGGTCCGGGCGGCCACGTTCAGGCCGGCATAGAACCAGTCCGCCTCCTTCAGCCAGGCCAGCACCGCCAGCAAGCCCAGGCTCAGCACGAACATCAGGGCGATGCGCTTGGCCACGTGGCGGCGCTTGAAGTGCCCCAGCTCGTGGGCCAGCACCGCCTCCACCTGGTCGGGCGCCAGCTGGCCGAGCAGGGTGTCGAAGAAGACGATGCGCTTGGACTTGCCCAGGCCGGTGAAATAGGCATTGCCGTGGCTGGAGCGGCGCGAGCCGTCCATGACGAACACCCCGTCGGACTTGAAGCCGGTACGGCCCAGCAGTCGCTCGATGCGCTCGCGCAGGGCGGCGTCCGCCAGGGGGGTGAACTTGTTGAACAGCGGCGCGATGAGGGTGGGGTAGACCGCCAGCACCAGCAGGTTGAAGCCGGTCCAGGCAAGCCACACCCAAAGCCACCAGTTGGCGCCCATGCCGGCCATCAGCCACAGCACCAGCAGGATCAGGGGTGCGCCCAGGGCGAGGCCGAGCAGCGACTGCTTGGCCAGGTCGGCCAGGTAGCCGGCCAGGGTCTGGCGGTTGAAGCCGTAGCGCGTCTCGATGCGGAACTGGCGATACAGGCCCAGGGGGATCTCGGCGGCGGAGAGCAGGGCGCCCAGGGCCAGCAGCAGCAGGGTGCCCTGCCAGAGCGGGCCGGCGGCGATCGCCCCGGTCAGTTCATGCAGCCACTGCAGGCCGCCGCCCAGGGTCAGCCACCCGAGCAGGGCAGCCTCCAGGGCCAGGTGGGCGAGGGACAGCCGGGTCTTGGCCAGGGTGTAGTCGGCGGCGTGGGCGTGCTCCTCGGCGGAGATGGTGCCGGCGAAGGCCTCGGGGACGGCGCCGCGGTACATCCAGACGTGGCGCATCTGGCGCAGGGCAAGCCATAGCCTGAGGCCGAAGCTGAGGATGAAGAAGGCGAGAAACAGATTAGTGAAGGAAGGCATCATGTCCGGCCCGGTAGGCGATGAAAACCCCTTGATTGACAAGGTAAAACCCATGGCGCGATGACGGGTCGCGGCCGATTATGCCACAATGCGGCCCCCGCCCCGAGGACGCGCCATGCCCCAAAACGACACGCATCTGGTCTGGATAGACATGGAAATGAGCGGTCTGGATCCCGACGCCAACCGCATCCTGGAGATCGCCGCCATCGTCACCGACAAGGATCTGGAGGTGGTGGAGGAGGGGCCCGTGCTGGTGGTCCACCAGCCGGACGTCGTGCTTGACGCCATGGACAGCTGGAACAAGGGCACCCACGGCAAGTCCGGCCTGATCGACAAGGTCAAGGCCTCCAGCCTCGACGAGGCCGGTGCCGAGGATCTGATGATCGCCTTCCTGCAGAAGCACATGCCGGCGCGCGTCTCGCCCATGTGCGGCAACTCCATCTGCCAGGACCGCCGCTTCATGGCCCGCTACATGCCGCGTCTGGAGGCCTGGTTCCACTACCGCAACCTGGACGTCTCCACCCTCAAGGAACTGGCGGCGCGCTGGCGCCCCGGTCTCAAGGACGGCTTCAAGAAGGAAAACAAGCACACCGCCCTGGCCGACATCTACGAATCCATCGGCGAACTGAAGTACTACCGCGAGCATTTCATCCGGCTGGGCGACAGTTGACAGTTGATTCGAAGCGCATGTACCTGCATTCGGCTGGATCGCCGCGTCGGCTGCGCCGCCTCGCGATGA
>JALOTG010000136.1 GCA_025458005.1 Thiobacillaceae bacterium
CATCGGTTGGATTTGGTCCAACGCCTCCCGGTATTTCCCGGAAAGCAGCAATGCATCTCCCAGGCTGACCAGCAGAGACTCGCGCTTGATTCCCAAGTTTTCCGCCTGCCGGATTTCTTTCTCGGCTTCGATGCCCTGGCCAAGCTTCACATAGAGCTTGCCGAGCAGCAGGCGAGCCTCCATGTTGCTGGGCGTCTGCTGAAGCGCCGACTTGTACTCCACCAGCGCCGCACGGTAGTCGCCTTTGGATTCATAGTCCTTGCCATGCTGAAGGTGCTCCTCGCTGGTCTTGCCCAATATATCGCCACAACCCTGGAGGATGCCCACTGCGAGCACCAGCATACCTAGCGAGCGGACTTTGGTGATGAAACTGCGTCTTTGCATGTGAAACCTCTGATCTGTCCAATAGGATTGTAGTGAGTATTGTGTACCCAGCCCCCTGACTCACTATGCCCGTCCGGTGGGCCTCTATTCGGACCTGGGGCGTCGTGCAGGAATAATCCGGCTGTTGGTCATTTTTTCAGGCTGGCCAGCAGTTGCCTCGCTTCGGCTTCCTGCGCGAAGGTCTCTCCGCTGTTGACCAGTCGTTCCAGCTCCTGTCGCGCCCGGTTTCGATCGCCCGCCTGGGCATATGCGAATGCGAGATGCCAGCGTATTTCCGGGGCATCGGGGGCCTTGGACAGGGCCTTCCGGAGGAGATCCAGGCCTCTTGCCGTCTCCCCCCGATTGACCAGGATCCAGCCCAGCGTGTCGAGCGTGGCGGGATTGTCCGGATTCAGCTTATAGGCCGTCTCGGCCCAGGCAAGTGCGCGCGGATCTTTGAGTTCGCCATAGATCCAGGCCAGGTTGTTGGCGGCGGCGAGGTCCTTGGGGTTGGCCTTGAGGAGATGTTCGTAGTGCTTGGCGGCGGCGTCCAACTTGCGCGCCTTGAGCAAGGCGCTCGCCAGTTGGTGCCGAACGGCAGGGTCATTGGGGGTGTCGGCGAGCCATTGGCCGAGCAGCGCCTCGCCCTGGGCGGCCTGCCCGGCCGCCGCGTAGGCCTGGTGGGCCAGGATGACGAGGGCCGGGTTGCGGGCCAGCCGGGCGGCCTTGGCAGTCAGGTAGCCCAGTGGGGACTTAGGTTGCCCTTGCTGCATGGCGCGGGCAAGCTTCAAGGCGTCCTCTGACCGACCCAGGCCGGCGAGTATCAGTGCCTTGGCCGACTGGGCCTCGGCCAAATCCGGGGCCAGCTGCAAAGCCCTGTCGGCGGAGTTCAGGGCGTTCTCGGTGTCACCAGAACGCTGGAAGGCCTGTGCCAGCCTGAGATGGGCGATGGGATTGTCCGGACTCGCCTCCACCCACTTGCGGAAGGACTGCAGGGCGGCGCCATTGTCCTTGGCGGACACCTGGGCCATGCCGATGACCTCGTGGAATTCCGTGCGGCCAGTGGCGTCCAGCCCTGCCCGGGCTTCGGCCAGGGCCTTGCCGGCGTCCTGTTTGCTCAGCCAGTAGCGGGCGAGCAGGTTGTAGGGCGCGGCGTCCTTGGGGTTGGCCCGTTTGGCCTGGGTCAGGTCATTCAGATAGCCGGCCTCGTCGTTGCGCGCCATCGACAGCCCGGCCAGGGCCAGCCATGCCCGGCTGTTCTTCGGGTCCTTGGCCAGCACCGCCTCGAAGCGGGCGCGCGCCGACTTGGCATCGTTGGCCTGCAGGTCGAGGCGGGCGAGATTGGCGGCGGCGGGCAGGTAGGCGGGATCGATGCGCAGGGCCTGGGCGAAGCTGGCGCGTGCGCTGGCGACGTCCTTCCTGGCCAGGTGCACGACGCCGCGCAGGTTTTGCGTCAGCGGGTCCTGGGGGCGCTCCTTCGCCAGGCGGTCGACCACCGCCATGGCCTCCGCGTATCGGCCGGCCTTGAGATGGGTCTGCACCAGCAGCATGTCGGGACGCGCCGTGGCGGTGTCCGCCTCGGCCGCCCGGTTCAGGGCGTCGATGGCGCCCGAAGCGTCGCCGCTGCCCATGCGGCTCTTGGCCAGTTCGATCAGCAGGGCGGGGTTGTCGGGGGCCAGTGCGCTGGCCTTTTCCAGATGCTGGCGAGCGGCGGTGTAATCCCCCTTGCGCAGGGCGATGTCGCCCTGCAGGGAGGCCGCCAGCAGATCGTCGTCAGTGCCCAGGCCAGCGACCAGTTCCGCGGCGCGATCGACCTGGCCGCCCTGCAGCATGGCGGTGGCCAGTAGCTTGCGGGCATAGGCGTGATCGGGCGCCCGCTCGATCACCCGGTTGAGGTGGGCGACGGATATGTTGCGGTTGCCGAGGGCCAGGTTTACTGCCCCGGCGAGCAACTGGCCAGGCAGGAAGTCCGGCGCGGATTTGAGCACCTGCTGCAGCTTGGTATTGGCCTCGGCGTGCTGACCGCGCCGGAAGTCGACGAGGGCGCCCAGGTAGCGCGCCATGAGGTTGTCGGGGGCCGTCTTGCCGATCTCCCTGAGGTCGGCGGCGGCCTGGTCCAGCTGGTTCGCCTCCAGGTGCATGAGCGTCGTGGCCAGACGGGCGGGCAGGTTGGCCGGCTCAAGCGCCGAGGCCTTGCGGTAGGCCGCCAGGGCCGCGTCCCGTTGCCTGGCCATGCGCAACAGGTCGCCCCGCATGACCCACAAGTCAGCGCGCCGGCCGTCCGCCGCGATGGCCTGCTCCACCAGGCCCAGGGCCGCGTCCGGCTGGCCGGCGGCGACCGCCATCTGGGCGCGCGTCATGAGGGTGTCGGGATGGTTGGGACGGGCGGCGTCGGCCGCCTGCAGGGACTGGTCAGCCGCCGCCCCATCGCCGAGCATCAGCTGGGCCCGGGCGCGCAGGGCCAGGATCGCGGCGGCGGTATCGGCCGGAGCGCCGTCGGGGACCTTGATCTCGTCCGCCACCCGCTTGGGCTCCCGCAGGGCCAGCAGCGTCCTGGCCAGCATGGGCAGCAGATCGGGATCCTGATGGCCCTTGGCGCGGGCGTGGGACAACTCCTTCTCCGCCGCGGCATAGTCCTGGGCGGCGAAATGCAGCCGGCCGAGTTCGTAGCGGGCCGCGGCGTTGTCGGGTTCCTGCTGCAGGGCGTTCTTCAGTTCGATCTCGGCGCCCTTTCGGTTGCCCTTGGCGACGAGCGCTTCGGCGGCGCGCAGGTGATCCTCGGCGTCCTTCGTGGTGAGCAGGTGATAGCCGCCGCCGGCGAGGCCCAGGGCCGCGACGACGCCGGCCAGGACAAGCAGGCGGGGTCGGGTCAGCAGGGTCTTGCGGCGACGGGAATGTCGACGGGAACTGGAAGTCATCGCGTGTCGGATCGTGTCAGGCTGCCTGGGCGGCGTCAGGTGGTCGCGAACTGCATACCTCAGGAATATCGACCCTTACTGCAGCTTCTTGAGATAGTCCTTGGAGAAGACCTGGTCCGGCAGGTCGCGCAGTTTCATCTCCTGGTATTCCAGCACCGATCGGTTGCCCTGCTTGAGGGCATCCTCCATCACCAGCCGGGTCGGACGCTGCTGGCCGAGCATGCTCTTGTAATTATCGTAGACGCAGGTTTTCATCAGCCGGTTGGAGACGGAGTAGAACTCCGCCTTGTGCGGGCGGTGGTTGCGCTTGTTGACCCAGAGCAGGACGCGCCGGTAGGTGACGCCGCGGTCGATGGCGGTGAGCTCCAGCACGTGGTGCTCCTCGTCGCCGACGTTCTCCGTGCGCAGCAGCCGGGGCGTGTAGTCGCCGCTGAAGTTGGCGCGCGCCAGGTCGCCGTTGGCCACTTGGCCGGTGAGGCGCTGCGCCAGTCCCAGCCGGATGGGCTGCGAGACGTTGGGCATGAACACCCACAGGTCGCGGCCCTTCATGAGCATGATCTGGCCGCGTTCCGATGCCGGTTCGAGTATCATCACCACCGTGTTTTCGGTGCCCTTGGAGAGGATGCGGTACTTGCGCCGGTCGGCTTCATCATCCGGGCTGGTGCTGGTGATGTTGATGTCGACCTGGAAGCCCTCGCGGGGGAAGCGGATCGCGTCGGACTTTTCCAGAATGGATCGCGCCAGGGCATCCTCTTCAGTCGGGGATTGGGCCGTGGCCGGGAGGCAGGTCAGGCCGGCCAGAGCAACCAGGAAAAACACGATTGATGGAAAACCAATTGACTTGGCGCCCCCTGAATCGCCATGGCCCCCCTGGCCTCGCGATGACGTCATTGCCAAACGGCGAAGCCGGCGCGGCAATCCAGTCCGGGGCCAAGCACACTTGATGCGGATCAATAAGGATGCGTGCGGAAGAGCAAGCATGGACATGTCAGCTATCCCTGTAATGACTCGGCTTTATGTTGGAGGGCCGAGATGAGTCTCGTCCGCGTCGAAGGCGTGACCAAGGAGTATCAGCTCGGCGAACAAAGCGTGATGGCGCTGGACGATATCACACTCTCCTTCGACGAGGGGGTGTTCCTGGCCATCGCCGGCCCCTCCGGCAGCGGCAAGACCACCCTGCTGAACATCATCGGCTGCATAGACCAGCCCAGCCGGGGAAAGGTTTACATCGACGGCGAGGAAGTCACCGGCCGCTCGCCCGATGATCTGGCCGATCTGCGCGCGCGCAAGACGGGGTTCATCTTCCAGACCTTCAACCTGTTTCCGGTGCTGACGGCGGCGGAGAACGTGGAATATCCCCTCCTGCAACTGCCCGAGGTGAGCCGCAATGAACGCCAGAAGCGGGTCAGGCAGTACCTGGGCATCGTCGGCCTGGAGCGCTACGCCAATCACCGTCCCAACCAGCTCAGCGGCGGCCAGCGCCAGCGGGTGGCGATCGCGCGGGCACTGGCGATCCATCCGCGCATCGTCCTGGCCGACGAGCCCACCGCCAACCTGGACCACAAGACGGGCGAGGGCATCCTCGCCCTGATGAAGGAGATCAACAAGCGCTATGGCACCACCTTCATCTTCTCCACCCACGACCGGCGCGTCATGGCCATGGCCGACCGCTTGATCCGCATCGAGGACGGCCGGGTCGCCATGCTCGGCCTGAAGGTGGACAAGCAATGGAAGATGGCCCGGCCGGCGGGCAAGGTCACGGAAGCGGCGGAGGTGACGGCATGAAGTCTTTCGGGCGTCGGGCGCTGTGCGCCCTGCTGGCGGGCGTGCCGGCGCTAGCCATCGCTCAGGGCGATGCCGTGCCGCTGTCCAGGGATGCATTGTTCGATGTCGAGCCCGAGCCGGAAACGAGGCCGGCCGAACCGCCAGCGGCGCCGGCCAGCCTGGACGCGCTGTTCGAGCTTCCCGCCGCTGGCGGCCGGGACGATGCGGCGGTCGAGGCCAAGCCGGAGGAGGCGCCAGGCAGCGTGGATGCCCTGTTCGGCCTGTCTCCCGGAGCGGAAAAGACTGGCGACCCTGCGCCCGATGCCGCTCCGCCGGCGTCCAGGGAGGCCTTGTTCGAGGAACCGCCGGCCAGACCGGGCATCCACGCCGGGTCGCTTTCGCCCTGGCAGGGCTATATCCAGACCGAGCTGGCCTACACCTATGCCAGTCCGGACCATTGGTCCAAGGTGATGGCCCGTCTCGAACTCGGCCGCCAGGGGCGGCTGGGCCAGGGCGTGCGCTGGAAGGCGAGCGGCCGCGTGGACTACAACCCCGTCTACGACCTCACCCACTTCTACCAGGAGTCGGTGCGCGACGACCAGCGGCTGGAATTCGACCTGCGCGAGACCTATCTGGATTTCGCCGCCGGGGGGCTGGAGTGGCGGGTAGGTCGGCAGCACATCGTCTGGGGCGAGATGGTCGGGCTGTTCTTCGCCGACGTGGTGTCCGCCAAGGACCTGAGGGAGTTCGTCCTGCCCGATTTCCAGGTCCTGCGCATCCCGCAATGGGCCGCCCGGGCGGAGTATTACAAGAACGATTTCCACGCCGAGCTGATCTGGATCCCCTTCCCCAGCTACGACCGGATCGGCGAGCCGCGCGATTTCAGCCAGCCCGGCTCCGGCGCCGACTTCTATCCCTACCCCGCGACGCCCGCGGGCGTGCCAGTGGCGTTCAGGAACGAGGACACGCCCGGCACGCGGCTGAGCCACACCAACTATGGCCTGCGCCTGTCCCGGCTGGTGGACGGGTGGGACATGACCGGCTTCTACTACAGCAGCATGGACAGCTCGGCGACCTACTACCGCGAGGCGGTCGGGCCGTTGCTGGCCCCCACGGCCTACATCTACCGACCCACCCATGAGCGCATCTGGCAGGTAGGAGGTACCCTGGCCAAGGACCTGGGCGACTTCGTGCTCAAGGCCGAGGCGGTCTACACTGACGGGCGACGCTACAACGTGACGCGGCTCGACGATGTCGACGGCGTGGCGCGGCAGGACGCCCTGGACTGGGTCGTCGGCCTGGATTTCAACCCGACGCCGGACACGCGCCTGAACACCCAGCTGTTCCAGCGCATCTTCTTCGACCACGACCCGGACATCATTCCCGATCGCTACGAGACCGGGTTTTCAGTGCTGCTGAACCACAAGTTCCCGCGCAACTGGGAGGCCGAGGCAATGCTGATCAGCAGCCTGAACCGCAGCGACTGGCTGCTGAGGCCCAAGCTCGTCTGGGGAGTCCGACAGGATTGGCGTCTGGCGTTCGGCCTGGACATCTTCAGCGGCCCCGCGGACGGCCTGCTTGGTCGATACGACCATCTGGATCGCGTCTACGCCGAGATGCGCCACGACTTCTGAGCGCCACCAGGGCCGGGCTGCGACCGGCCCGCCCCCCGAGGGGGAGCAAGAAACACTTGGGGCGGCCCGGCGTGTTTCTTGAGAGGGCGGTGTCCTCAGATGCTCTGGCGCAGGGCGTCCACGACCGGGATGCGCCGTACCCGCGAGGCGGGCAGCAGGGCGGCGGTGATGGTCGCGAATAGGCCGATGACAAAGGCACCGGCCACCACCGACGGCACGATCTGGATGCGGGCGGTGTAGTCGAGGTCGGAATTGGGCAGCGGCGGCATGGGGATGCCCACCGCTGAGATGGCCAGTGCCAGGGTCATCCCCAGGATCATGCCGATGGTCGCCCCCGCCAGGCCGATGAGGGTGTATTCGGCGATGATCAGTTCGAAAACCCGCCGGCTGCGGTTGCCGAGGGCCATCATGGTGCCGAACTCGGCCACCCGCTCGAAAACGCTCATGTTGACGCTGTTGGCCACGCTGAGCAGCACCATCAGCAGGATGATCACGCGCAACGCGCCGAACTGGGCGTCGTACATCTCCACGGTCTGGGCATAGAAATCATTCAATTCCTGCCAGGTTCGGGTATCGAGGCCGCGTGTGGCCTCTGCGGTGGTCAGCAGGGCGGCTACTTTCGGGGTGTCTTGGGTGCGCGACAGGGCGACGACAAAGGTGTTCACCCCAGGTGTGGCCAGGAGTTCCTGGGCGGCCGGCAAGGGGATGCGTATGGCGCGGGCGTCGTAGTCCTTGGAAAAAGTCTGGAAGATCCCCACGACCTCGAAATCGAGGCTGTTCATGGCCCCGTCGGGGGTGTTGAGCACCACCGTGGCTTGGTCGCCCGGCGCCAGTTTCAGTGCGCGTGCGAGTCCCTGGCCGATCATCATTCCGTGGCTGTCCTCATCCCTGAGCATGCGCCCGCCGGATATTCGCATCCCGCTCCCCATCCGGGCCTCGGGGCCGGCCTCGACCCCCTCTCCGACGATGGGCAGGTCTGATCGTCCGTTATTGAGCAGGCCGGAGAAATACAGGCGCCCCATGACCTCCTGGACACCGGGCTGACGGGCGATGGCCGCTTGGATGGGGGCGGGGGTGTCGATGAGATGCTTCTCCGGACTGCGCGCGCCGCTCTCGAAATATCCAGGGCGCGCCAGCTGGAGATGGCCGGACTGGGAGTGGATGAGCATCTCGCCCAGCTGCACGTAGATATCCTGCACGAAACCACCGCTGAGGATCAGGCCCAGGACGCCGGCGATGATGGACAGCAGGGTCATGCCGGTACGCGTCTTGTGCCGCAGGGTGTTGCGCAGTGCAAGTTTCCACATGCGTGCTTTCCCCTATCGATTGTGGCGCAAGGCCTCGACGATCACCAACCTGCCAGCGCGCCATGCCGGGTAGAGGCTAGCAATCAGCGTCGTGCTCACGGCCAGTAACAGCGCCTGCCAAGCGATGCCAGGAGTCAGCCGGATGGCGGCCGTGAAGCCCTCGGACATGCCCGGCGCGGGGGGCATGGGAATGCCCACCGTCGAGATGAGCCAGGCCAACGCATAGCCGATGGCGATCCCGATCGCTCCACCCAATACCCCCAACAGGCCACCCTCCAGCAGGAACAAGGTCAGGATGCGGTGCCGACGGATGCCGAGCGCCATGGCCGTGCCGATCTCCACGGTGCGCTCCATCACGCTCATGGTCATGGTGTTCGAGATGCTGAGCACGATGATCACGGCGATGATCAGCCTGACCACGTCGACCTGGCGCGTCAGCAATTCCACGGTCTTGTTGTAGAAATCGGCCAGGCGGGTCCAGGGCACGACCTCGAACTGCCGCAGCGAGGGCTCGGCCACGAGAACCTTCATGGCGCTATCCGTCAGGTCCGTGTCGGAGAGGGTGACGACCCAGACATGGGAGCCGGAAACCCGCAGGAGTTTGCGAGCCATCTCGATGGGGACGCGCAGCATGGAGTCGTCGAATGCCCGCATGCTGGTGGACGCCAGTCCGCGTACGGTGGCTTCCGTGGCATTGATGCCGCCGCTTTGCGTGTTGGCGAGCAGCACGACGCGGTCGCCCACTTTCACCCCCAGATTGGCGGCCAGTCCCGTGCCGATCAATATCCCATCGGAATCGCCCGGCTTGAGAGCGGCTCCAGCCTTGATGGACAGGTAACGCATCGAAGGATCCTTTTCGGGATCGATGCCCATGCCCAGGAATGTCAGTGTGGTTTCGCCATGGCTGACCAGGCCGGTGAATTCAATTCTCGGAGAGACGGCACGCACGCCGCGCGTGTTCTCCAGGATGGCTGGCATGCCCGCATCACCCGGCAGCATGAATGCGTGGGGATCGGCCTGCCCGTCCTCGTGGAATCCTTGCTTG
>JALOTG010000137.1 GCA_025458005.1 Thiobacillaceae bacterium
AAGTGAAGGTGGCGACTGCGCAGATCCGCGCGCTGGAAGACGCGCTCGACCAGTACCGCCTCGACGTCGGCCGCTACCCGACCACCGAGCAGGGGCTGGTGGCGCTGACCACCCAGCCCACCGGCGAGGCGCGCTGGCAGGGGCCCTACCTGAAGAAGGCGGTGCCCAACGACCCCTGGGGCAGCCCCTACCAGTACCGTTCCCCAGGCGAGCACGGCGAGGTGGACCTGTTCTCCCTGGGCAAGGACGGCCAGCCGGGCGGCACCGACCTGGCGGCGGACGTCGCCAACTGGTAGCGGGACCGCGATGCAGTTCCAGGTGACGGGCCTGTCGGCCGCCGGCCGAGTGCGGCTGAGACTGGAGGCCGCCCATGCCGAGGACGCCGCCGAGCAGGCGCGCCGGCAGGGCTACACCGTGCTGGCGGTGCCCTGTTTTCCCGCGAGCTGCTGGCCCTGCTGGGCAGCGGCCTGTCCCTGGTGGAATCCCTGCAGACCCTGGAGGAGAAGGAGTCGCGGACAGAGACGCGCAAGGTCCTGACCCAGGTCCTGGCGCGGCTCTACGAGGGCGAGTCCTTCTCCACCGCCATCGCCCGCGATCCCGAGTCCTTCCCGCCCCTGTACGTGGCCACCGTGCGCGCCTCGGAAAAGACCAGCAACCTGGCCGAGGCCCTGACCCGCTACGTGGCCTACCAGGAGCAGGTGGAGCACATCCGCAAGAAGCTCAGCGCCGCCGCCGTCTACCCCGTGCTGCTGCTGGTGGTGGGCGGCGGCGTGGCGATGTTCCTGCTCGGCTGGGTGGTGCCGCGCTTCTCCGGCATCTACGCCGACAACATGGCGAGCCTGCCCCTGGGCTCGCGGCTGCTGATGGAGTGGGGCATGCTGCTGGAGGCCCGCGCCGCGGAGGTGGCGATCGCCTTCGTCGCCGCCCTGGTGGCCCTGGGCTACGGGCTGACCCGGCCCGCCGCCCGCGCCGCCGTCTCCCGCCGGCTCTGGCGTCTGCCGGCCCTGGGCGAGCGGCTGCGCATCTTCCAGCTGACCCGCTTCTACCGCACCGTGGGCATGCTGCTGGCCGGCGGCATCCCGGCGGTCACCGCCCTGGGCATGGCCGAGGGCCTGCTGCACCCGGAGCTGCGCCTGCGCCTGGCCGGTGCGTCGCGCGACATCCGCGAGGGCAAGCCGATCTCCCAGGCCATGGAGCAGGCCGGCCTGACCACGCCGGTGGCCCTGCGCATGCTCAGGGTGGGCGAGAAGAGCGGCCGCATGGGCGAGATGATGGAATCCATCGCCGCCTTCTACGACGAGGAGCTGGCCCGGGCGGTGGACTGGCTGACGAGGCTGATCGAGCCGGTGCTGATGGTGCTGATCGGCCTGACCATCGGCGTCATCGTCGTGCTGCTGTACATGCCCATCTTCGACCTGGCGGGAACCATCCAGTGAACGCCCGCGCCGTGATCACCGCCGACCTGGTGCGCGCCGCCCGCGAGCGGGGCACCGGTCCGCTCGCCCTGCAGGCCCTGCGCGAGGCCAGCGGCCTGGAGGCGGACGCCTTCCTCGACGAGCTGGGCCGCGCCTTCGCCTATCCGGTCTTCCCCATGGCCGCGCTGCGCGAGCTGCGGCCGGCCTTCGACCTGCTGCCCTTCAGCCAGGCCCTGGACCGCGAGTGCGTCGCCTGCCGCGACGACGCGGGGCGGCTCTGGCTGGTGTTCGCCGACCCCCTCGACCCGGCCCTGCTGGACTGGGCGGAGCGCCGCCTGCCGGAGGCCTTCACCGCCGCCCTGGCCCTGCGCGACGACCTGCTCGCCTGGCTGCACCGCCTGGAGACCGACCTGCGCGCCATGGACGGGGTGCTGGGCGTCGCCGCCGACCAGCGTTCCGCCGAGCGGGTGGAGGAGATCTCCCTGCAGGCCATCGGCGCGGATGCCTCGCCGGTGGTCAAGCTGGTGCACTCCACCCTGTACGACGCGGTGTCCAGCGGCGCCTCCGACATCCACCTGGAGAACGACCCGCAGGGGCTGATCATCAAGTACCGCATCGACGGCGTGCTCAACACCATCGCCCAGGCCAGCGGCCGCGAGATGGCCGAGCAGACCGTTTCGCGCATCAAGGTGATGGCCGAGCTGGACATCGCCGAGCGGCGCGTGCCCCAGGACGGCCGCTTCAAGGTGGTGATGCGCGGCCGCGAGATCGACCTCAGGGTGTCCATCATGCCCGGCGTGTTCGGCGAGGACGCCGTGCTGCGCATCCTGGATCGCCAGCAGCTGGCCGACGAGCTGCAGGGCATCACCCTGGACCGGCTCGGCTTCGACGCCGAGGCCCTGACGAAGATCCGCCGCCTGTCGCGCGAGCCCTACGGCATGTTCCTGGTCACCGGCCCGACCGGCTCGGGCAAGACCACCACCCTGTACGCCGCGATCTCCGAGATCAACTCCGGCCAGGACAAGCTGATCACCATCGAGGACCCGGTGGAGTACCAGCTGCCCGGCGTGCTGCAGATCCCGGTCAACGAGAAGAAGGGCCTCACCTTCGCGCGCGGCCTGCGCTCCATCCTGCGCCACGACCCCGACAAGATCATGGTGGGCGAGATCCGCGACCCGGAGACCGCCCAGATCGCCATCCAGTCGGCGCTGACTGGCCACCTGGTGTTCACCACCGTGCACGCCAACAACGTCTACGACGTGATCGGCCGCTTCATGCACATGGGGGTGGACCCCTACAGCTTCGTCTCGGCCCTGAACGGCATCCTGGCCCAGCGCCTGATCCGCGTGAACTGCCCGCACTGCTCCGCCCCCTACGCCCCGGCGGCCGAGCTGCTGGCCGACTCCCTGCTCAGCCCGGAGCGGGTGGCCGGCTTCGACTTTCGTGCCGGCCGCGGCTGCGCCCAGTGCCGGGGCAGCGGCTACAAGGGCCGCAAGGCGGTCGCCGAGATGATGCTGCTCAACGACGAGCTGCGCGAGCTGATCGTCGGCCGCGCCCCCATCCGCCAGGTCAAGGAGGCGGCGGCGCGGGCTGGCGTGCGCAACCTGCGCGACGCGGCCCTGGACATGGTGCGGCGCGGCGAGACCACCCTGGAGGAGATCAACCGTGTCACTTTTGTCGCCTGACTGGGGCGTCGCCGCGCGCGTCGGGCTGCTGCCCGGCCGGGCCAGCCTGGCCGGCGGCGGCCGGCCGCCCGCCAGCGCCGACGCCGGCGTCGGCTGGGATGGCGCCCTGGCCGCCCTGGACGGCCTGCTCGCCGGCCAGCGGGGCCGGGGCCGGGCGGCGGTCACCCTGTCGCACCACTTCGTGCGCCTGTTCCTGCTCGATCCGCCGCCCACCTGGCTGCGCCGGGCGGAGATGGCCGCCTGGCTGGCCGACCGCCTGGCCGATCCGCTCGGCGCCGCCGGCGGCTGGCGTCATGTCTGGCGCGACGTGCCGCCCGGCCGGCCGGTGCCGGTGTGCGCCATGGAGGCCGCGCGCCTGGAGGAACTCAACGGTCTGCTCGCCCGCCACGGCCTGCGCGCCAGTCATGTGCGGCCCTGGCTGGACGCCGCCTGGGCGCGCCGGCGCCACCAGCTGCGCCGGGCCTCGACCTGGTACGCCCTGCTGGAGCCGGGCGCCGTGAGCCTGCTGCGCGTGGAGCGGGGTCGGCCGACCCTGCTGCGCCAGCGCCAGATGAGCGCCGACCCGGCCGCCGAGCTGGCCGGCCTGTTGAGCCGCGAGGCCCTGCTCGCCGGCCAGCTGGCCGAGGGCGAGGTGTGGATCGAGCGCGCCGGCGTGGGCGCCGACTGGCAGCGCTTGGGATCGGGCTGGCGGGTGCGGGAACTGGCCGGCCCCACCGAGCCCGGCCTGGCCCTGGTGCAATGAGGCCGACATGAACGGTCGCGGCCTCGATCTCGACTTCGCCCGGACCCGCCCGCGCCGGCCGGCCTGGGCCTGGCTGCTGCTGCTGGCCGGCCTGGCGGCCGCCGCCTGGGCGGGGCAGTCCTACGAGCGGGCGACACGGGTGATGGCCGAGGCCCAGGCCCGCGTCGACCGCCTGGAGCGCGCGCGTCCCGTCCAGGCGCGGGCCCTGGCGCGCGATCGCCGGGACGACGCGAGCCGGACCGCCCAGCTGGCGGCCGCGCGGCAGCTGGAGGCCCCCTGGGGCGAGCTGTTCGCCACCCTGCAGACCACCCGCCCGGCGACGATCGGCCTGCTCGGCCTCGACGCGGACGGCCGCCGCGGCCAGCTCAACCTGACCGCCGAGGCCAAGGACTACCCGGCGATGATCGATTACTACCGGCGCCTGCAGACCACCGCCGGGCTGGCGGACATCACCCTGACCCAGCACGACGTGATGGAGGACCGCAACGCCGAGCCGGTGCGTTTCGTGCTGCGCGGCCGCTGGGGTGGCGGAGGGCAGGGCGGTGAATAGGCGCCTGGCGCATTGGCTCGCCTGGCTGGCCGCCCGCGCCGGCTGGCCCGGCCTGCTCGGCCTGCTCCTGCTGGCCGCGGGCCTGTTCACCCAGGCCAGCCTGCTGCCCGACCTGGCGCGCGCGACGTCCGCCCTGGAGGACGAGGCGCGCCGGCTCGCCGCGCGCCAGCAGGCGGCGCCGCTGGCGCCGGAACAGCCGCCCCTGGCGCAGCGCCTGCAGGGCGCCGACCGGGCGCCGGAGGCGGTGGCCCGGCTGTTCGCCGCCGCCGGCAAGGCCGGCCTGGAGCTCTACGAAGGCACCTACAAGTTGCAGGGCGACCCCGCGGCGGGGCTGCTGCGCTACCAGATCACCCTGCCGGTGGAGGGTGACTACCCGGCCCTGCGCCGCTTCCTCGCCGAGGCCCTGAACAGTGATGCCAATCTCGCCCTGGACGGCTTGACCCTGACCCGCGAAACGGTGGAGGAGACCCAGTTGCGGGCGGTGCTGCGCTTCACCCTGTATCTGAGCCGGGGGCGCGCCGGATGAACGCCCGCCGGGGGTTGCTCTACGCCGTGCTGGCCGCCACCGTGGCGGCGGCGTGGTGGACGGCGTCGCGCGAGTCGGAGCAGGACGGCGAGGTGGTGGAGGTGGCGCGGCCCGGCGAGCCGCGCGCCGCGCCAGGAGCCGGGCAGGCCGACGGCCCGGCGCCGGCGGGCGCGCGGCGGGCGACGGCCGACCGCTTCCAGGCCAAGGGCCCCGACCTGTTCCCCAAGCAGAGTTGGCAGCCGCCGCCCCCGCCGCCGCCCAAGTATGTGCCCCCACCGCCGCCGCCGCCCGTGGCGCCGCCGCTGCCGTTCACCTACGTGGGCAGGTGGCAGGACGGGGACGGCGAGGTGTTCTTCCTCGGCCAGGGGCAGCAGGTGCACAACCTGCGCCAGGGCGACCGGGTCGGGCAGTGGCGGCTGGACGGCGTCGCCCCCGGCAGTCTCACCTTCACCTACCTGCCCATGGACAAGCAACAGACGATGAGGTTTGCGCAATGAAGACGAGAGGATTCCTCCCGCTGGCCCTGGTGGCCCTGCTGCTGGCCGGCTGCGCCGGACCGCGGGCGTTCGAGGACGGCCAGCGCCTGATCGGCGAGGGCAAGCCCGAGGAGGGCCTGAAGCAGCTGGAGCAGGCGATGAAGGAGAACCCGAAGAACGTCGAGTATCGGGCCGTCTACATGCGCACCCGGGATACCCTGGTCAACCAGCGCCTGGCCCAGGGCGAGGCGGCCCTCAAGGCCGGCCGCCTGGACGAGGCCCAAGGCCACTTCCGCGCCGTGCTCCCCCTGCACGCGGAGAACACCCGCGCCCCGGCCGGCCTGGCGGCGGTGGAGATGGCGCGGCGCAACCAGCTGCTGCTGGAGCAGGCCCAGGCGGCCGTCGAGCGGGACGACCTGGAGCCCGCCCGCATGCGCCTGCGCGCCGTGCTCGCCCAGGACCCGGTCAACGCCCCGGCGCGGGCGCTGCTCAAGACGGTGGAGGAAAAGGCCGGCCGACCCCAGGGCGCGCAGATCCCCCAGCTCGCGCCCGGCTATCGCAAGGCGATCACCCTGGAGTTCCGCGACGCGCCGCTGAAGACGGTGTTCGACGCCCTGTCGCGCCAGTCCGGCGTCAACTTCGTGTTCGACAAGGACGTGCGGACGGACCAGAAGGCCACCGTGTTCGCCCGCAACACCGCCATCGCCGACGCCATCGACATGATCCTGGCCACCAGCCAGCTGGCCAAGAAGACGCTCAACGCCAACACCCTGCTGGTCTATCCCGACCAGCCCCAGAAACAGAAGCAGTACGAGGAACTGGTGGTGCGCGCCTTCTTCCTCGCCAACATCGAGTCCAAGGCCGCCCTGACCCTGGTCAAGACCCTGACCAAGAGCCGCGACGTGTACGTGGACGAGAAGCTCAACCTGCTGTTCGTGCGCGACACGCCGGACGCCATCCGGCTGGTGGAGAAGGTGCTGGCGGTGGCCGACCAGCCCGAGCCGGAGGTGATGCTGGAGGTGGAGATCCTGGAGGTGGCGCGCAGCAAGCTGCTGGAGCTGGGCGTGCAGTGGCCGACGCAGTTCACCGTGATCCCACCGCCAGTGACCACTGAAACCATCAACGCGGATGGAGTCAAGGCAACGAATACGACACCTACCGGCGTTCTTACGGTGGACAGCCTGAAAAGTCTCACGTCCAAGGACATTGGCGTTTCGCCCAACCCGACCTTGACCCTGCGCGCCGAGGACGGCGACGTGTCCCTGCTGGCCAACCCGCGCATCCGCGTCAAGAACAGGGAGAAGGCCAAGATCCACGTCGGCGACAAGGTGCCGGTGATCACCTCCAACACCACCTCCACCGGCGTGGTCTCCGAGTCGGTCTCCTACCTGGACGTGGGCCTCAAGCTGGACGTGGAGCCGCAGGTCTTCCTGGAGGGCGAGGTGGGCATGAAGGTGGGCCTGGAGGTGTCCAACATCGTGCAGCAGGTGAAGAGCGCCACCGGCACCCTGACCTACCAGCTGGGCAGCCGCAACGCCACCACCGTGCTGCGCGTGAAGGACGGCGAGACCCAGGTGCTGGCCGGCCTGATCGCCGACGAGGAGCGCTCCAGCGCCAGCAAGGTGCCCTTCCTGGGCGACCTGCCCATCGTCGGCCGCCTGTTCTCCACCAACCGCGATGACGCGCGCAAGACCGAGATCGTGCTGCTCATCACGCCGCGCATCCTGCGCAACCTGGAGCGGCCGGAGTTGGCCCAGGCGGAGTTCTTCGCCGGCACCGAGGGCGCGGTGTCCGACCGGCCGCTGCTGCTGCGGCCCGCCGCCGGCGCGCCGGGCGTGCCCAGCCGTCCGCCGGCGAACATTGGCCAGCCGGGGGCGGCGCCGTCCGGCGGCATCGGCCCCTCGGCCGGCCAGCCCGCACCCGACCGCCTGCCCAGCGGCCTGCTGCCCAGCGCGCCACCGCCGGAGGCGCCGCCGCCTGAGATGCCATTGCCGGAGCGGCCGCGGTCCGATCAGATGCAGCTTGTCGAGCCGCCGGACGAGGACGAGGAACCGCCGCCGGCCGTCACTCCGGGCGGATGATGGCCGGATCGTGGCAGCGTGGCTTCACCCTGATCGAACTGGTCATCACCGTGGCCATCGTCGGGGTGCTCGCCTGGATGGCGGCGCCCCTGCTGGAGGTGGCGGCGCAGCGCCAGAAGGAGGCGGAGCTGCGCGTCGCCCTGCGGCAGATCCGTGGCGCCATCGACGCCTATCGCCAGGCGGTGGTGGACAAGAAGATCGAGGCGAGCGCCGACGACTCGGGCTATCCGCCCGACCTGGAGACGCTGGTCAAGGGCGTCGAGGACATCACCACGCCGAAGCGGAAGAAGATCTACTTCCTGCGCCGCCTGCCGCGCGACCCGTTCAGCCCGGACCGGGACGCGACGGCCGCCGAGACCTGGGGGCTGCGCAGCTTCGAGAGCCCGCCGGACGATCCCAGGGAGGGGGAGGACGTGTTCGACGTCCACTCCCGCTCGGAGCGGGTGGGGCTCAACGGCGTGCCGTATCGGGAATGGTGAGGGGTGAGGCGTGAGGCGTGAGGGGTCGGGGTTTACGTTGGTCGAGCTGCTGGTGGTGCTGGCCATCATCGCCACCCTGCTGGCCCTGGCCGCGCCGCGCTACTTCCAGCACGTGGAGCGCTCCAAGGAGGCCGTGCTGCGGGAGAACCTGGCCACCCTGCGCGACGCCATCGAGCAGTATCAGGCCGACCGGGGCGCCTGGCCCAAGAACCTGGACGACCTGGTGGACAAGAGCTATCTGCGCGCCGTGCCCCGGGACCCGATCACCGAGCGCAACGACAGCTGGATCGTCATCCCGCCGGAGGACGAGGAGGACGGCGTGTACGACGTGAAGAGCGGCGCCGAGGGCGCCGGCGTCGACGGGGTGCCCTTCATCGAGTGGTAGCGGGCTGTCCCCCCTGACCGGGCGGCTCAGTTGGTCAGGTCGGGCCTGTCGCCGTCCCGGGCGAGCAGATTCTCCAGCAGCGCGCGCGGCAGGGGCTTGC
>JALOTG010000013.1 GCA_025458005.1 Thiobacillaceae bacterium
TCCCTGGCATCGCCCGGCCGAAAGGCCGGGCGCGGATTGAAACATCGGACAGTTCGCGGATGCCTAGCGCATCTTTCGCATCGCCCGGCCGAAAGGCCGGGCGCGGATTGAAACAAGCGCAAGAAACTAACAGCCTAGATTGGAGTAGGCATCGCCCGGCCGAAAGGCCGGGCGCGGACAAAAACTTACCAGGACCCCAACCATGGACACGCACATCAAGACCGGCCAGACCTTCAAGGCCCGTTCCGGCTTCACGCTGCGCATCGAGCATGTCGAGCCGGTATCGGCGGCGGTTGTCGCCACGTACCCTGACGGCCATCGTGAAACCGTGCTCATCGCGCTGGAGGAATGGCCGATCATCGTCGAACGCGAAGGGCTCATGCCGGCAGGCTTGGCTGTGTAGTCTGGATCAGCAGCGGCCAGGCGGCCTTCAGGGCGAGCGCCGTGCCTCGCTGAGAGTTCGACCAGACGCGCGGGTTGAAACCGGCTGGCTTGGATGCGGCAAGCGTCGTCGTTTTTCGCTGAATGCTGCGGGCGTCATGTGTGCATCCTGGACCGCCATCGCGCCCACTCCTTGCGCCCCTCCTCCGCCAGCAGCATGAGCAGCGCGAAGGGCAGGGCGGCGGCCCAGGCCTGCCAGCCGATCGGCGCCGTGCCGAACAGCCAGTTGCCCGCCGGGGTGTAGACGATGGCCAGGAGGGTGGCCGCTTCCGCCGCCAAGGCCAGGGCGATCAGGGGGTTGCCGGCGAGGCCGAGGGACCACGCGGGTTTGACGGGGTGGCGGCAGAGGAACAGGTTGACCATCTGCGCCACCACGATGGCGGCCAGGCAGGCGGTGGTGGCCTGCAGGTAGAGGGGGTCGAGGCGGCCGGGCATCTCGCCGTAGGTCCAGCCGCCCGCCTGCAGCACGAAGAAGAACGCCGCCAGCGCCGCCAACGCCTCCAGCGGACCGAGAAACAGGTAGGCGCGCGCCAGCAGGCCCCAGGACAGCAGCCATTCGCCGCGCGGGCGCGGCGGGCGGCGCATGACGCCGGGGTCGGGCTGCTCGGCGCCGAGGGCCAGGGCGGGCAGGAGGTCGGTGCCGAGGTCCACCGCCAGGATCTGGATGATGGTCAGCGGCAGGGGGATGCCGAACAGCACGAAGGCCAGGTAGGGGACCAGTTCCGGGATGTTGGAGGTGAGGATGTAGGTGAGGAACTTGCGGAGGTTGTCGTACACCGCGCGGCCTTCCTCCACGGCGGCGACGATGCTGGCGAAGTTGTCGTCGAGCAGGATCAGGTCGGCCGCCTCCTTGGCCACGTCGGTGCCTGCCAGCCCCATGGCAATGCCGACATGGGCGGTTTTCAGCGCCGGGGCGTCGTTGACGCCGTCGCCGGTGACAGCCACCGTCTCGCCCTTGCGCTTCAGGGCCTCGACGATGAGCATCTTCTGCTCGGCGGCCACCCGCGCGAACAGGATCTCGGGGCTGTCCAGGGCGAGCTGCAGTTGGGTGGGCGACAGGTGGCGCAGCGCCTCGCCGCTGACGACCAGGGGTGCGTCGCCGCGCACGAGGCCGATCTCGCGGGCGATGGCCAGCGCCGTGCGCGGATGGTCGCCGGTGCACATGATGACGCGGATGCCCGCCTCGGCGCAGCGCGCGATGGCGGCGGGGACCTCGGGCCGGGGCGGATCCTCCAGGCCGACGAGACCAGTGAGGGTCATGTCCGCCTCTTCCGCCCGGGCCTCGGCCGGCAGCGCGCGATGAGCGAAGGCCAGCACGCGCAGGCCGGCTTCGGCCATCGCCGCCTCGGCGGTGAGCAGGCGCTCGCGCAGCGCGGCGTCGAGCGGCACTTCCCTGCCGTCCAGCCAGAGCCTCTCGCACAGCGGCAGCACCGTCTCCAGGGCGCCCTTGCAGTAGAGCCGCTCGCCCGCCGGGGTCGCGCAGCGCACCGACATGCGCCTGCGGTCGGTGTCGAAGGGGATCTCGTCCCGCCGCGCATAGCCTGCGAGTTCGCCACTCATCTCCCTCCCCAGGCCGGCCAGCGCGACCTCCATGGGATCGCCCAGCCATTCGCCGTTCACCGGCTTGAGGTTGTGGCACAGGGCGGCGTTGCGGAACAGCTCGGCGTGGCGGTCGGCCAGGGCCGGGTCGGCGCGCGGCGCCTCCGGCTCGACGAAGTCGCCGTCGAGGAGCAGGCGGCGCACGCCCATGCGGTTCTGCGTCAGCGTGCCGGTCTTGTCGGACAGGATCACGGTGGTGGAGCCGAGCGCCTCCACCGCCGGCAGGTGGCGCACCAGCGCGTTGCGCCGCGCCATGCGCTGCGTGGCCATGGCCAGCGACAGGGTCACCGTGGGCAGCAGGCCCTCTGGGACGTTGGCGACGATGATGCCGATGGCGAACAGGAAGTTCTGCCAGAACGGCAGGCCCAGGGCCTGGCCGACGAGGAAGAAGGCGACGCCCAGGCCGGTGGCCAGGAAGGCGACCAGCCGGGACAGGCGGGCGATCTCGCGCTTCAGGGGCGAGTCCGCCTCGCCGGCGGTCTGAGTGAGGTGGGCGATGCGGCCGAACTCGGTGCGCATGCCGGTGGCGTAGACCACGGCGCGGGCCTGGCCGGAGACCAGGGCGGTGCCGGCCAGCAGCAGGTTGCGCGCGGCGAGCGGCGAGGCATCCGCGCACGGCTCGGCGCTGCGCGCCTTGGGCCGCGACTCGCCGGTCAGCGTGGCGGCATTGACGCGCACCCCCAGGGCCTCGATGAGGCGGCAGTCGGCCGGCACGCTGTCGCCCTCCTCCAGCAGCACCAGGTCGCCCGGCACCAGTTCCGTGGCGAGGATCTCCACCGCCGCGCCGTCGCGCAGGGCCGCCACCTTGCGCGGCAGCAGGCGGCGCAGCGCGGCCACCGCCTGTTCGGCCTTGTATTCCTGCCAGAAGGAGAACAGCCCGTTGACCCCGATCACGCCGAGGATGGCGACGCCCAGCCTGGCCATGCCCTGGCCGGGCTCGAAGTGCTCGGCGAGGAAGGCGAGCGCCGCGGCAAGCCACAGGATGACGGCGAAGAAGTGGCTGAACTCGCGCGCCAGCCGGATCAGGAGGTGCTCCCGGCCGACCTCCTCCAGGTGGTTGGGGCCGTACTCGGCCAGCCGCCGACTCGCTTCGGCGCCGCTCAGGCCGGCGGCCGTGACGTTCAGGCTGGCGAGCGCCTCGTGGGCGCTCAGGCTGGCGATGCGCACGACGACTCGGGATGCTGGGAAGACAACCTCAGCATAGACGTCGGGCCGACCTGGGAGGACCGGCGCCACCGGGCGCCAAATCGGACATCAAACTGCAATATTGCCTTGCCCCCCCATGGGGGGTGGGGGATAATCCTCCGCTTTTCCACGCTTAATCATTGATTTTTAGAGGGAATGGGCCATGTCGGATATGGCGGGTTCTTCTGTTCTCACTAAGGTCAGCCCCGCGTTGCCGGTGGACTGGTACTTCGACCCGAAGGTCTATGAACTGGAGATGGAACTCCTGTTCAAGAACGGGCCGGGCTACGTGGGACACGAGCTGATGGTGCCCGAGCTGGGCGACTACCAGGTGCTCGACTGGCTGCATGGCGGCGGCAGGATGCTGGTGCGCAACGCCAACGGCGTGGAGTTGCTGTCCAACGTCTGCCGGCACCGCCAGGCGCTGATGCTGAAGGGCCGCGGCAGCACGAAAGGCAATGCCAACAATATCGTCTGCCCCTTCCACCGCTGGACCTACGACCTGAACGGCGAACTGGTCGGCGCGCCGCATTTCCCCGACAACCCCTGCCTGCACCTGAACAAGGGCCGCCTGCAGAACTGGCATGGCCTGCTGTTCGCCGGCGGGCGCGACGTGCTGGCCGACCTGTCCGGCATGGCCACGGCGCGCGACCTGGACTTCAGCGGCTACCTCTACGACAAGACCGTCGTCACCCCGTACAACTTCAACTGGAAGACCTTCATCGAGGTCTATCTGGAGGACTACCACGTGGTGCCCTACCACCCCGGCCTGGGCCATTTCGTCGATTGCGACCAGCTGAATTGGGAGTACGGCGACTGGTATTCGGTGCAGACCGTGGGGGTGAACAATCACCTGGCCCGGCCCGGCAGCCCGGTCTACCGGCAGTGGCACGACGAGGTGAAGCGCTACCGCGAGGGGCGCGACCCGGCGCACGGCGCCATCTGGCTGACCTACTACCCGAACATCATGGTGGAGTGGTATCCGCACACCCTGGTGGTGAGCCACATCGTGCCGACCGGCGTGGAGAGCTGCCTGAACGTGGTGGAGTACTACTACCCGGAGGACATCGCCCTGTTCGAGCCGGAGTACAAGGAGGCCGAGCAGGCTGCCTACCGCGAGACGGCGGTGGAAGACGACGACATCTGCTACGGCATGCACAACGGCCGCAAGGCCCTGTGGAAGCAGGGCATCAGCCAGGCGGGGCCCTATCAGTCGCCCATGGAGGACGGCATGGTGCACTTCCACGAATGGCTGCGGCGGGAGATCGGGCCGCATCGGTGAGGCACCCGCCCGCCTGCCTGGGCGGCGGGACGGACCCGACGGCCGCGCGAGCGGCCGTTTTCATTTGCGCCGGGGGTGGGGGAAAATGCCGCATGCGCGCCGCCCGCCCCCTTGCCTACGATGCCGTCATCCCCGCGCCCTTCGGCGCCCTGGGCTTGCGCACCGACGACGGCTGCCTGACCGGCATCGATTTCTTGCCGCCCGGCAGCCCGTTGATTCCGCCCCGCGCCGTCCTGGCCCGGGAGGCGGCGCGCCAGCTGGCGGCCTATTTCGCGCATCCCGATTCCCCCTTCGACCTGCCCCTGCGCCTCGACGGCACGCCTTATCGGCGGCGGGTCTGGCAGGCCATCCGGGCGATCCCGCCAGGCGCCACCCTGACCTATGGGGACATCGCCGTGTCGCTGGCGAGCGCGCCGCGAGCGGTGGGTCAGGCGGTGGGCGACAACCCGATGCCCATCGTCGTGCCCTGTCACCGGGTGGTCGGCCGCCAGGGGCTGGGCGGCTTCGACCATGCCAGCAACGGCTACACGATGGACATCAAGCGCTGGCTGCTGCGCCATGAAGGCGTCCTGCGCGACTGACCTGGACGGCTTCTGCGACGCCCTCTGGCTGGAGGAGGGCTTGAGCCCGCGTACCCTGGAGAGCTACCGGCGCGACCTGGCCCAGTTCGGCGCCTGGCTGGACGGGCGCGGCGGCCATCTGGCCGAGGCGGCGGCGGGGGAACTGCAGCAGTTCCTGGGCGAGCGGGGCCTCAGGCAGGGCATCGCCGCGCGCAGCATCGCCCGCCAGCTGTCGGCCTTCAAGCGCTACTACCGCTGGCTCAACCGCCAGGGCCTGCGCGCGGACGACCCCACCCTGGCCATCGAGCCGCCCCGCCTGCCCCGGCCATTGCCCAAGAGCCTGTCCGAGGCCGACGTGGAGACGCTCCTCGACGCCCCCGACGTGGAGACGCCCCTGGGCCTGCGCGACCGGGCCATGCTGGAGCTGCTCTACGCCTGCGGCCTGCGCGTCTCGGAGCTCACCGGCCTGCCCCTGTCGGCGGTGAGCCTGGACATGGGCGTGGTGAAGGTGATGGGCAAGGGGGCCAAGGAACGCCTGGTGCCCATCGGCGAGGTGGCGGCGGACTGGCTGCAGCGCTACCTGCGCGCGTCGCGGCCGGCCCTGCTCGGCGGGCGGGTGAGCGACGCCCTGTTCGTTACCCGGCGCGGCGGGCCGATGACCCGGCAGATGTTCTGGCACCTGATCAAAGGTCACGCGGCGCGGGGCGGGGTGCGCGGACACCTCTCGCCGCACACCCTGCGGCATGCCTTCGCCACCCACCTGCTCAACCACGGCGCCGACCTGCGCGTGGTGCAGATGTTGCTCGGTCATGCCGATATCTCCACCACCCAGATCTACACCCATGTGGCGCGGGAGCGGCTCAAGCAGCTGCACGCCCGGCATCACCCACGCGGCTGACGGCCAGAGGACCAGACATGATCGACACGGACAAGGACGAACGCGTAGTGGAGGCCATCCTGGCCGGCGGGGTGAAGATCCCGCCCATGCCCACGGTGATGGTCGAACTCGCCGCCCTGGACCGCGACGAGGACGCCGGTCCGCGCCAGTACGCCACCCTGATCGGCCGCGACCCGGGGCTGGCCGGCGCCGTCTTCCGCGTGGTCGGCTCGCCGGTATTCGGGCTGCGCGTCAAGGTGGATTCCCTGGAAAAGGCCATCACCGTGCTGGGCATCCGCACCGCCCGCGCCGTGGTGCAGGGCGAGGCCCTGCGCGGCGCCCTCAACGACCCCGCGCTGGAGAAGGTGATGGCGGGGCTCTGGCAGCGCGCCAACGCGGTGGCGGAGATGGCGGTGGCGGCCCTCAAGGCCACCCGCCTGCGCGGCGTCAGCCAGGACCAGGCCTTCCTGCTCGGCATCTTCCACGACTGCGGCGTCGCCCTGGCCTGCCGCCGCTATCCCGCCTATGCCCAGGGGCTCGCCGCCGTGGACGCCGGCTGCCCAGACCTGGACGGCCTGGACAGGGCCTGTCAGACCAACCACACGGTGCTGGGCCAGACCGTGGCGCGCAACTGGCAGCTGCCGGCGGACATCGCCCTGGCCATCCGCCATCACCACGACACCCGCCTGGCCGGGGTGCCCGAGCCGGTGGTCAGGCTGGTTGTCCTGCTGCAGTTCGCCATGCACCTGTGCAACCGCCGGCAGGCCGCCGATGACGGGGAATGGCCCGCCTGGCAGGCGCGCGTCGCCGAGCTGTTCGACAGGGATGCGGCCCGCCTGGCGGAACTGGAGGCGGAGATCCTGGCCGGTCAGGCGTAGGCCTTCACCAGCAGGGAGACGCCCGCGCCGAGCAGCACCAGGCCGACCACCCGTACCATCTGCGGCGGCGACAGACGCAGGTGCACGTGGCCGCCGAGCCAGAGGCCGGCGAACAGGACCGGCAGCCCGAGGACAAAGCCGATCCAGACCGACTGGTTGGCGAGCAGGCCGGCCAGCGCGAAGATGCCCACCCGGAACAGCCCCTCCATCATGAACAGCAGCGACAGGGTGGCGCGCAGCTCGCCCTTGGCGCGGATGCGGTGGGCGAGGTAGATGACATAGGGCGGTCCGCCGGTGCCGAACAGGCCGCTCACCGTGGCCCCCAGCAGTCCGGCCGGGTGGGCCCACAGCCTGGAGACCGGCCGCTCGCCGTGCAGGTTGAGAACGTAGCGGACGCCGAACACCAGCACGAACAGCCCCAGGGCGGTCAGCATGGGCCGCTCCGGCAGCCCCACCAGCAGGGTGGTGCCAAGGATCACGCCGGCGACGCTGGCTGGCAGCAGCGGCCGGATCTCGTCCCAGCGCACCTCGCGGCGGTGCACGCGGCCCAGCCAGGCGGAGGCGGCCAGGTCGAGCAGGAGCATGAACGGCACCACCTGCTGCAGGGGGAAGACCAGGGCCAGCAGCGGCACCGCCACCAGCCCGGAGCCGAAGCCGGCGATGCCGCGGATGAAGTAGGCCGCCAGCAGGACGGCGGCGGCGTAGGCGAGGTCCATGGCGTGAGCCGTGAGGGGCAGGGCGGGCGGTGAGGTGTTTCGCCTCGCCCCTCGCGCCTATCGCCTCACGTCAGATCCGGCTGCCCCGTTCGACGATGATGCCGAGGTCGCGGACGCCGCGCAGGATGGCCAGCTTGCGGACGGTGACCTTGACCCAGGGGGCGCCGAACTCGCCGCGCACGATCTCGGCGATGTGCTCGCCGAGCGCCTCCACCAAGTGGAAGCCGCGACTGGCGCTGCTTTCCCGGATGCGCTCGGCGACGCGGCCGTAGTCGATGGTGTCGCGCACGTCGTCACTGTGGCCGGCCTTGTGATCGTAGAGGCCGATCTCCAGGTCGATGAGCACCGGCTGGGGCGCTTTGCGCTCCCATTCGTATAGGCCGATAATCAGCTCGAGACGGAAGTCCCGCAAAAACAGTATGTCCATCGCAACCAGCCGCAGGAAAAAGCCCGTCATTGTAAGCCGATGCCGACCGCCTTGCTGACCCTGCTCCTCGCCTACCTGATCGGCTCGCTGTCCTTTGCCGTGCTGGTCAGCCGCATCTACGGCCTGCCCGATCCGCGCAGCTTCGGCTCCGGCAACCCCGGGGCGACCAACGTGCTGCGCACCGGGCGAAAGTCCGCCGCCGTGCTGACCCTGCTCGGCGACGCCGCCAAGGGCGCGGTGGCGGTCCTGTTGGCCGCCTGGGCGACGGCCCGCTTCGGCCTGCCCGACTGGACCCCGGCCCTGGCCGGGCTGTTGGCGTTCATGGGCCACATCTGGCCGGTGTTCTTCGGCTTCCAGGGCGGCAAGGGCGTGGCCACCGCCGTGGGCGTGCTGCTGGCCCTGGACTACCGGCTCGGCCTGGCCTGTCTGGCCGCCTGGCTGCTGATGTTCGCCATCACCCGCGTGTCCTCCCTCTCGGCCCTGGTCGCCGCCGCCCTGGCCCCGCTATTCGCCTGGTTGCTGAGCGGCGATGCGCGCCTGACCCTGGCGGTGGCGGGGGTGGCGGTGCTCATCTTCTGGCGTCACCAGACGAACATCCGCCGGCTGCTGCGCGGCGAGGAATCCGTGTTTCGGAAGCGGGACTGATGGCCTGGTTCCAGAAGGAGATGGACTACGCCAAGGAGAGCCTCGCCGAGGCCTCCCAGTCGGCCATCGATCGGGCCGGCGAGCGGCTGTCCGAGGTGATGGGGGACGGGGTCCGGCTGGCCGGCCGGGAACTGCGCGAGGTGGTGGAGAGCGCCAGCCGGGAGATCGACGCCAAGCTCGACAAGATCTCCGAGGAGTTGCACAGTCAGCGCCAGTTCACCAAGGACGACGTGCGCGAACTGGTCGACTACGCCGGCGAGCGGCTGTCCGTGGTGCTGGACGAGCGCATCGCGGTGATGAAGCGGGAGATCTCCGAGCTGGCTCGGGAGAAGACCGAATACTTCAAGAGCGAGGTGGACGCCTTCTTCATCCAGCGCCAGCGCGACCTGGCGCGGGAGCGGCGGCGCATGGTGCTCAACATCGTCCTGGCCCTGGCCGCGTCCGTGGGGGTGGCGGTGGTGGGGCTGTGGTACAAGGGCTTCATCGGCGGCGAACAGGTGGACATGTTCACCGTCTTCCGCATCGTGCTGGCGGCCCTGACCGGCGGCTACGGCGTCTACCTGGTGGTCAATCTGCTCACCCGCTGGCTGCGCCTGTCCGAGCACCGCAAGGACATGCTGTTCCTGGCCGCGCGCTACTGGGGGGTGCTGAGGCCGGGGAGCCTGTTCGGCACCTCCGTGCTGCTGGTGCTGTCCGCCCTGGTCCTGCTGCTGCTGGCCTTCCCGGAGCAGATCGCCGGCCTGCTGGGCATCCCCTGGCCAGTCGGCCGCTGACGCTCAGGCCGCCGGCGCCAGCTCGGCCAGATCCCAGCGCGGCCGCACGCCGAAGGCGCCGTCCGTGAGGCCCTCCGCGAGGCGCAGCGCGCCGGCGTAGGCGATCATGGCGCCGTTGTCGGTGCACAGATCCAGGGGCGGGTAGAACACCGTGAAGCCGTGCCGATTGGCCTCGCCGTCCAGACGCGCGCGCAGTTCGCGATTGGCGCCCACGCCGCCCGCCACCACCAGCCGCTTCAGGCTGCTCGCCTTGAGCGCCGCCAGGCTCTTCTCCGCCAGGACATCCACGGCGGCGACCTGGAAGGCGGCGGCGATGTCCGCGGCGGCCGCTGGACCTTCCTTCCTGACCAGGGTCAGCACGGCGGTCTTCAGGCCGGCGAAACTGAAGTCCAGGTTACCGCTGTTGAGCATGGGCCGCGGCAGCCGGTAGCGGTAGGCGTCGCCGCGCTGGGCCAGCTGGGCGACCGCCGGCCCGCCGGGATAGCCCAGACCGAGCAGCTGGGCGGTCTTGTCGAAGGCCTCGCCGGCGGCGTCGTCCTGGGTCTCGCCGAGCAGTTCGTAGCGGCCGACGCCGTCCACGCGCATCAGCTGGGTGTGCCCGCCGGACGCCAGCAGGGCGACGAAGGGATACTCGGGGCGCGGCTCGACGAGCATGGGCGAGAGCAGGTGGCCCTCCAGGTGGTGCACGCCGATGGCCGGGATGCCCAGGGCCATGGCCAGCCCGCTGGCCAGGCTGGCGCCCACCAGCAGGGCGCCGGCCAGGCCCGGCCCCCGCGTGTAGGCCACCGCGTCCAGGTCGTCGAGCTCCAGGCCGGCCTCCGCCAGGGTCTGGCGGATCAGCCGCGGCGCCCGCCGGATGTGGTCGCGCGAGGCGAGCTCGGGCACCACGCCGCCGTAGTCGGCGTGCATGTCCACCTGGGAATGCAGGGCGTGGGCCTGCAGACCGCGGTCGGTGTCGTAGACGGCGACGCCCGTCTCGTCGCAGGAGGTTTCGATGCCGAGGACCAGCATGGGGATAAACCGTTGATGATCGTGCGGTGATTGAAGCTTCATATTGAAACACAGCGGCGCAATGAGATATATTCCACACCTTTAGTTTTTTGCCTCGAAAGGTTTTGCATGCCCAGCGTTCGCGTCAAGGAAAACGAGCCCTTCGAAGTGGCCATGCGCCGCTTCAAGCGCACCATCGAGAAGACCGGCCTGCTCACCGAGCTGCGCGCCCGCGAGTTCTACGAGAAGCCCACCCAGGAGCGCAAGCGCAAGCTCGCCGCCGCCGTGAAGCGGCAGCACAAGCGTCTGCGCAGCCAGCAGCTCCCCCCCAAGCTGTACTGATTCCCCCGTTTGCCTGACCCCGCTGCATGTCCCTCAAGGCACGCATCGGCGAGGACATGAAGGCGGCCCTGCGCGCCCGCGAGAGTGAGCGGCTGTCCGCCATCCGATTGCTGCTCGCCGCCGTCAAGCAGCGCGAGATCGACGAGCGCGTCGATCTTGACGATGCCGGTGTTGTCGCGGTCATCGACAAGCTGATCAAGCAGCGCCGCGATTCCGTGGCGCAATACACGGCGGCCCATCGCCAGGACCTGGCGGACAAGGAGCAGTTCGAGATCGGCGTCCTCTCCGCCTATCTGCCCCAGCCGCTCACGGCCGACGAGATCGCCGACCTGGTCCGGCAGGGGGTCGCCGAGAGCGGCGCCAGCTCCGCCCGCGACATGGGCAAGGTGATGGCCTGGCTCAAGCCCAGGCTGGCCGGCCGCGCCGACATGACCGCCGTTTCCGCCCAGGTCAAGGCGGCCCTGGGATAACGCGGCGTAGCGTCTAGAATCCTGGATATGGCCAGGATTCCCGAGGACTTCATCCAGACCCTGCTCGACCGCACCGACATCGTCGATGTGATCGAGCGCTACGTCCCGCTCAGGAAGGCCGGCGTCAACTACCAGGCCCGCTGTCCCTTCCACAGCGAGAAGACACCCTCCTTCACGGTCAGCCCGACCAAGCAGTTCTACCACTGCTTCGGCTGCGGCGCACACGGCACGGCCATCAGCTTCCTGATGGAGCATGCCGGCCTGGGCTTCGTCGATGCGGTGAAGGAGCTCGCGGCGCGCGTGGGCCTGCAGGTGCCGACGGAGACCGCGGAGGCCGACGGCGAGGCGCAACGCCGCCGGGACCGGCTCCACGAGGCCATGGAGCACGCGGCGCGCTGCTACCGGGACGGGCTCAAGGCGAGCGAGCGGGCCATCGACTATCTCAAGCGGCGCGGCCTCACGGGCCAGACGGCGGCGCGCTTCGGCCTGGGCTACGCCGCGGAGGACTGGCAGGGTCTGGCCGGCTGCTTCGGCGACTACCGCGATCCGCTCCTGGAGGAGGTCGGCCTGGTCATCGCCGGCGAGGGCGGCAAGCGCTACGACCGCTTCCGCGGCCGGGTGATGTTCCCGATCCGCAACGAGCGAGGCCGGGTGATCGCCTTCGGCGGCCGGGTGATCGGGGCGGGCGAGCCCAAGTACCTGAACTCCCCCGAGACGTCCCTGTTTCACAAGGGACGCGAACTGTACGGCCTGCACGAGCACCGGCGGGCCATCCAGCAGGCCGGCGAGGTTCTGGTGGTGGAGGGTTACATGGACGTGGTCATGCTCGACCAGCACGGCGTCGAGAACGCCGTCGCCACCCTGGGCACGGCGATCACCGCGGACCACCTGCAGCGCCTGTTTCGACTGACCGACAGCGTGGTGTTCGCCTTCGACGGCGACGCCGCCGGGCGCAAGGCCGCCTGGCGGGCCCTGGAGAATGGCTTGCCGCAACTGGTCGACGGCAAGCGGGCCGGCTTCCTGTTCCTGCCCGAGGGGGAGGACCCGGACAGCTACGTGGCCGGACGCGGCGCGGAGGCGTTCCGGCGCCAGGTGGCCCAGGCCGTGCCGCTGTCGGACTTTCTGCTCGCGTCCCTCAAGGAGCGGACCGACATGGCCTCCCAGGAGGGCCAGATCCGGCTGGTCAAGCTGGCGGAGCCCTATCTGCGGCAGATGACCCAGGCCCCCCTGCTGGCCGCCGCCTTGCGGCGCCGGCTGGCGGAACTGACCGGGGTGTCGCAACGAAGTGCTCCCGTCCCGGTTCGGGGCCGGCCCGCGCCGCGCCCCAGCAAGGGCGGCCGGGTGCGTCCTTCTCCCTGGCGCACCCTGCTGCTGGCCATCCTGCAGGACCCCGCGCGCGCCGGCCAGTTGGCCGCCCTGCCGGACGACCCGACCCCCGCCGCCGGGCTGCTGGCGGCCGTGCTCGATCGTCTGCGCAGGGAGCCCCAGCTGCGCACGGCGCGCGACATCGTCGAGGCATTTCGCGGCCAGGCCGAGCAGGCCGCCCTGGAACGCATCGCCGCGGACCTGCTGACGCTGGGCGAGGACTACGACGCGGCGCCCGACCTGAGCGGCGCCCTGGAGCGGCTGCGGGAACAGGCCAGGCGCCGGGAGATCGAGGACCTGAGCCGGCGGCGCCTGTCCGACCTGACCCCCGAGGAACAGCAGAGGTTGCGCGAATCCCTGCGCGGCGGGAAACCGGACGGGGATCCCCCGGTCCAATGACGGGAACCTGGAGTGGCAGATCCACTCATGTATAATTGAACACTTTTTTTCGAATCCTCTTTGTGAGTCTTATTCGAGATGGCGACCGACAAGAAGACGGCGAAATCAACCCCCCCCGGCATGACCAAGGCTGACGCCAAGACAGCCGCCAAAACGGCCGGCAAGCCGGCCCAGGAAACGGCCAGGAGCGAACGGCCCGAGGCCGTCGCCAGCGAGCCGGTCGCGACCAAGGGACGTCCCGGCAGGAAGCCTGGCGGCAAGTCCGCCAATGCCAAGCAGATGACCGCCCAGGCCCTGGCCGCCATGCAGGCCAAGGGGGATGGCAAGGTCGACCAGGAGGACCGCCGCGTTCGCCTGAAGACCCTCATCCTGCTTGGCAAGGAACGCGGCTACCTGACCTACGCCGAGATCAACGACCACCTCCCCGACGACATGCTGGATGCCGAACAGCTGGAAGGCATCATCAGCATGATCAACGACATGGGCATCCAGGTCTATGACGAGGCGCCCGACGCCGAGACCCTGCTGATGGCGGAGAACTCCACCCAGGTGGCCGACGAGGACGCCGTCGAGGAGGCCGAGGCGGCCCTGTCCAGCGTGGATTCCGAGTTCGGCCGCACCACCGACCCGGTGCGCATGTACATGCGCGAGATGGGCACCGTCGAGCTGCTCACTCGGGAGGGCGAGATCGAGATCGCCAAGCGCATCGAGGACGGCCTCAAGCACATGGTGCTGGCCATCTCCGCCTGTCCCCTGACCATCGCCCAGATCCTGGACCTGGTGGCCAAGGTCGAGAAGGAGGAGATGCGCATCGACGAACTGGTGGACGGCCTGATGGACAGCGCCGGCGAGGACATCAGCATGGAGCTGGCCGAGCCCGCGGAGGACGTGGAGGCGAGCGACGAGGAAGAGGAAGGCGAGGAGGGCGGCGGCATCAGCGCGGCCAATCTGGCGCAGCTGAAGGCCGACTCCCTGGAGCGCTTCACGGCCATCCGCAAAAGCTTCGACAAGATGCGCGGCGCCCAGACCCGGCACGGTTTCGGCAGCAAGCAGTACAAGTCTTTGCAGGAGGACATCTCCAGCCACCTGATGGGCATCCGCTTCACCGCCCGCCAGGTGGAGAACCTATGCGACGCCGTGCGCGCCCTGGTCGAGGAGGTGCGTTCCCACGAGCGCGCCATCATGGACATCGCCATCAACAAGTGCGGCATGTCGCGCGCCCACTTCATCAAGACCTTCCCCGGCCACGAGGGCGATTTCGACTGGGTGGCCGTCGAGATCGCCGCCAACAAGCCCTACAGCGAGCTGATGGCGCGGCACCAGTACGACATCAACGAGCACCAGGACAAGCTCAGGGGCCTCCAGGAGCGGGCCGGGCTGCCGGTCAAGGAACTCAAGGACATCAACAAGCAGATGTCCACCGGCGAGGCCAAGGCGCGCCGCGCCAAGCGCGAGATGATCGAGGCGAACCTGCGCCTGGTCATCAGCATCGCGAAGAAGTACACCAACCGCGGGCTGCAGTTCCTCGACCTGATCCAGGAAGGCAACATCGGCCTGATGAAGGCGGTCGACAAGTTCGAATACCGGCGCGGCTACAAGTTCTCGACCTACGCGACGTGGTGGATCCGCCAGGCCATCACCCGGTCCATCGCCGATCAGGCGCGCACCATCCGCATCCCGGTGCACATGATCGAAACCATCAACAAGATGAACCGCATCTCCCGCCAGATCCTGCAGGAGACCGGTCAGGAGCCCGATCCCGCCACGCTGGCGATCAAGATGGAAATGCCCGAGGAGAAGATCCGCAAGATCATGAAGATCTCCAAGGAGCCGATCTCCATGGAGACGCCGATCGGCGACGACGAGGACAGCCACCTGGGCGACTTCATCGAGGACGCCAGCACCACCGCGCCGGTGGATGCGGCGCTCTACTCCAGCCTGCAGTACGTCACCCAGGAGATCCTGGACAGCCTCACGCCGCGCGAGGCCAAGGTGCTGCGCATGCGCTTCGGCATCGAGATGAACACTGACCACACCCTGGAAGAGGTCGGCAAGCAGTTCGACGTGACGCGCGAGCGCATCCGCCAGATCGAGGCCAAGGCGCTGCGCAAGCTGCGCCATCCCTCCCGCTCCGAGCGGCTGCGCAGCTTCCTGGATTGACCCCTTGGGCGGGCAGGCCCTGCCCGCCCAACCGGGCCTCTAGCTCATGCTTGGTTAGAGCAGCGGACTCATAATCCGTTGGTGCTGGGTTCGACTCCCAGGGGGCCCACCATCAGTTCTCCCGCAGCACCATGACCGGCGGCGCGTTGAGCGCCGCCCGCGCGCCGAGCCAGGCGTTCAGCGCCACGCAGAGCAGGCCGAGGACCGGTCCGGCGACCCAGATCCAGGGATCGGGGGCATAGCCCTGGAAGTCGAACACGCGCAGGGCCAGCACGGCGCCGATGGATGCCGCGCCCGCTGATGCGAGAAGACCGGCCAGCAGCCCGATGGTCAGGTACTCCGCGCGCTGGGTGGCCGCGATCTGGGCGCGTTTCGCCCCCAGGGCGCGCATCAGCGCCGCCTCGCGGACGCGCTCGCCTTGCGTCGAGAGCAGGGCCGTGTAGAGCACCAGCACGCCGGCGCCGAGGGTGAACAGGAAGACGAACTGCACCGCCGCCACCATGCGGTCCATCAGGGCCATGGCCTGATCGAGGATGGCCGTGGTGTCGATGACCGTCAGGTTGGAGAAGGCCTGGCTCAAGCGCGTCATCTCTGCCGCCCGACCCGCTTCCAGCCGGAAGCTGGTGATGTAGCTGGTGGGTAGCTCGGCGAGCAGGGCCGGGGTGGCGATGACGAAGAAGTTCACCCGCATGGAGTCCCAGTCCAGCTCGCGCACGCTGGTGATGGGGGCGGTGAAGGTCTCGCCGGCCACCGACCAGCTGAGGCGGTCGCCCAGCTTCACGCCCAGGGTCGTGGCGATGCCCGCCTCGATGGACAGGGCGCCCCGGGCCAGATCCTCCGGCGCGAACCAGCGCCCGGCGACGACCTCGTTGTGCTCTGGCAGTTCGATCAGGTAGGAGAGGTTGAATTCCCGTGCCACCAGACCGCGAGTGCGCTCGTCCGGGTAGTCCTCGGCGCGCACCGGCTGGCCGTTGATCGCCATCAAGCGGCCGCGCACCATGGGGTAGAGCGTCGGCTCGGGCAGGTGGCGTTCGCGGAAGAAGGCGAGCACCGCCTCGCGCTGCTCCGGCTGGATATTGAGGACGAAGCGGTTGGGGGCATCCGGCGGCGTCGTGGTCCGCCAGGCATCGAGCAGGTCGCCGCGGGTGAAGGCGAGCAGGAGCAGGGCGGTCAGCCCGACGGCCAGCGAGACGATCTGCACCGTGCCGGCCGGGCCGCGCCGGCGCAGGTTGGCCAGGCCATAGCGCCAGGCGAAGCCGGCGCGCCAGCCGATTCGCCAGGCGAGGCCGGCCTGGCCGCCCTCCCGCGCGGCCAGGCGCAAGACCAGGTGGCTGGCGATGGCGAACAGCGCGAAGGCCACGACAAAGCCGCCCAGGGCGTAGACGGCCAGCTTGGGGTTGCCGGTCTGCCAGACCAGCAGACCGCCCAGGGCGGCGAGGGCGAACAGAGAGGCCAGCAGGGGGCTGGCCCGCGGCGCGCCCGCCTCGCGGCGGATGACGCGCAGGGCGGGGACGGCCTTCAGCCGCAACAGGGGCGGCGCGGCGAAGCCCAGCAGCAGGACATAGCCGGTGGCCAGTCCCTGCCAGGCAGGCAGGAGGGATGGGCGCGGCAGGCCGTCGCCCAGCAGGTCGCCCAGCAGCAGGCCGATGACCGACTGGGCCGCGTAGCCCAGGACACAACCGAGGCTGCCCGCCAGGCCGCCCAGCAGCAGGAACTGCCCGCCGAACAGGCTGGCGAGTCGCGCCTGGCGGGCACCCAGGCAGCGCAGCACCGCATAGCCGTCGTAGTGGCGCTCGACATAGCGGCGCGTGGCCAGGTGCACCGCCACCGCGGCCAGGACGACGGCCAGCAGAGCGCTGAGCCCCAGAAAGGTACGCGCCCGTTCCAGGCCGCTCTTCACTTCGGGCCGGGCATCCTCCACCCCCTGCACCCGCTGACCCCGGCCGAGTCGCGGCACGAGCCAGTCCCGATAGGCCTGGACCGCGTCGGCCCCGCCCGCGACATAAAGCTGGTAGCGCATCCGGCTGCCGGGCTGGATGAGGCCGGTGGCGGGCACGTCGTCCAGATGCATCATGACCCGCGGCGCCAGGTTGAAGAAGGACAGGCCGCGGTCCGGCTCGTGGGTGAGGATGGCGGCCACCGAGAGACCCGCGTCGCCCAGGCCCAGGCGATCGCCGGGCTTAGCGCCGGTCAGGGTGACGAAGCGCGGGTCCACCCAGACGCTTCCCCGGGCGGGGCCGTGGGCCACCTCCTCGCCTGCTAGTTCGGGGGCGCCGGCGATGCGCGGCCGGCCGCGCAGGGGGTAGCCCGCCCCGACCGCCTTGACGGCGGCGAGCTGGCTGCCGCCTGGCCCGAGCGCCATGCTGATGAAGGTCATCCCCTCCGCCGTGGCCAGGCCGCGGGCCGCGGCCTCGGCGCGTAAAGCGTCAGGCAGGGCCTGGTCGGCGCTGACCAGCAGGTCGCCGCCGAGCAGCTGATGGGCGTTGAGGGTCAGGGACTGACGCACGCGGTCGGCGAAGAAGCCCACGCTGGTGACGCTGGTCACCGCCACCAGCAGCGCCAGGAACAGCGCGGTCAACTCGCCGGCCCGCCAGTCGCGCAGGAAGAAACGCAGCGTCAGCCGCATCGCGCTAATCCGCGACGACGCGCCCGGCGGCCAGCCGCACGCGGCGCCCGCAACGGCCGGCCAGCTGCTCGTCGTGGGTGACCAGGATCAGCGTGGTGCCGGCCTCCGCGTTGAGCTCGAACATCAGGTCGATGACGCCGGCGCCGGTGGCGGCGTCCAGGTTGCCGGTCGGCTCGTCGGCCAGCAGCAGCCCCGGCCGGACGACGAAGGCGCGGGCCAGGGCCACGCGCTGCTGTTCGCCGCCAGACAGGTGCTTGGGATAGTGGTCGAGCCGGTCCGCCAAGCCCACCCGCTCCAGCATGCGGCGTGCGCCGGCCTGGGCGTCGGCGGCGCCGGCCAGCTCCAGGGGCAGCATGACATTCTCCAGGGCGGTGAAGGCGGGCAGCAGCTGGAAGGACTGGAACACGAAGCCGAGCAGGCGGGCGCGCAGGCCGGCGCGGCCGTCCTCGTCCAGGGTCGCCAGGTCCGCGCCGTCGAGCAGCACCCGGCCGGCGCTGGGGGTGTCCAGGCCGGCCAGCAGACCCAGCAGGGTCGACTTGCCCGAGCCGGATGCGCCTACGATGGCCACCGCCTCTCCCGGCCGGGCGGCGAAATTGATATCTTCCAGGATGGTGAGGCTGCCCCCGCCGCTGGGTACTACCTTGGTCAGCCCCAGGGACTGAACGATCATCCTGTCGCGTTCTCCAACCGCCATGCGCATCTTCCTGATCTGGTTGTTCTGCCTGTTCCCCGGCACCGCGGCCCTGGCCGCCCAAGGCACCATCCTCGTCTACGGCGACAGCCTGTCGGCTGGCTACGGCGTGGCCCGCAAGGAGAGCTGGGTGACGCTACTGGAGGAGCGCCTGGCGCGGGGAAAGTTCAACCACCGGGTGGTCAACGCCAGCATCAGCGGCGAGACCAGCGCCGGCGGCGCGAGCCGCATCGGTCGCGCACTGGAGCAACACCGGCCGAGCGTGCTGGTCCTCGCCCTGGGGGCCAACGATGGCCTGCGCGGTCTGCCCCTCGACCAGATGAAGGCCAACCTAGCCAGGATCGTCCGGGCCGCTCAGCAGCGGCGCGCCCAGGTCCTGCTGGTGGGCATGCACCTGCCGCCCAACTATGGCCCCGCCTACACCCGATCCTTCCACGAGTCCTTTCGCGAACTGGCCCGCGAGCAGCGCGTCGCCTATCTGCCCTTCCTGCTGGAGGGGTTCGCCGATCGTCCCGAGTACTTCCAGGCCGACGGCATCCATCCCAACGCCGCCGCCCAGCCCCTGATCCTGGACACGGTCTGGAAGTCCCTCGCGCCCCTGCTGCGGCGCTGAGGGATGAAAAAAGCCGCCCGCGGGCGGCTTCTCCGCGACAGCGGACGCTCAGTCTTGCCTGTCCTTGGCGTAGGAGAGCTTCTCCTTGATGCGGGCGGACTTGCCGGAGCGGTCGCGCAGGAAGTAGAGCTTGGCGCGACGCACGTCGCCGCGGCGCTTCACCTCGATGGCGGCGACCAGCGGGGAGTAGGTCTGGAAGGTGCGCTCGACGCCTTCGCCGGCGGAGATCTTGCGCACGATGAAGGAGGAGTTGAGACCACGGTTGCGCTTGGCGATGACCACGCCCTCGTAGGCCTGCAGACGCTCGCGGTTGCCTTCCTTGACCTTCACCTGCACCACCACCGTGTCGCCGGGGCCGAATTCGGGCACCGTCTTGCCCAGGCGGGCGATTTCTTCCTGCTCCAGTTGCTGAATCAGATTCATCTCGTTTCCTTTCATGCTTGTGGGCGGCAGAGGTCTCCGCGGAGACGTGACGCCGTTTCTAAACCGACCCGGATCGTTCCGGGCCGTCTTCCCGACGAAGTTCGTCGAGCAATTCCTCTTCCAGCGGGCTCAGCGCCCGCCCCGCCAGCAGATCCGGACGCCTTGCCAGGGTCCGCCGCAGGGACTGGCCGAGCCGCCAGCGGGCGATGCCGGCATGGTTGCCGGACAGCAGCACCGCCGGCACCTTCAGGCCCAGGTAGTCCTCGGGCCGGGTGTAGTGCGGGCAGTCCAGCAGCCCGTCGGCGAAGGAGTCCTCCGCCGCCGAGTCGGCGTGCCCCAGGGCCCCGGGCAGCTGCCGGATGACCGCGTCCAGCAGCACCATGGCCGGCAGCTCGCCGCCGGAAAGCACATAGTCGCCGACGGAGATCTCCTCCATCGGGTGGCGCCGGAAGAGCCGCTCGTCGATGCCCTCGTAGCGGCCCGTCACGAGCACCAGCGCCGGCTCCCGCGCCAGTTCCTCGACCAGCGCCTGGTCCAGTACCCGCCCCTGGGGGGAGAGGTGGACCAGGCGCGGAGCTGCAACGCCTTCCCGGCGCAATTCCGTCTTCGCGGCGGTCAGGGCCAGGTCGAGCGGTTCCGCCAGCATCACCATGCCGGGGCCGCCGCCGAACGGCCGGTCGTCCACCGTGCGATACACGTCGCGGGTGAAGTCGCGCGGATCCCAGCACTTCACCCGCGCGAGGCCGTTCCTGACCGCCCTGCCGCTGACGCCAAATTCGGTCAGGGCGGCGAACATGGCCGGGAACAGGGTCAGCACGTGGTAGCGTGGCGCCAACCGCTCCCCGCCGCCCATGGCTCAGTAGTCCGCTTCCCAGTCCACCACGATGCGACCGGCCGCCAGGTCGACCGATTGCACGATGGGCGCGGTGAAGGGGATCAACGTCTCACGTTCGCCTCGCACCCGCAGCACATCGTGGGCGCCTGTTTCCATGAGGCCTTGCACACGGCCCAGGCTCGCGCCGGCGGTGTTCGCCACCTCCAGGCCGATCAGGTCGTCCCAGTAATACTCGCCTTCCTCGGCCGGGGGCAGTTCCCCTCGGGGCACGGCGATCTCCATGCCCTGGATGTCCTCTGCCGCCTCGCGGCTGTCGATGCCTTCCAGCCTGGCCAGCAGCACCTTGGTATGCGGGCGGCCCTCCAGAAGACGATGTGCCCGCCATTCACCCGCCCGGCCCAGCCACCAGACCGGATAGTCCAGCAGGCTGTCGAGATAGTCGGTGAACGGCTGCACCTTGACCCAGCCCTGCACCGCGTAGGGGGCGGCCACCCGCCCCATCACCACCAGATCCTCGTCCGTCGCGGCCCGGTCAGGCTGCGACCGCGGCCTTGTCACGCTGGACCAGCTTGGTCACGGTCTCGGACAGCTGGGCACCGACGCCCTGCCAGTAGGCCAGGCGCTCGCGATTGACGCGCAGGCCTTCCTCGTTGCCGGTCGCGACCGGGTTGTAGAAGCCGATGCGCTCGATGAAGCGTCCGTCGCGGCGATGGCGGGAGTCGGCCACGACGATGTTGTAGAAGGGACGCTTCTTGGCGCCGCCCCGGGCAAGACGAATGGTTACCATGCGATGGGATCCTCTGAATACACGCGCCGCGGGCGCGCACGGAAAACACCGAATTCTATTGGAAGCCGGCCGTCAGGACAAGTCGTTGTTTTGTTTGGGGCGGAGGCTCAGGGCATGCCCGGCAGCATGCCCTTCATGCCGCGCATCATCTTGGCCAGGCCGCCCTTGCCGAGGGACTTCATCATCTTGCGGGCCTGCTCGAACTGGTTGAGCAGGCGGTTGACCTCCTGCACCGAGACCCCCGAGCCGGCGGCGATGCGCCGCTTGCGCGAGGCCTTGAGGAGCTCGGGCTTGCGCCTCTCCTCGGGCGTCATGGCGTTGATGATGCCCTCGATGCGACGCATCTGCCGCTCGCCCTGGGCCAGATCGCCGGCCTGCACCTGGCCGGCGCCGGGCAGCTTGTCCACCAGGGTAGACAGTCCCCCCATCTTCTTCATCTGCTGGATCTGCGTCTTGAAGTCCTCCAGGTCGAAGCCCTTGCCGCTCTTGAGCTTCTGCACCGCCTTGAGGGCCTCCTGCTGGTCCACCGAGCGGTGCGCTTCCTCGATCAGGGTCAGCACGTCGCCCATGCCCAGAACGCGGGAGGCCATGCGCTCGGGGTGGAAGACCTCGATGCCGGTGAGCTTCTCGCCCACGCCGGCGAACTTGATCGGCTTGCCGGTGATCTGCCGCACCGACAGGGCCGCGCCGCCGCGCGCGTCGCCGTCCAGCTTGGTCAGGATCACGCCGGTCAGGGGCAGTGCCTCGTTGAATGCCTTGGCCGTGTTGACCGCGTCCTGGCCCTGCATCGCGTCCACGACGAACAGCGTCTCCACCGGGTTGAGCAGGCGGTGCAGTTCCTGGATCTCCCGCATCATGGCCTCGTCCACGTGCAGGCGGCCGGCGGTGTCGACGATGAGCACCTCGTAGAAGTGCCGCCGGGCATGGTCCAGGGCGGCACGGGCGATATCGGCGGGCTGCTGGCCCGGAGTCGACGGGAAGAAGTCGGCCTCAGCCTGCCCGGCGACGGTCTTCAGCTGCTCGATGGCGGCGGGGCGGTAGACGTCGCAACTGACCAGCAGGATCTTCTTCCGGCCGCGCTCGCGGATGACGCGCACCAGCTTGCCGCAGGTGGTGGTCTTGCCGGCGCCCTGCAGACCGGCCATCAGGAAAACCGCCGGGGGCTGGGTGGCGAAATCGAGGGGCGCGGCCTGCTCGCCCATCAGGGCGGTGAGTTCCTTGTGCACCAGGCCGATGAGCGCCTGGCCCGGCGTCAGGCTGAGCAGGACATCCTGGCCGAGGGCCTTCTCCTTCACCCGGGTGATGAAGTCGCGCACCACGGGCAGGGCCACGTCGGCCTCGAGCAGGGCGACGCGCACCTCGCGCAGGGCATCCTGGATGTTGGCCTCGGTCAGCCGGCCCTGGCCGCGCAGGTTCTTCACGACGCCGGCCAGGCGCTGGGTCAGATTGTCGAACATGGGATGCGGGGCGTGGATGCGATAAACTGTCCAAGTCTAACAAATTCGAAGCCCCCCACGATGGCGCCTGCCGCGCTATTCCTCCTCTGCGTGATCGCCTATGCCCTCCTGGCGGCCTATTTCTGGCCAGGTCGGGCGGCGTGCTGCAAATCGGACCTGCTCACCCGGCTGCTGCCGCTGGTCCCGCTCCTGCCGCACCTCTATCTGCTGCAGCAGGACATGCTGGTTGGGGGCGGCGTCGCGCTCGGTTTCGCCGTTTCTCTCTCTGCGGTCGCGGCCCTGACCGTCCTGGTGCACGGCGTCGCCGTCTGGCGCTACCCCCTGGGGGGGCTGCTGGGGCTGGTCATGGTCTTCGCCGCCACGGCGGTGGGATTGCACGGCCTGATGCGGGACGCCACGCTCATCCCCCACAGCGACATGCCCGCCTTCGGCGCCCATCTGGTGATGGCCCTGGTCGCCTACAGCCTGTTCACCATCGCCGCCCTGCATGCCTTGCTCATGGCGGTGGCCGAGAAACACCTGCACAAACCGGTGCCGCCCAGACTGGTCACCGGGCTGCCGCCCTTGCTGACCCTGGAAAAACTGCTTTTCCGCCTGATCGAGGCAGGTTTCCTGCTGCTCACCCTCACCCTGGCATCAGGCATTTTGTTCTCCGAGGTGCTATTCGACCGGGCCTTTCCTCTGACCCACAAGACCGTCTTCGGCATCACCTCCTGGCTGATCTTCGCCGGCCTGCTGGCCGGCCGCAGGATCTACGGCTGGCGGGGACGTACCGCCATCTACTGGACGCTGGCGGGATTCGCCTGCCTCATGCTCGCCTACGTGGGGGTGAAATTCGTCCTGGAGGTCATCCTCGGCCGGTCCTGACGGCCCCCTGGCGCCATGGCTTCCGCGGCGCCATCTCGCTTTGACGAATTAAAGTGGGCTCGGCATCATGCCGTTATAAGTTCCATTGCCATAAGGAGTGGATGACAGGGTGGTCGCGGTCAACGTAGGCGCCAATCTCACCGGTTTATGCAGGGCCCTGGTCCAGCAGGGGCTGCTCAGCCCGGATGAAGGGCAGAATCTGCAGGACCAGGCGCGCAATTCTGGCGAGAACTTCCTGGCCCACCTGCTGCGCACCCGGCGCTTCCGAGCGGACCAGATCGCCGCCTTCTCCTCCATCACCTTCGGAATCCCGTTCTGCAACCTGGGCGCCTTCGACCCCGAAGTCCTGCCCAGGGGACTGGTGGACGCCAAGATCGTCCAGAAGCACCGCCTGCTGCCCATCGCCCAGCGCGGCAATCGCCTCTACGTCGCCATTTCCGATCCCAGCAACATCCAGGCCCTGGATGACGTCAAGTTCCAGGCCAACCTCACGGTGGAGCCGATCGTCGTTGAGGACGACAAGCTCGGCAAGCTGCTGGAGCAGTATGGCGAGGGCGGCGGCGGACAGGACATCCTCAAGAGCATCGACACCGAGGACCTCAACCTCGAGTTCACCGACGACGAGACGCAGGCGGCGGCGGACACCGCGGCCGCGATGGACATCGACGACGCGCCGG
>JALOTG010000014.1 GCA_025458005.1 Thiobacillaceae bacterium
GCAAGCTGATCGGCGCCTCGGTGTTCGTCGCGGTGATCCTGTTCTTCTTCCTGGGCACCTTGCGCCCGACCGTGATCGCACTCACCGCCATCCCGGTGTCGATCTTCATGACCGCATTGGTGTTCAAGTATTTCGGCATGTCGATCAACACCATGACCCTCGGGGGACTCGCCATCGCCATCGGCGGCCTGGTGGACGATGCGGTGGTGGGCATCGAGAACGTCTTGCGACGGCTTAAGGAAGACCGGGCCAAGCACCCTGATCATCGCCTGCATCCCATCGAGCTGGTGGCCCACGCCACCCTGGAGGTACGTTCCGCCATCCTTTACGCCACGCTCATCATCGTGCTGGTATTCCTGCCGCTGTTCGCCCTGCCCGGCATGGAGGGCAGGCTGTTCGTGCCACTCGGGATCGCCTTCATCGTCTCGACCCTGGCCTCCCTGGTGGTGTCGGTGTCCATCACCCCGGTGCTGGCGTTCTACCTCCTTCCCCGAATGAAGTCCCTCGACCACGGCGATACGCGGCTCTTGGCCTGGCTCAAGTCCAGGTATCGCGGCAGCCTGCAAGCCGTGCTGGACCGACCCCGTGCAGCCTTGGCGGCGGGGGCTACGGCGGTGCTGGTAGCGGCGGTGGCGGTGCCGTTCTTCCCCACCACCTTCCTGCCGCCGTTCAACGAGGGCACCCTGCTCATCGGTCTGCGCCTGAATCCTGGGGTGACCCTGGCCGAATCGTCCGCCCTGGCGCGGCAGGCCGAGGTGTTGGTGCGCCAGGTGCCGGAGGTGGTTCATGTCGGACGGCGCAGTGGCCGCGCCGAACTGGACGAGCATGCCGAGGGGGTGCATGTCAGCGAACTGGACGTGGGCATCAAGCCTGCCGCCGAATTGACCCGACCGCTGGACGACATCAAGGCCGACATCCGCGGGCGCCTCATCAACCTGCCCGCCGCCATCGAAATCGGCCAGCCCATTTCGCATCGCATCGACCACATGCTGTCCGGTGTGCGCTCGCAGATCGCCATCAAGATCTACGGCGATGACCTGGATACCCTGCGCGCCCAGGCCGACCTGCTGCGCGGCAAGCTTGCCGGCATCCCCGGGCTGGCCGACCTGCAAATCGAAAAGCAGGTGCTCGCACCCCAGATCAAGGTGCGCATCGACTATGCGGCAGCGGCGCAATACGGCGTGCCGACGCCGCAAATCCTGGCCATGCTGCAAGGCCTGGTGGAGGGCGAGAAATCCGCCCAGATCGTCGAGGGCGGCCGGCGTTTCGCCCTGGTCATGCGTCTGCCGGAATCGGCGCGCACGGTGGAGGGCTTAAGTCGCATCCAGTTCAGCACTCCGAGCGGCAGCGTGCCCCTGTCGCGCATCGCCACCATCGAGGATAGCGACGGCCCCAACCAGATCAGCCGCGACGACGGCAAGCGCCGCATCGTCCTCTCGGCCAACGCCCAGGGCCGGGCACTGTCCGAGGTGGTGGCCGACATCCGCAAGGCGGTCGGGGGCACGAAACTGCCCGAGGGCTACTTCGTCACCCTGGGCGGCCAGTTCCAGGCCCAGGAAGAGGCCTCGAAGCTGGTCGGCCTGTTGTCCATCGTGTCGCTCACGCTGATGTTCGTGGTGCTTTACAGCCGCTACAAGTCGGCGCGGCTGTCGTTGTTGATCATGGCCAACATCCCGCTGGCCCTGGTGGGCGCGGTGCTGGGGCTGTGGCTATCCGGGCAGCCGCTTTCCGTGGCGGCGCTTATCGGCTTCATCACCCTGGCCGGCATCTCGGTACGCAACGGCATCCTCAAGGTCAGCCACTACATCAACCTGATGCGCCGCGAAGGCGAGGACTTCGATCACACGATGATCGTGCGCGGTTCGCTGGAGCGCTTGGCGCCGGTGCTGATGACCGCCCTGGTTACCGCCTTCGCCCTGGCCCCGCTGCTGTTCGAGGCGGAACGACCCGGCACGGAAATCCTCCACCCGGTGGCCGTGGTCATCTTCTCCGGACTCATCAGCTCCACCCTGCTCGACACATATCTCACCCCCGCGCTGTTCTGGCTGTTCGGGCGCCGGGATGCCGAGCGTCTGCTCGCCGACCGCGATGCCGAGGCGTTGTGATGCCAACCTTCGTTCACATCCCCCAAGGAAAGGAAACACCATGAAACCTATCCATCTACTTACCGCCCTGGCCTTCGGACTGAGCAACGGCGCCTTCGCGGCCGGCGGTCACGATCATGCTCACGAACACACCGCCCTGCACGGCGGCGTGGTGGCCGAGGCCAAGGACATCGACTTCGAACTGGTCGCCAAGCCGGACAGCCTGCGCCTCCATGTGCGTGACCACGGCAAGCCGGTCGATGTCGCCAAGGCCAGCGCCAAGCTAACCCTGCTGGCCGGTGGCGTGAAACAGGAAGTCGCGCTCAAGCCCGCTGGCGACAAGCTTGAGGCCATGGGCCAGTTCAAGGTAACCGGAGCCAAGGCGGTGGCTCTCGTGAACCTGCCAGGCAAACCCGCCCTGACCGTGCGCTTCGTACTGCGCTGATGCCGACAACACCTACCCATCGAAAGGAGATCGAAATGAAACGATTGATGCTGATCCTGCCCCTGATTGCCATGGCTGGCTGTTCTTCCAACGTGGCCCTCAAGGACGACTCAAACACCACGCAGGCAGTGGGTACGCTAACTTTGACTTGGCTGCAGCCAAATTCCATGGAAGTGATGCTGGATGGCAAGCGCTATGTAGGCGAATGGGATAGCGAGCGTTGTTTGGACGCGGAATGCCGTGGTGCCTATCGCACCATGTCCAAAGTCCATCGACGGCATATCAGGGAAGGTCAAGCTGTCTTGAAGACCAAGGAAGGCGATCGCCTGGACTGCGAGTGGGTAAGCCACCTACCTGATGTTAAGGGCTCGTGTCGGACTCAGAATGGCAGAACGTTCCGTCTGGAGGAGGCCAAGCCGACCAAATAGTGGGTGTGCAGGCTGGAGCAGCCCATCCGTTGACCCAACACAGACTGGGTCGTGATTTACACGCCAAGCGACCTCGCAAGGTCAGGAGCAACGGGCTACGTTGCTTACCCTTGATGGACATCGGCAAAACGGATCTTGTCGCCTTCGACCCCCAATATATTGTTCAGACTCACGGCCCGGAACCCGCGTAAACACTGGGGATCGTACGAAAGGCACAGAGAACGGAGAGCACAGAGAGCAGGAAAGCCGCCGAAACCAGGGTTTTCGGGTTGGTGCCGCCCTTCGCACGAATCCAGGAACCAACACCAGCACTAGCACTAGCACGGTGTGCAGACGTAAAAAAGGCGAGAGCAACGTCTGGCCTTTTGGAATTGGCGGTGCTGGGGCGACCCAGACTGGACGTGGCATTCGTGCTAGGGGGTAATCCAGAGCATTAGATTGTGCTTCCCAGTGGTCATCCTTGAATCTTTGCTTGATCGCAAGATTTCTCTCTTGGGTCCACGAGGGGCAGGTATATGCCCCTTCGATCACTCATTGAAGGAGGCAACGAGAGCCGCTGCCGCGACTTTCACGTCAGGTTGACTGTTGGTCTTCCTGACCTGGCAAACGCAGCACAAAGCAAGTAAGCCCCAGCTGTGACGTGACGTCGACTGAGCCCCCGTGTGTCTTCATGATGGAACGCACAATCGCCAGTCCAAGCCCGACCCCCTCGCCACCGGCGCGGCGGGAAGGGTCTCCGGTATAGAAACGGTCGAACAGGCGAGGCAACTGCTCGGGGGGAATTGAACCGGGATTTTCCACTACCAGTGTGGCGTGGGTAGCATCTCCGCTTAGTCTGATCGCCACGGTGCCGCCAGCCTGACTGTGCCGGATGGCATTCGACAGCAGGTTGGACATGGCCCGCCGCAACATGAGCCGGTCGCCTCGCGTGGTGGCCGATCCGGCAACCTCAAGCCTGACACCTTGTTCTTCGGCCAGGATGCCGTAGAACTCGACCAATTTTCCTGCTTCCTCGCCCAGATCCACGTTTTCATGGTTAAGCGCCAGGAGCTTGTTGTCCGCCTTGGCCAGGAACAGCATGTCGCCGATCATCCGGGCCAGACGCTCATACTCCTCGGCACTGGATTGCAGCACTTCGCGATACTCGGCGGCCGTTCTGGGATGGGAAAGCGCGACCTGGGTCTGGGTCAGCAGATTGGATACCGGGGTACGCAGTTCATGGGCAATGTCGGATGAGAACTCGGACAGTCGGACAAAGGAGTCCTCCAGACGCTCCAGCATGGCGTTGAAGGCGACGGCCAGGCTGCGGATTTCAGGCGGCAGCCCTGATTCCGGCAGCCTCTGATCAAGGCGGTTGGCCGACAGGCCGGTCGCCAGTTCGATCATTTGCCGCAAGGGCAGCAAACCGGTCCGCACGGCCAGCCAGCCCAGACCGGCGGTAAGCAGGGCAGCCAGAATCATGGCGAGGGCCACGCCGCGCTTGAAGGTGTCGATGAAATGCAAGTGGTGGCTGATGTCGAGCACGATGGCGACGGTGAGGGTGCGGCCGTCGCCGGTCGTCACGGTCGCTTTCAGGCCGCGAAAGCCCTGCTCGCCTTCCCGCCAAACGGTCAGACCATGGTCTGATGGCGCCCGGAAAAGCTCGGAGGGGAAATCCAGGTCGCGGCTGGCGAACCATTTGTTGCCCTGGGCATCGACCAGCGTGACCGAAAGCCCATCATGGCCAACCAGCGCGTCGTCCAGCTCCTTGGGTACGCCATCCAGGGCATCGGATGAGTTCGCCTTGGCCAACAGATTGGCTACCAGGGCCAGTTTGCCCTCCAGTTCGTGTCGATCCATTTCCTGGAAATGGCGATCCACCGACCAGGCCACCAGCCAGCCCAGGCTGAACAGAACCACGGTGACGACCAAGCCAAATAACAGGCTGACCCGCGCGGTCAGAGACAGGGACTTCATTGCGCGGAGGCCCTGGGTACCAGATCCACAAGCGTGCAACTGGTTTTGCGCGTGGCCACGCAATGCGCGTCACCCGGTTCATGTTCGAACGAGCATGAGCGGGCCTGGAGCATGTCCCAGTCCGCCTGCTCATAGGCATGGCGAGGCAGATTGGGCGGGTAGTAAACGCAACCGAAACACAGTTCGTTGCTCTCGTCCGTTGTGATCGTCATGTGATGAAATCCTTCTCGATGTTCAATCCGGCGCTAACGCTCGCTGTCATCCAATACGTAGCCCATGCCGCGCACGGTATGGATCAGACGGGGCTCGAATCCATCATCCACCTTGGCGCGCAGACGGCGAACCGCTACGTCGATGACGTTGGTATCCGAATCGAAGTTCATGTCCCAGACCTGGGAGGCGATCAGCGATCTCGGCAACACCTCGCCCTGGCGGCGCAACAGCAGTTCCAGCAGGGCGAATTCCTTGGCCGTCAGGTCGATCTTCTTGCCGGCGCGATTCGCCCGTCGGCGCAGCAGGTCCAGTTCCAGGTCGGCGACCTTGAGCACGGTCGGCTCCAGGCCGCCCCGCCCCCGGCGCAGCAGGGTACGTACGCGGGCGAGCAATTCGGCGAAGGCGAAGGGCTTGACCAGATAATCGTCTGCGCCCAATTCCAGGCCCTTGACCCGATCTTCGACCTGATCGCGCGCGGTCAGGAACAGCACCGGCGTGTCCAGGCCGGCGCGACGTAAGCCTTCGAGGACCTGCCAGCCGTTGAGGCCGGGCAGCATCACATCCAGGATCAAAAGGTCGTAGGGATTCGCCTTGGCCATCTCCAGTCCATCCCAGCCGTCGCGGGCCAGATCGGTGACGAAACCGGCCTCGGTGAGGCCTTGTTTCAGGTAATCACCGGTCTTGGGTTCATCCTCGACCACCAGAATTTTCATACATGCCTCCTTGCGCAATGGAGACATCCTGCCACAGACATGGGGAGGCGAATCAAACCTGACATTTTTGTAATCCACCCGTCAGGTTCATGACGGATGCCCTTATCAACAATGGCCTCACCGATGAATAACCCATGGAGATCAGGCATGACCCAATCCATAAGTCAGAAAGGAATGCGAATCCGGCTGCCGCTGTTGCTGTTGGGAACGACCGTGCTGGCTGGCTGCGCCAGCTTCAGCCAGGACGGCGGACTCGACAAGGTGGCCTCGATCACACGCGAGCGCCAGGGCATCGCCCCGCAAACCATCAAGACCGAACAGGACGGCGAAAATGCCGGAGCGGAAGTGAAACGGCTCCTGAACGGGCAGCTCGACGCGGAACGCGCGGTGAAGATTGCCCTCCTGAACAACCGCGGTCTTCAAGCCAGCCTCGCTGACCTGGGCATCGCGGAAGCCGATCTCGTCCAGGCCGGAAGATTGCGCAATCCGGGCTTTACTTTCGCCCGTCTGGAAGGCGGCGGCGAGCGGGAATATGAACGCAAGTTTCTGTTCGATCTGATGGGGCTGCTGACCCTGTCCACGCGATCTGAAATCGAGCAGCGCCGTTTCCAGGCCACCCAGCTGCGGGTTGCTGAAGAGGTGATGCGCTTGGCCCAGGCCGCCCGCCAGGCATGGTTCGAGGCCGTGGCCGCTCGCCAGGCGGCGCGATACCAGGAAGACGTGCTGGCCGCCGCCGAGGCCGGCGCGATGCTGGCCAAGCGCATGGCCGACGTGGGCAATTTCAGCCGCCAGCGCCAGCAGCGGGAACAATTATTCCAGGCCGAAACGCGTGCCGAACTGACCCGCGTCCGCCTGACGGAAAGCGCCGCCCGTGAACGTCTGGCGCGGGTGTTGGGGCTCTCCGGGGCGCAGCGCGGCTTCACGCTGCCGGACCGCCTGCCGGACCTGCCCGCCAGCCTGATGGAGGAAAAAGCTGTCCTGCAACGGGCCATGGACGGTCGCCTCGATCTCGACGTGGCCAAGCGGGAACTGGATGGACTGGCGAAGAGCCTGGGCCTGGTCAAGGCCACCCGCTTCGTCAACGTGCTGGAAGTGAGCTACTTGAACAACAACGTGTCCGGGCAACCCCATGCGCGGGGATACGAAATCGAGTTGTCCCTGCCCATCTTCGACTGGGGCGGGGCGCGCACGATTAAGGCCGAGGCGCTGTACACCCAGGCCATGCACCGGGTGGCCGAGCTGGCGGTGAACGCCGAATCGGAGGTGCGCGACGCCTATGCGGGCTACCGCGCCGCCCATGAACTGGCGGCGAGCTATCGGGACGAGATCGTGCCACTGCGCAAAAGCCTCTCCGAAGAGGCACTGCTGCGCTACAACGGCATGCTGATCGGTGTCTGGGATCTGCTCGCCGACACCCGCTCCCAAGTGGCGGCCGTCAATGCCGCCATCCAGGCCCAGAAGGAATTCTGGGTAGCGGAGAGCAATCTCCAGATCACCCTCAACGGTCGCGGCGCCGGCGCCATGACAATCTCGAAAAGCACGCCCGCGGCCGAAGCGGCCGGCGGTCACTGAGAAAGGACAAAATCATGGATCGCCGCCAATTCCTCAGCCGCTCCGGTGCCGCCGTTTTGGGTGCCGGGTTGGTTACCCGCGTCGGCGCGGCCTCGTTGCCCGAAGCCCCCGTATTCACCGACCCCGCCACCCAGCCACCGCTGGCGCCCAGGGAGGGCCGCCCCTATAACCCCGTAATCACCCTCAACGGCTGGTCTCTGCCTTGGCGCATGAAGGATGGCGTCAAGGAATTCCACCTGGTGGCAGAGCCGGTCGTACGCGAGCTGGCGCCGGGCATGAAGGCCCGGCTGTGGGGCTACAACGGTTCCAGCCCCGGCCCCACCATCGAATGCGTGGAAGGCGACCGCATCCGCATCTTTGTCACCAACAAGCTGCCCGAGCATACGGCCGTGCACTGGCACGGCATCCTGCTGCCCAACGGCATGGACGGCGTGGGCGGCCTGACCCAGCCCCAGATCAAGCCGGGCAAGACCTTCGTCTACGAATTCCAGATGAAAAAATCGGGCACCTTCATGTATCACCCACACGCCGATGAGATGGTGCAGATGGCCATGGGCATGATGGGCTTCATCGTCGTGCATCCGAAAGACCCGGACTTCATGCGCGTGGACCGGGACTTCGTGTTCCTGCTCAACGCCTTCGATATCGAACCGGGCGCGGCCACTCCCAAGGTCAACACCATGCTGGACTTCAATCTGTGGTGTTTCAACAGCCGGGTGTTCCCGGCCATTGACCCGCTGGTGTGCCGCACTGGCGACCGGGTGCGCATCCGCGCCGGCAACCTGACCATGACCAACCACCCGCTGCACTTGCACGGTGTGGATTTCGAGGTGACCGGCACCGACGGAGGCTGGGTGCCGAAATCGGCGCGCTGGCCGGAGGTGACCACGGACGTGGCGGTGGGCCAGATGCGTGCCATCGAATTCATCGCAGACGCACCGGGCGACTGGGCCTTCCACTGCCACAAGTCTCACCACACCATGAATGCCATGGGCCACGACGTACCCACCCTGATCGGCGTCGACCAGCACGACATCACCGAGCGCATCGGCAAGCTGGTGCCCGACTACATGGAAATGGGCAGCAAGGGCATGGCGGAAATGGGCGAGATGGAAATGCCCCTGCCGGACAACACCTTGCCCATGATGACCGGCTGGGGGCCGTTCGGGCCGCTGGAGATGGGCGGCATGTTCACGGTAGTGAAGGTACGCGACGACGTGAAACCCGGCGACTACCGCGATCCGGGCTGGTTCAAGCATCCGCAAGGCACGGTGGCGTGGGAATGGGGCTGTGACGCGCCGAGCGCCGAACGCCAGTCCGGCCCGGCCGCCGACGAACACACCCTGAAGGCCCGCAAACCCACTGGCCACGAAAGCCATTGACCCAAAAGGAAGCGCCATGCGCAAGCACGTTCTCATTCTGTTCGCAGTGATCGCCCTCTCCACCAGCGCCGCCCAGGCCTCGCCGAGCCATGCCTCGGCCCTGGGCAAACCGGGTGACCACGCCAAAATAGACCGCACCATCGAGATCGCCACCAGCGACGACATGCGTTTCTCGCCCAGCGAGATTCGGGTCAAACGCGGCCAGACCATCCGCTTCAAAGTGGTCAACGGCGGCCAGATGAAGCACGAAATGGTGCTGGGCACCCTGGCCGAGTTGAAAGCGCACGCGGCCCTGATGCGCAAGTTCCCGGAAATGGAGCACGACGATCCCAACGCCGTAACGGTTGAACCAGGCAAGGCCGGCGAACTGGTCTGGCTTTTCACCCGCACCGGCAATTTCGATTTCGCCTGTCTGGTGCCGGGGCATTTCGAGGCGGGCATGCGCGGCCGGATTCGTGTGCATCCATGACGGAAATGTCATCCGCGCGTCAGCTTGGCGTGCGGATGAAAACCGGATACTGGAATCGTCTTCGACAAGGAGTGCAATGTGAAACCCCCCATCCTCCATACCCTGCTGCTTTTCGTCCTGATCCAGCCCGCTTGGGCGGCCTCGCCCGTGATCGATGTCTACAAGAGCCCGACTTGCGGTTGCTGCAACAAGTGGATCGACCATCTCAAGGCCAATGGCTTTACCGTGCGCGCCCATGACACCGACGACGTGGTGAGCCACAAGTACCGCCTGGGCGTGCCCCCCGGCCACGGTTCCTGCCATACCGCCGAGGTGAACGGCTATCTGGTGGAAGGCCACGTGCCGGCAAAGGAAATCCGGCGCTTGCTCAAGGAAAAGCCACGCGCCCGCGGCCTGGTGGTCCCAGCCATGCCCATCGGCTCGCCCGGTATGGAACAGGGTAACCGCAAGGATGCCTACGACGTCCTGCTGGTGAAGCGGGATGGCGGCACCCAAACCTACGCCCGTTATTGAACTGAAAGGAGAATGGCATGAAATCCACCACACTCACCCTCATCGCGGGCCTTTTCCTGGCACCCCAATTTCAGGCACTGGCTGCCGACCACGACCACAATGGCCACACCATGCCCGCCGGACAAGCCATGGACACCGCCTGGGCCGACGGCACCATAAAGAAGATCAACGCCGATGTCGGCAAGGTCACCATCAGTCATGGTCCCCTGGCCAACCTGGATATGCCCGCCATGACCATGGTGTTCCGGGTCAAGGATCCCATCTGGCTCAGCCAGATCAAACCCGGCGACCGCATCCGCTTCGTGGCCGAGCGCCAGGACGGCGCGTTGACGGTCACCGCCCTGCAACTTGGCCGTTGATGCGGTCTCAAGGAACAGTTTTTTCCACCCACAGGAGATTTTCATGAAATCGATGCAACGCAATACCCTGATGCTCGCCCTGGCCGCCGCGCTGGCCATGCCCGTCCCCCTGATGGCCGCCGACGCGACCAAGGACGAACACAGTGGCCACCACCCCGGACAAACAGCCGCCGCACCCATCCCGGCTCAAGCGGCCCCCGCCGCCACGCAAGACAAAATGCAGGCGATGCGGGCGCGCATGATGGAGATTCGTGCGAGCAAGGATCCCGAGAAGCGCAAACAACTCATGGAAGCCCAGATGAAGGACATGGAAGCCATGATGCAGGATGGCTCGTGTCCGATGATGTCCGGTGGCAAGGGCGGCATGATGGGGTCCGGCATGGGCATGATGGGTGGCCCGGGCGGCATGGGCATGATGGGTGGCGGCATGATGGGCCAAAGCGCCGCCGGCGCCGATGACATGATGGCCAAGCGCATGGAGATGATGGAAAAGCGCATGGACATGATGCAGATGATGATGCAGCAGATGGGCAAAGCGAAATGACGGTGCGCAGGCCGGCTGGCTGGCTCCTTGCCGGCCTGCTTTTTTCCCTGGCGCCCGCCTTGTCCGCGCATGCGGACACCCTGGCCGCCGCGCTGGAACAAGCCTGGCTACGCTTCCCCCAGGCGCGATCCCTCGACGCTCGCGCGGCGGAGGCCGAAGCCCGTGGCGAGGTGGCGGCCGGCCTGACACCGGGGCCGACCAGCCTCACCCTGGGGCATGTTAATGACGGCCTGACCGGCAACCGGGGCCGGCGTGAGTGGGAGGTCGAACTGTCCGCGCCGCTTTGGCTACCCACCCAGAAGACAGCGCGCCGGGATGAGGCCGCCGCAGCCGTGGCCAGGGTCGCCGCGCGCCGGGCCGCCCTGCGTCTGGAAGTCGCGGGCGAGGTGCGGGAGGCCTGGTGGAACCTGGCCGCCGCGCGCAATGCCCTCGACCTGGCCGGACGCCGCCTGACCACCGCCCGTACGCTGGAAGCGGACGTGCTGCGCCGGTTTCGGGCCGGCGATCTTTCCCGCATCGATGCCAACCTGGCCCAAGGCGAGCGCCTTGCGGCGGAAGCTGAAACGGGCCAGGCGGAACTCACCCTCAAGGCGGCGGAACAGGTCTGGCTCAAGCTCACCGGCATGGTTGCCCCCGCTGCGTTCGGGGAAGAAAGGCCGTCTCCATCCAGAAACACCCGCCACGAACCGGTGACGGATCACCCGCGCCTTGCGGCGTTGGACGCCGCCGTGCGCTCGACGCAGGCCAGGCTCAAGGTTGCCGAGGCCACCCGGCGCGAAGCACCGGAACTGGCTTTGCGCCTGGTGCGCGAGCGGGGCGATGCCGCCGAACCCTATGGCAATGCCCTCGGTGTGCAGTTTAGGCTGCCGTTCTCCTCCGGGCCGCAGGTGCGTGCCGATCACGCCGCCGCACGCGCGGAGCTGGCCGAGGCCGATGCCGAGCTGGCGCTGGCCCGGCAGCAGCTGGACCTTGACGTGCAAAAGGCCCATCTTGATCTCGACAGCGCAGAGCGCCAGCACCTCATGGCGAACGAACGCCAACGGCTCGCAGCCGACAGCCTGCGCCTGGCGGAGAAGTCCTTCGCCCTGGGCGAGTCGGACGTCACCACCCTGTTGCGCATCCGCGCCGCCGCATTGGAGGCCGACGCCCTGCTGGGCGCGCGTCGGGTCGCCTTTGGCGCGGCCGTTTCCCGTTTCAACCAAATTCTGGGAGTGCTGCCTTGAAACGCCTATTTGCCTTGCTTGCCATGGTCATCCTGCCCGCCATGGCCTGGCCCCACGGTGGTGAAGACCACAGCCACGATGCCGCACCTGCTGCGCCCGCCGATATCGCGCCGCGCGCCGTGGCGCAGAGCGAAGACTTTGAGCTGACCGTCTTGAAGACGGGCGGCCGGATACTGCTCTATCTGGACCGTTACGCCGATAACGCCCCGGTCACCGGCGCCGTGATCGAGCTGGAAAGCGGCACATATAAGGCCGTGGCCAAGGAGACCGAGCCGGGGCTGTACGCCTTGCCGGGCGACGCCTTCGCCAAGCCCGCCAAGTACCCGCTGACCCTTTCCGTCCAGGCCGGCGACACCGCCGATCTGCTCGCCGCCAGTCTCGATCTCACCGAGCCGGAGGTCACCGTTGAACACGTGCATTCCTGGGATGAATGGGCCGTGTGGGGCGGGGCGGCGAGCGTGTTGCTCGTGGCCGTGGGGTTCGTGCTCGCCCGCCGCCGCAAGGCCATGAAGGGAGTCCCCCAATGATTCAAATGCTTCGGATGCCCGTGCCCCACATCGTTTTGGCCGCGCTTACCTTTGTGGCGGTTTATTCCGGTCATGCCCGCGCCCATGGCGACGAAGACCATAGCCAGGATGCGAAATCGACCTCCGTGGCGCCCCCGACGATGACCAAACCCGCCGTTATCACGGATTCGGTCGCGGCCAGGCGTCTACCGGACGGCAGCCTGTTCGTGCCCAAGGCGGTGCAGCGCCAGATCGGCCTGCGCCACCGCATCGCCGAGATCACCACCATGGCCGCGACGGCGGAATTCAACGGCAAGGTCATCGCCGACCCCAATGCCGGCGGCCGGGTCCAGGCCGATCAGCCAGGCCGCGTCGAGGGGCCCTTGCCGACGCTGGGACAGCGGGTTGCCAGGGGGCAGGTACTGGCGCGACTGCGCCCCACCGCCAACAGCATCGAGCGCGGCAACCAGCGCGCGCTCGCTGCCGAGCTGGCGGCCCAGGAAGCCATCGCCGAAAAGCGCCTGGCCCGTCTCGAACAACTGGAAGGGGCCGTGCCGCAAAAGGAGATCGAGGCCGCCCGTATCGAACGGGAAGCGCTGAAACAGCGTCGCGCCGCCATCGGCGCCAGCGTCGGCACGGCGGAAGCGCTGGTCGCTCCGGTTTCCGGCGTAATCGCCGCGACCCATGTGGTGGCCGGCCAGGTGGTGGAGGCCGGGGCCATCCTGTTCGAGGTGGTGGACCCGGCGCGCCTGGCGGTGGAGGCCCTGGCCTACGACCCGGCTCAGGCGGCGGACATTGCCGGGGCCACCGCGCCCCTGCCCGGCGGAAGCGTGTTGGATCTGCAATTCATTGGCGCCGGCAGGCAATTGCGCGAACAGGCTCTACCGTTGCTGTTCCGCATCAAGACGAAAGACGCGCCGGTGGCGGTGGGCCAGCCTCTCAAGGTGATCGCCGGCACACGCCGTCAGCACACCGGCGCGCTCCTGCTCCGTGGCGCCCTGGTCAAGACCGGCGCCGGAGAGGCGGCGGTGTGGGTGCGCGACGGCGCGGAGCGCTTCCTCTCCCGCCGGGTGACGGTGGAGTCCCATGACGCGGCGACGGTGGCCGTGGTGAACGGTCTCAAGAACGGTGACCGGGTGGTCACCGAGGGGGCCAGCCTGTTGTCCCAGGTGCGTTGATTTCCGGCTCTGACTCCATCATGTTCGAACACATCATCCAATCCAGTCTCCGGCAACGTCTCATCGTCCTCGGCGTGGCACTGCTGCTCATCATCTATGGCGCGGTGACCCTGAAGCAGATGCCGGTGGACGTCTTCCCCGACCTCAACAAGCCCACTGTGACCCTGATGACCGAGGCCGGGGGCATGGCCCCGGAGGAGGTGGAGCAGCTGGTCACCTTCCCGGTGGAATCCGCCATGAACGGCATGCCCGGCGTGACCCGAGTGCGCTCCGTGTCCGGCATCGGCCTGTCCATCGTCTATGTGGAATTCGAGTGGGGCTCGGACATCTACCGCAATCGCCAGCAGATCAGCGAACGACTGAACCTGGTGCGCGAGCAATTGCCCGAGGGCATCGCGCCGCAGCTCGGCCCCATCTCCTCCATCATGGGCGAGATTTTGCTGATCGCCCTGCCCGCCGACCCGGACAAAGTGAGTCCGATGCAGGTGCGCGAGTACGCCGACTGGGTGATGCGCCCGCGACTGTTGACCATTCCCGGTGTGGCCCAGGTCATCCCCATCGGCGGCGAGGTGCGGCAATACCGGGTGGAGATTGATCCGGCGCAATTGCAGGCGCTGGGCATCGAGCGCGAGCGGTTGGAAGCGGCGCTGGCCGATTTCGGCGCCAACACCAGCGGCGGCTTCCTGGAGGCCCAGGGCCGCGAATACCTCATCCGCGGCCTGGGCCGCACCAGCCGTATCGAGGACCTGCAAAACCTGGTGGTGGCGGTGAAGAACGGTCAACCCATTCCGCTCTCCCAGGTTGCCCAGGTCAAACTGGCCCCGGCCATCAAGCGCGGCGACGCTGGCTACGACGGCAAGCCGGCGGTGATCCTGTCGGTGCAGAAACAGCCTTCAGCCGACAGCGTGGCCCTGACCCGCGAGGTGGAAAAGGCCCTGGCCGACCTGGCCAAATCCCTGCCGACGGGTGTCGAGGCACCGCGCTTCCTGTTCAAGCAGGCGGACTTCATCGAGCACTCGGTGACCAACGTGGAGGAAGCCCTGCGGGACGGCGCCATCATGGTGGCGGTCATCCTGTTCCTGTTCCTGCTCAATGCCCGCACCACCCTCATCTCCCTGACCGCCATCCCGGTCTCCCTGCTGGTGACGGCGCTGGTGTTCAAGTACTTCGGCCTGACCATCAACACCATGACCCTGGGCGGACTGGCCATCGCCATCGGAGAACTGGTGGACGATGCCGTGGTGGGGGTGGAGAACGTGCTGCGCCGCCTGAAGGAAAACGCCGCCCAGGCCATGCCCAGGCCGGTGGCCGAGGTCATTGCCAAGGCCACGCTGGAGGTTCGTTCGGCCATCGTCTACGCCACCTTCATCATCGTTCTGGTATTTGTGCCGCTGTTCGCCCTGCCCGGCATCGAGGGGCGTTTGTTCACGCCTTTGGGCGTGGCCTACATCGTCTCCATCCTGGCCAGCATGTTCGTCTCGGTGACGGTGACGCCGGTGCTGGCCTATTACCTGCTGCCAAAAATGAAACAGCTTGGCCACGGCGACAGCCCGCTGGTGTCCAGGCTGAAGGCCTGGGATACACGCCTGTTGCACTGGTCATTCGGCCATGCCCGCACCCTGCTGGCCGCCGCCATGCTGCTGGTACTGGCAGCGGTGGCGGCCATCAGCCAGTTTCCGCGATCCTTTCTGCCCCCCTTCAACGAGGGCACCCTGACCGTGAACGTGCTACTCAACCCCGGCACTTCGCTCGCCGAGTCCAACCGCATCGGCGTCCAGGCCGAACGGCTCATCGGGGAGGTGCCGGAGGTGACCCAGGTCGGCCGCCGCACTGGCCGGGCCGAGCTGGACGAGCACGCCGAGGGGGTGCATTACAGCGAGATCGACGTCGACCTGAAGGCCTCCGAGCGCAGCCGGGATGAAATCATCGGCGACATCCGCACCCGCCTGGCCGTGCTGCCGGCGACGAGCAACGTCGGCCAGCCCATTTCCCACCGCCTCGACCACCTGCTCTCCGGGGTACGCGCCCAGATCGCCCTCAAGGTCTATGGCGACGACCTGGACACCCTGCGCGGCCTGGCGGAAGACCTGCGGACGCGGCTGGCGAAAATTCCCGGCATGACCGACCTGCAAGTCGAAAAACAGGTGCTCATCCCCCAGGTCAAGATCCACGTGGATTATGAACAGGCGGCGCGCCTGGGCGTGGCGCCGGGCGCCCTGCTGCGGGCACTGGAACAGATGATCGAGGGCGAGCGCATCACCCAGGTCATCGAGGGCAACCGCCGCTTCGATCTCATCGTGCGCCTGCCCGAGGGCAGCCGCGGTCCCGAGGCGCTCAAGGGCCTGCTGATCGAGACGCCCGGCGGCAGCGTGCCCCTGGCGCAACTAGCGCGCGTCGAGGAGAGCGACGGCCCGAATCAGGTCAGCCGCGAAAATTCGCGCCGCCGCATCGTCGTCTCCGCCAACACCGACGGCCGCGACATGACCAAGGTGATCGCCGACATCCGCGCGGAACTCGCCGCCCGGCCCTTGCCGGAAGGCTATTTCACCGCCCTGGAAGGCCAGTTCCAGGCCCAGGAGGCCGCCGCCCGCCTGATTGCCCTGCTGGCCCTGGTGTCGCTGGCCATGATCTTCCTGGTGCTCTACAGCCGCTACCGTTCGGCGGTGCTGGCCGCCATCATCATGGGCAACATCCCGCTGGCGCTGGTGGGCAGCGTCGTCGCCCTCTGGCTGTCCGGCCAGCCGCTGTCGGTGGCAGCCCTGGTGGGCTTCATCACCCTGACCGGCATCGCCACCCGCAACGGTATCTTGAAAATCAGCCACTACATCAACCTGTGCGCTTTCGAAAATGAAACCTTCGGCCGCGCCATGATCGTGCGCGGCTCCCTGGAGCGCCTGACCCCGGTGCTGATGACCGCCCTGGTAGCCGCTTTCGCCCTGGTGCCGCTGCTCCTCGCCGCCGACGCGCCGGGCAAGGAAATCCTGCATCCGGTGGCCGTGGTCATCTTCGGCGGCCTCATCAGTTCCACCCTACTGGACACAGTGCTCACCCCGGTGATGTTCTGGCTGTTCGGCGAAAAACCGCTCAACCGTCTGCTGGCTGAAATGGCTCATGGCGGCGAGGCTTATTGATCCCCTTGATCCACTTCCCCCTGAAAGGAATCCTCCATGAAACACGCCATCCTCCACCTCCTGTTCTCCGCCCTGCTGGCCCAGCCGGTATTCGCCCACGACGACCACGGCAAGCCCCGCTGGGGTGGTGTGGTGGCCGATGCCGAGATCTTCCAAGCCGAACTGGTCATCAAGGACGGCCAGGCCAAGGTCTATCTCAGCCTGCACGCCGACATGCTGCCGGCCCAGGGCAGCAGCGGGAAGCTCACCCTGCTGGGTGGCGGCAAGAAGGAAGAACTGGAACTCAAGCAGGTCGCCGACAGCGCCCTGGGCGCGGCCACCTCGTTCAAGTCCGGCAAGGGCGTCAAGGCGGTGGCGGTGGTCACCGTACCGGGCAAGGGCACCGGAAACATGCGCTTCCAATTGAAGTGACCGGTCGTCGGAACTGGGTAGCGCTCAAGTAAACGAAGGGCCGCCCCGTGTAACTTGCCCCCTGTGGGAGGGGGGGCGTTCACAGGCCGTCGGGTTCCCCGATGGCGCGGTCCAGGTCGAATTCCATCTCCCGCAGCGCCCACCCGGCCTCGGTGTGGGTCGAATCCAGCATCAACGCCCGCTGAAAAGCCACCACGGCGTGCTCCGTCTGTCCCATGCCGCGCTCGGCACGTCCCAATGCCATCCAGGCTTCGGGGTTACTGGGCTCCTGCTTGATCCAATCCTGGCCCAGGCGCCGCAGGGCGAGCCACTTTTCCTGCGCGCCAAGGTCGCAGGCTGCCAGAAAATAGCCGCTCTCTCGACCCGGCTTTTCCCAGAAGGCGGGGGAGTCGGCTGGCTGTACCCCCGGCGTGCCCATGGCCGTATGCCTCAGCCAGCCCACCGGCAGGGCGAAATGGAAGTTGCCGCCCGCCTTGGCCTTGAAGGTCAAGATGCCCACAAGACGGCCTCGTCCGTCGAACAGTCCACCACCGCTGGCGCCCCGGTCGAAGGCCGCCGAGGTCTGGATTACCCTGCCGCCATCGCACTCGCAATGATGCAGTCCGATGATGCGACCACGGCTCACGGCCAATTCGCCTCCCGGCCAGCCCGCTGCGACCACATCCAACCCCACCCGGCTCTCACCCACCTCGATCATCGGCATGGGCGGGGCGGAGAGGCCCGGCAACGTGACCAAACACATATCGCGATAGGCATCGCGCCGACCGATTTCAGCGCGCATGACCGCGCCGTCCACATGCACCTCGATACGCACCGCCTGACGCAGCACATGACAATTCGTGACCAGCCGCTCACCGCCCAAGGGCACCGCCGAACCGAGTTCCGTCGTACCGTCCGCCTGGGTGGCCACCAGCTTGTAGACCCGCGTGTTCCAGTCCGGCGCCTGCGCGAGCGCGGCCAGGGTCCACGACCAAAGGCCAAGCAGCAGCAGTTTGTTCAGGCCGTATGCCATGCGGTAACTCCTACGTCATGCCCAGGGCAGAGGGAGACGCCCCTGAGTAAACCAGTGTAACGCCCTGGAAAACCGCCTGAAAGCCGCCCTCTCAAGTCGTTCGCCAGGCCGTCCCAAGAGCGACTTGGCCCCCACGGTGGGGCGGCCTGATGCTTATTCTGGGGCGGGGGCACAGCTGACCCATGCCCCATCGCCATGCAGCGCCACCGACTCCCCGCATGACGCATTTGTAATCACCGTATCAGCTTCCTGTTGGACTCCTCTGTCCATACTGACTCCAACATCACGAAGCGTGATGTCCTCACCTCAACTTCACAGGAGTCGATCATGAAAGCGTTCATTCCCTTCGCAGTCCTGGCTTTCGCCGCCACTTCCGCCTTCGCCCACGACTGGGACGACAACCCCGATATGCGGCAAAGCATCCTCAACGACCATTCCAGCGGTTTCGTGGGCACCGGCTACTCGCCCGCCCGGCTGGAGCGCGGCACCGGCGACACCTATGGCTGGATCATCCTGGACGTGCAGGCCGGCGAATCCCATGGGCCGCACAAGGGAGGTGACGGCCATGGTCCGGAAAAAGGCTTCGGCGACACATATGGTTCGGTCCTCAATGACCGGTGAATCGCTTATCCCTGGTGCCCGGCGGGCCGACTCGCCGGGCGGACAACCTGCCTGCATCAACCCGTGAAAAGGAAACCATCATGAAAACTCTCATCGCACTCACCGCCCTCATTCTGTCGACCGCCCCGGCCTTCGCCCACGACATGGACAACAGCCCCGACACGAAACAGAGCGTTTTGAACATCCACGACAGCCACTTCCCTCACAAACCCGGCGACAGCCACGCGCCGGCCAAGGGGTCGGGCGATGCCTACGGCTCGGTCCTCCAGGACAAGGGAACGCATACCCCGCACACCCAAGGCGACAGCCATGCCCCCGAGAAGGGCCAGGGCGACACGTACGGCTCGGTGCTTCACAACATCAGGAAGTGAAGCGTCTGGCGATCTTCGAGCACACCAGGTCCCGGGAGACAAGCCATGTACGGAATCGATCATATCGGCATGGGAATCGGCGGCTTGGGCATGCTCCTGGTCTGGTTGCTGCCCTTCGTCCTGATCATCCTGGTGCTCCGTCATTTCTTCGAAAACAGGCAGGAGCGTCGAGACAAGAGCGCCCTGGGCATTCTGGAACAACGCTATGCCCAGGGCGAGATTGACCGCGTAACGTATCTGAAGCAGCGCGCCGACCTGGAAGGCCGTGGCCGACCCGCGCAAGGAGGTTGAAATGCTGAACTGGCTGAAACAAATCTGGACAGGCTTCGTCGCCTGGCAACGGGCCAATGCGGAGGCGCATGCGCACACCGGATCCCATGCCTGTTGCTCGTCGCCTCCACCCGGTGCCGGATCACACGGGCGGACACCTCAGCGTTGAGGCCGCGTGGACGGAGATGGCCATGAACGGGCATCGTCACGGCACACCGCCCATGTCGCTGCGGACCAAGCTGGCCTGGTTCGGCTTTGCCGCGGTGGCGGCGTTCTATCTCTGGACCGAGCACCGCGCCCACCTGCTGGGCGCCCTGCCGTTGTTGCTCCTGCTCGCCTGCCCGCTGATGCACCTGTTCGGCCATGGCGGGCACGGCCACGGCGGCAAAGGGGGTGATCAATGAGTGCCTCGCCGGCCTACGGGCTCTGGTACCTGGTGCTGTTCAACTCGGCGGTGTTCATCCTGTTCGCCTTCAGCTTCTACAAGCCGAAGGCCCCCCGCGACTGGCGTGGGCTGGGCATGTACTCGGCCTTCATCGTCGCCCTGTTCACCGAGATGTACGGCTTTCCGCTCACCCTCTACCTGCTGTCCGGCTGGCTGGGGCAGCGCTTCCCCGGCATCGACTTCCTGGCCCACGACGCCGGCCATCTGCTGGAAGTCATGTTTGGCTGGCGCGCAAATCCGCATTTCGGACCCTTCCATCTGCTCAGCAATATCTTCATCTTCGGCGGTTTCTGGCTGCTCGCCTCGGCCTGGAACGTGCTGTTCCATGCCCAGCGCGAGCACCGCCTGGCCTCAACAGGGCCTTACGCGCGCATCCGGCATCCCCAGTACGCGGCCTTCATCCTCATCATGTTCGGCTTCCTGTTGCAGTGGCCGACCCTGCCGACTGTGGCAATGTTTCCGGTCCTGCTCGCGGTCTATGTGCGCCTCGCCAGGCGGGAGGAACGGGATGCCATGGCCGAATTCGGCGACGCCTACCGCGACTACCAGGCGCGAACGCCGGCCTTCCTGCCGCGTCTACACCTTGTCGACACGGATGCCGGGAGGACGCCATGAACCATGCCGGGCATAGCCATTCCGGGGCCATGGCCGCCGGACAGGATCGGGATCTCGTCTGCGGCATGGCCGTGGCGCCGGACTCGCCGCACCGCGCCGAGCACGCCGGGCAGACCTACCGTTTCTGTAGCGCAAACTGCCTGTCCAAGTTCCTGGCCGAGCCACTGCGCTACCTGACTGTGGCCGAATCCGCACACCCCGAGATCCGCCCGGCGATGGGCGAATACACCTGTCCGATGCACCCGGAGATTCGGCAGGTTGGACCCGGCACCTGCCCGAAATGCGGCATGGCCCTGGAGCCGGTGCAGCCGGGTGCCGAACACGAGGCAAACCCCGAGCTGGCGGACTTCCGCCGCCGCTTCTGGTGGACATTGCCGCTGACGATCATGGTGGCCGCCGTCACCATGACGGGCGACCTGTTCGATCCGCTCCTGGGGACGGCCCGCCCCTGGCTGGAACTGGCCCTAGCCACCCCGGTGGTACTCTGGTCGGGCTGGCCGTTCTTCGTGCGCGGGGCGCAGTCGGTCATCCGCCGGAGCCCCAACATGTGGACGCTGATCGGCCTGGGCACGGCTGCGGCCTATGCCTACAGCGTCGTCGGCACCCTGGCGCCCGGCCTATTTCCGGCCTCGTTCCGGGTCAACGGCCAGGTGCCGGCCTATTTCGAGGCCGCCGCGGTGATCATCTCTCTGACCCTGTTCGGCCAGGTCATGGAACTCAAGGCCAGGTCCGAAACCGGCGCCGCCATCCGCGCCCTGCTGGGCTTGGCGCCCAAGACCGCCCGGCGCCTGAACGAGGACGGCAGCGAGGCGGACATCCCGCTCGCCCAGGTCCATCCCGGCGACCGCCTGCGGGTTCGGCCGGGTGAGAAGGTGCCGGTGGACGGCGCGGTGCTGGAGGGCGAGAGCGCGGTGGATGAATCCATGCTCACCGGCGAGCCCATGCCGGTCGCCAAGGCCCCCGGCGATACCCTGATCGGCGCCACCCTCAACACCAGCGGCGCCCTGGTCATGCGCGCCGACCAGGTGGGCAGCGGCACGGTGCTGGCCCGGATCGTGCAGATGGTGAGCGAGGCCCAGCGTTCCCGTGCCCCCATGCAGCGCCTGGCTGACGTGGTGGCCGGGTATTTCGTGGTCGGCGTAGTCGTGGTGGCGCTCCTCACCTTCGTCGCCTGGGGCCTGTTCGGGCCGCAGCCCTCCTGGGCCTACGGCCTCATCAACGCAGTGGCGGTGCTGATCATCGCCTGCCCGTGCGCCCTGGGCCTGGCCACGCCCATGTCGGTCATGGTCGCCACCGGCAAGGCCGCCACTCATGGCGTGCTGTTCCGCGACGCGGCGGCCATCGAGACCTTGCGCAAGGTGGACACCCTGATCGTCGACAAGACCGGCACCCTCACCGAGGGCCGACCGGCCTTCCACGGCCTGGCGGCGACAGCTGGCTGGCGCGAGGAGGAGGTCCTCCGGGTGGCGGCGAGCCTGGACCAGGGCAGCGAACATCCTCTGGCGCACGCCCTGGTGGCCGAGGCACGTCGGCGCGGCCTTCACCTCAGCGCACCGGAGGGCTTCGAGTCCGCCTCCGGGATCGGCGCGCGCGGCGTCGTCGACGGCCGGGCGGTGGCCATCGGCAACACCCGGCTGATGGAGGGCGACGGGATCGACTGGCGGCCGCTCGGCGAGCGGGCCGAGGCCCTGCGTGGAGAGGGCGCCAGCGTCATGTTCCTGGCCGTGGCAGGGCAGGCGGTCGGCCTGATCGCCGTCGCCGACCCGATCAAGGCCTCCACGCCGGAGGCCTTGGCCTATCTTCGTGACAGCGGCCTGGAAATCGTCATGGCTACCGGCGACGGCCTCACCACCGCCCACGCCGTGGGCCGCGAACTCGGCATCGCCGAGGTCCACGGCGAGGTCAAGCCGGAGGACAAGGATGCCCTGGTGGCACGGCTGCGGGGCCAGGGCCGCATTGTCGCCATGGTCGGCGACGGCATCAACGACGCTCCCGCGCTGGCACGCGCCGACGTCGGTATCGCCATGGGCACCGGCACCGACGTGGCCATGACCAGCGCCCAGGTCACCCTGGTCAAGGGCGACCTGCGTGGCATCGTCGCCGCCCGCCGCCTGTCCGAGGCCTCGGTGCGCAACATGCGACAGAACCTGCTCTTCGCCTTCCTCTACAACGCCCTGGGCGTACCCATCGCCGCCGGGGCGTTGTACCCGCTCTTCGGCCTTTTGCTGTCGCCGCTGATCGCTGCCCTGGCCATGAGCTTCAGCTCGGTCTCGGTGGTGGCCAACGCCCTGCGCTTGCGTCGGGTCGCACTCTGAAACCTCACTTGAAGGACATTGCCATGAAACTGTTGACGATTCTCCCTTTGCTGCTATTGGCCGGTTGCGCGTCGAATGTGGCGCTCAAGGATACAAGCGATGCGACACAGGCCGTCGGCACCCTGCATCTCGGTTGGCTCCAAGCCAATTCCATGGAGGTGATGCTGGACGGTAAGCGCTATGTGGGTAAATGGGATAGCGAACGTTGCTTGAATGTGGAATGCCGAGGCGTCTACCGGAATGTGTCCAAAGTCCATCGTCGGCATATCGAAAAAGGTCAAGCCCTCCTGAAGTCCAGGGATGGCGACCACTTGGACTGCGAGTGGGTGAGCCACCTGCCCGATCTTCATGGCACATGTAGGGCGCAGGATGACAGCGTATTCAAACTGGTGGAGGCCAAGCCGATCAAATAACGGGCGTACAGGTGAAAGCAGCTGTAAAAGCAGCCGACCATTGAGGCCATCCAGTTTCGGGATTGGCATACTCGAAACAACGCAGCAAGGCCAAGAGCAATTGATGACATCGACAAAGTTGAGGCCATGAGTTGGACCTCAAGTTGGATCTCATCTCATGTGTGGACTAATTGCCAATTTGATGGAATCGGTTCTTCTTGATCACCTTCCTGTCGGAGATGAACTCGGGCTCACCGATACAGCACACATTCGATGACCCAAGCAACTTATATCCATGGCCTCAGATGTTTGTTGCGATATGACGACACCACGCCGGTTGGCGGCACGACCAGCGCTGGCTTCATTGCTATCGGTAAAGCAGTCGATGCAGTAACTGATCGTTATCTTGTCGGGAGTCACCCCCCCATTGATCAGGTATGACCGAATCTCGGCAGCACGGGCCATGGCCAAGCGCTTGTTGATCGACATTGACCCGATGATGTCGGTATAACCCCGCACATGGATGCGAGTAGCCCCCCTGGCTACCGCCAATATGGCATCCATGGCCGAGCGACCTTGTGGACCTAGCTTTGAACGGCCGAATGCGAATGGCACCAAGTGCTTGAACACGGCCGGCTGACCTGCCGATTTCGTATCAGGAGTTGGAACCGGCGCTGGCACCATTTCCTGAACCAAGACCGGTACGGGGTTCGCTGGGACAGACATAGCGGGTGCAATAGTCAAGGCCGCCGGCAGAGGGGGCAGGTATCGCGTCTTGATAGTCGGCTTCGCGCATGGCTTACAAATCACATGGAAGGCTTCGCCTGAGTCAGCGTCTCGAATCTGGTCGATCCCACGCTCCAGGACAAACGCTTTG
>JALOTG010000304.1 GCA_025458005.1 Thiobacillaceae bacterium
CCGGACATCGACCGGGATTTCGCCGGCCTGGCGCGTCCTCCCAACGCGATCGGCGCCCTGGCCGGCCCGCGTCCACCCCCATGACCCGCCCCACTCCTGCCGGAGCGCCCCTGCTGCTGCTCGGCCTCGGCTACCTGGTGTTCGTGGTGTACGGCAGCCTGGTGCCGCTGGAATTCCGCGCCCTGCCCTGGGACGAGGCGGTGGCGCGGTTCCGCGCCATTCCCTTCCTAGACCTGGGCATCGGTTCCCGCGCCGACTGGGTCGCCAACCTGCTGCTGTTCATTCCCCTCGCCTTTTTCTGGACCGGCATCCTGGCGCAGGGGCGGGGCTGGCTGGTGGGCGCGCTGGCCTCGGGTTTCGTGCTGGCTGCCGCCTTAGCCCTCAGCATCGGCATCGAGTTCACCCAGTTGTTCTTCCCGCAGCGCACGGTGTCGCAGAACGACATCTTCGCCGAGGCCCTGGGCGGGCTGCTCGGGGTCCTCGCCTGGTGGGGATTCGGCGCCCGCGCGCTCGCCTGGCACGCGGGCTGGAGCCGCGCGCGGGCACCCGCCGACCTCGCCGAGCGCCTGGCCTGGGCCTATCTGGTCGGGGTCTATGCCTACAACCTGCTGCCCCTGGACCTCACCATCAGCGTGGTGGAAATCTTCCACCAGTGGCGCGAGGGCAAGCTGGTCTTCATTCCCTTCTCGGCCTTGCCGGCGGATCCCGCCCTGGCGCTCTACGAGGTGGTCACCGACGCGCTCATCTGGACCCCCCTGGCCCTGCTCTGGCAGGCCCGTCCCGGGCGCGGACCCTGGCGCGCCTGGCGCATGGCCTTCCTCACCGCCGCGCTGCTGGAGTTCCTGCAACTGTTCGTCTATTCCCGCGTCAGCGACAGCACCGACCTGTTCACCGCCGCCCTGGGCGCCGGCCTGGGCGCCTGGCTGGGGGCGCGTTGGTTTCCCGCCCGCGCCGGCGCTCAGGCGGCCGCCACCGCCCGGCAGCGCCCGGCACCACCCTGGCTGCCCCTGCTGCTGGCCATGGGCTGGATCGGCGTGCTCCTGCTGGTGTTCTGGTACCCCTTCGATTTCCGCGTCGAGCGGGCCTTCATAGAACCGCGCCTGGAATTCTTCACGCGTGTTCCGTTCATCACCTATTACTACGGCACCGAATTCCGTGCCGTCACCTCGGTGTTCCAGAAGGTCCTCTTTTTCGCTCCCCTGGGCGCTTTGCTGGCCTGGTTCGTTTCCGGCCTGCCCTGGCTGTGGCGCGCCTGGGCCGCCAGCGCCGCCTTCCTGCTCATTCCCGCCGTCGCCCTGGGCATCGAACTGGGCCAGGTGCTGCTGCCGGAAAAATTTCCCGACACCACCGACTGGTTCCTGGAGAGCCTGGGCGGCTACCTCGGCTACGCCCTGTTCCGCATGTTCCGCGTGCGCGCGACGGCCACAAGGCGCGCCGATCCGGGGCGGCGGCGGCAGCGTTCATCCCGATTGGCGGAGTGACCCAGGCTGTCTGCCATGGGCGCGATCGCCTTGGATAGGCGGCAGGAACCATGGTGTTGCGCGAGCCAAATCAATGTAGCAACATGCATACCTCACCGAATGAAAGCGAGATGCCTCATGGCCATCACCACCCTATCCAGCCGCGAGTTCAATCACGATGCCGGTGGCGCCAAGAGAGCGGCCAGGAACGGCCCTGTGTTCATCACCGACCGTGGCCGGCCGGCGCATGTGCTGCTGACCATCGAGGAGTACCAGAAGCTGACCAGTGGGCCGGCCAGCATCATCGACATGCTGGCGATGCCGGGCATCGAAGAGCTTGAATTCGAACCCGTGCGAGCCGCCGGCCTCTACCGTCCGGCCGATCTGTCCTGATGTTCCTCCTCGACACCAATGTCGTTTCCGAATTGCGCAAGGCGAAGGCCGGCAAGGCCGACAGTAACGTGACTGCATGGGCGGCCAGTGTGCCCGCTGGAAGCCTGTTCCTGTCGGTCATCGCTATCCTGGAGTTGGAAACAGGCATCTTGCTGATGGAGCGTCGTGACCCGACGCAAGGCGCCATGCTGCGGACTTGGTTGGATCAGCACGTCCTACGGGCTTTTGCCGGACGCATACTGGCTGTCGATATCGCCGTTGCGCGACGTTGCGCGTGCCTTCATGTGCCCGATCCCCGCGCCGACCGCGATGCGCTGATTGCCGCCACCGCTCTGGTGCATGGCATGACAGTCGTAACGCGGAATGTGGACGATTTCGAGCCGACTGGCGTTGCGGTGCTGAATCCCTGGCATTTCGGGGCGGAGTCCTGACTCGGCATCATTTATCCTCGGTCCTGATTAGCCATCAAACTCAGCTATCCCCAAGAACCGTCATTCCGGGGCTGCCCGCCAGGGCAGAACCCGGAATCCAGAGGTTTCACGCGTGCTATGGGGTCTGACCCCGTTTACTATGACGCGCAAAGATCTGGAGCCTTACATTGGCCCCCGGGGCCGGGTAGCGGATATTCTCAATCGTACCCGCCCCCTGTCGATGGGCATGATCCGCAACCTGGCCAGCGGCCTTGATTTGCCGGCCGACATCCTGATTCAGCCCTATCCGCTGCGCGAAGACGCA
>JALOTG010000305.1 GCA_025458005.1 Thiobacillaceae bacterium
CGCATCCTCGGGCAACGGGGCGCCGCCCAGATAGGCGCGGCAGCGCGCCAGGTAGAAACGCGCCGGCCCGTCATCCGGGTAGTCCGCCTGCAGGGCGGCCAAGGCCGCTTCCGCTCCTGTCCAATCCGCGCCATGGAACAGGGCCAGGGCCGCAGCGAAGCGCTCGGCGAGTTGCCGTTGCCGGGGCTCAGCCTGGGCGGCGTCGGCCATGATCTCGACGATGGGCGTCGTCTCGGTCTTGCCGACGAAGACGAAATCCCCCAGGTGCCGCAACAGCAGCCCTTCCACCCCCTCGACCACGTCCTGGGTGGCAAGGATGTGGGTGCCCAGGTGCTTGTTCAGGGACTCGATGCGCGAGGCGGTATTGGCGGTGTCGCCGACGATGCTGAACACGAAATGGCCACCGCCGCCCGCGTGACCGATGTAGAAATGGCCCGCCTCCAGCCCGATGCGCAGCGAGGCATTGAACATGGCGTGGCGCTTCTTGAAGCCCTCGATGGCCTTGGCAGCCTCCAATGCGGCGAGCACCGCTTGCCGGCGCACCGCAGGGGTGGGCCGGTCGGCGGTCCAGGCGCACATGATGGCGTCGGCGCGGAACTCGGTCACGTCCACATGATGTCGCTTCAGCGCGCCCGCCAGGGTGTCGAAATAATCGTTCAGAAAGCGTGCCAGCTGATCTGGCAGCAGCTGCTCCGAGATGGTGGAGAAGCCGGACATGTCGGTGGCCAGGCAGGTGCCGTACACCACCTTGTTGAAGGACTGCGGATCGCCGCGGTTCTCTGTCAGGTCGCGGGCGACATGTTCCGGCAGGTAGTAAGCGAGCGCCTTGCCGATGCGCTGTCCACGACGGCGTTCCAGCAGGTACTGGCCGAGCAGGCCGAGGAACAGGGCGAGGGGGAATTGCGCGAGCAAGGGGGTTGCCAGCGGCACCCACAGGTCGGTACCGTCGAACAGCCCTTGCGCCACCCAGGCATAGGCGACAGCCAGGGCGATGGCCAGCGGCACGCCCAGGATGGCGGGCAGGAAATAGGCCAGGCTGCCGATGACCACGCCGAAAGCGAGCACGACGGCGAGGGCATGCAGGCCGTCCATCGGCCGGATGGAGCGATCGGTCAGCAGATTGGCGAAGGCGGTGGCCGCGATCTCCACCCCGCTCAGGTCCACCCCGTCCTCGCTGGTGAACACGGTGTAGAAGCGGTCGGGCTGGCCGGGGTCGTAGAGGTCGGAAAAGCCGATGAACACGGTCTTGCCCTTCAGATCAAGGGCGTCCTGCTCGCCAACTCCCTTGAGGACGTGCTGATAGGGAATGGTCGCGATGCTGCCCGGTGGTCCGTAGAAGTTGATCATGCGGTGGGGCGGGCCGGCATACAGGCCGAGCAGGGCCTTCGCCAGGCGCATATCCTCGGCATCCTGCCTGCCCGATGACTGCGCGATCAGCCCGGCGAGGCGGTCGCCAGCCTGGGGGCTGCTGTGGAACACGCCGCGCATGCCACGCATCATTTCGCGCAGCCGTGCCGCCTTGCCGATCTCCTCGGCGGTGCGCGGCAACACACTGACTCCGGGTGCCTGCAAGCCGTCGAGCAGCGAGCGCCAGGCCGGATAGGCCCGCAACGCGTGGATCTGCAGTGCGACAGCGGGCAGGGTGGGCGCATCGCCGACGCTTTCCTTGAAGGCCCAGAACTCGTACACCGATGCATCGATCTTGGGCAGGGGGAAGGTGGCGAGCCCCTTCGCCGACGCGCCCAGGACCGGTATCGGCTCGATGAGCTCCTCGATCCAGACCGAGCCGGTCTGGCGTCCGCCGCCATCGGTGAGCGGTTGGCGCTTGCCGGTGATCAGCTCGATCAGCACAACGCGGTCGGACGCATCCACCGCCGCGGCGAAGGCGCCATCGTCCGTCGCGTTGCGCGGCTTGTCGAACTGCATGTCGAAGACGATGGCGGAGGCGCCGCGCCGGGTCAGTTCGTCCACCATCCGGGCATGGACCCTGCGAGGCCATTCCCTGGGCAGGCTGGACAGGCCCAACTGCTCCCCCGTCTGACTGTTGATGGCCACCACCACCACATCGTCCGGCGGGGCGATGGGGCCGCGCACGCTGAACAGCCATGACAGGCCGACACCGCGTTCGAAGTCGACGCCCCAATCGGTCAGGCCGAACAGGACGCCCGACAGTCCGGTGATGAGTCCTACAGCGAGCGCCTTGAGGGCGCGACGCTTCTTCTCATCCATGGATGACGGCAGCTCTGATTTGGAAGATCAGGATCATACAGTCAGCGTGGGCGCCGTAGGGCAGTGCGTCACTGTGGCGCGTTCGGGCCGCTCCGGAAGGGTCGATCACGCCCACCTGGCCCGGTCAGTCCGTCAGGCCAGCGCCGAAATCCACTGGGTAGCCCGCCGCAGTTTGGTGGCCATGTCCCTGGCCAGGTTTTCCAGCAGCAGGATCTTCAGCTGCGGTGTCTGGCTGGCGAGTTGGTTGAAGGCATCGGCATCCAGGATCTGGCACTTGACCTCGGTATCCGCGTAAACCGATGCGCTGCGGGTAGTCTGGCCGAGCAGGACCATCTCGCCGAAATTCATCCCGGGCCCC
>JALOTG010000306.1 GCA_025458005.1 Thiobacillaceae bacterium
ACCAGCCGCGGTACCAGTCTTCGGCCGCGACGTTCGAGGCCTGGTGCAGGCGTTCGGTCTCCTTGCGCGCCTCGTCGGGGGTCATCAGCACGTACGGGGTCAGGAGCACCAGCAGCTCGGTGCGCTTGCGGGTCTTGCTCTCGCTGCGGAACAGGGCGCCCAGCAGCGGGATGCTGCCGAGGATCGGCACGCGCGAATTGGCGCCCTGGTAGTCCGTCTGGACCAGGCCGCCCAGCACAATGGTCGAGCGGCTGGGCACCGAGACCGAGGCGGTCATCTCGCGCTTGTTGATCGATGTCATGGTGCCGCTGGTGCCCACGTCCACGGGTTCGCCCAGGGTGTTGGCCGTCTGGGTGATTTCCATCGTCACGTAGCGCGAGGGGTTGATGCGCGGCTTCACCTTGAGCTCGATGCCGACGTCCTTGTATTCGTAGTCGGAGCGGAAGGTGCCGCCGGTCTCGGTGTCGCCCGTGCGGATCGGAATCGACTGGCCGCTGATGATGTTGGCCTCGGTGTTGTCGGTGGTCAGGATGACGGGCGTGGCGAGCACGCGGCCCTCGCCGGAGGCCGCCACCATGCTGAGCACCATGTCCATGTTCAGGTCGACGAAGGTGAAGAAGTACCTCAGCCCGGAGCTGCCGCCGAAGGCGCGCGTGACGGTGTCGCCGGCGACGTCGGCGAAACTGTTCTGGCCGAAGTTGCCGCCCCAGGAGGCGACCGGCTCCTTGACGGTGATGGCGCCATTCGGGCCCGCTGCGGTCTGGTTGTAGGCGGTCATGGATTTTTGCAGCCAGTTCACGCCGTAGGCGGTGTTGTTGTTGAGGTTCACCTCGAGGATCACCGCCTCGATCAGCACCTGCGCGAGCATGATGTCGACCTTCTTGATGATCTCCTGCAGGGCGGCGATGTCGCCCTTGGTACCCATCAGCATCAACGCGTTGGTGCGCTGGTCGGCCAGGATCTTGGTGTTGGGGGACAGCTGGCCGATCTTGCTGATGGCCGCCTCGCCGGCCGCCTGCCGCACGCGGTCAGCCGCCGCGGCGCGCGCCCGGACCAGATCCTCCAGGGCCCTGGCGCGGGTATCGGTGGCCTCGCTCCCCTCGCCCGCCTGGGGGGCCGTGGTCTCGGATTCAGACTTGGCGGCGCCAATGAAATCGTTCAGCAGGCCGGCCATCTCCTCGGCATCGGCAAACTCGAGGGCGACCACCTGCACGATCACCTCGGGGTCCACCGGCCGGTCCAGCACGGCGACGATCTTGTCGAAGAAGACGAAGTTCGAGGGGCGGGAGATGACGATGATGATATTGGTGCGCTCGTCGGCCAGGATCTTGACCTTGCCCTGCACGATGCCGCGCTCGGCCATGGCCGCCTCCAGCGCCGCGGCGGAATCCACGACGGCGGCTTCGGGCGCGGCGGGCTGGCGGGCGCGGATCATGGTCGGCGGCCGGCGCACCGCGCCGGCGGGCTGGGCCACCTGCGCCACTTCTTCCTTTTTCTCGCCCTGGCTGTCGCTGACCAGTTCGTTCAGGCGGGCTGCAATTTCGGAGGCCTTGGCGTGCTTCACCTCGTAGACCCGGGTTTCGATGCGCGTTTCGGTCGGCTGATCCACCATTTCGAGGATGTCGTAGATGCGCCTGAGGTTCGCCGAGGTTTCAGTGACCAGCAGGCTGTTGATGCGGTCGAAGCGCTGGACCTTGCCGTAGCCGTGCAGCATGGCCTGCACGATGTTCACGGCGTCCTCCATCTCGATGTATTTGAGGCCGACCAGTTGGCTGACCAGCGCATCGCTTTCCGGATGGCCGCCTTCCGGCGTCACTTTCTGGATCGCCAGGCCTTCGGAGGGCGCATTGGCGATCTGAACCACGCGGTAGAAACGCTCGCCCAGCGGCACCAGCGAGAGGTTGTTCATCGACAGCAGGCTGTCCATAGCCTGGATCATCTCCGCCCGCGTGAGCTTGGCCTGGGATTTAAAGGTGAACACCGCGTTGATGCCGGGGGCCTTGATCATGGTCCGTCCGGTCAGGTCGGAATAGCGATCCAGCAGGATGTCCAGCGGCGAGTCCTTCAGGTTGAGCTGGTAGACCTGCTCCCCGTCCGCGGTGAAGGTGGCGGCCATGGCGGGCTCCGGCACCTCGGTCCCGGACGCGGCGGCATCGGCTGGAGCAGGGCTGAGGATCGGGCCGCTGGCGGCGGCCCGCGCGGCCCGCAAGCGCTGGATGCGCGCCCGCGCGGCTTCGGCCGGCGACGTGTCTGATTCTTCGGGCGCAGGCGATCCTTCGACTGCAGGCGCGGCTTCGGGAACGGGTTGGAGTTCCGGCGCCGGCGGCGGATTGTCCGGGGCCGGCATGCCGTCCAAGGCGCCGGGCGGCGGAGCCTCGGGAAGCACGTCCGCCGGCGGTGCGGGCGGCGCCTCGTCCTGGGCGAAGACCGGCATGGGCAGGGGTGCGAGGGCAAAGGCCACCACCAACAGCCACGTCAGCCCGCGCGTGCAAGGGGTCATGCGGTTCGACATCATATTCGTTCCCTAGGGTTTTTCCGTGGCCGGCGCACCGCCGGCGGGTTCGGGATTGCTCTCGGGCGC
>JALOTG010000307.1 GCA_025458005.1 Thiobacillaceae bacterium
CAGGCCCTGGGGCGCATGGAGCTGGCCCAGGTCAACCTGCCCGTGGGGCTGCTCATCTGGGTCATGATCATCCCCATGCTGGTCAAGGTGGACTTTGGGGCCCTGCACGAGGTCAGGCAACACGTCCGCGGCATCGGCGTGACCCTGTTCGTGAACTGGCTGGTCAAGCCCTTCTCCATGGCCTTTCTGGGCTGGCTCTTCATCCGCCAGCTCTTCGCCCCCTGGCTGCCCGCCGACCAGATCGACAGCTACATCGCCGGGCTCATCCTGCTGGCCGCGGCCCCCTGCACCGCCATGGTCTTCGTCTGGAGCCGGCTAACCGGGGGCGATCCCCTCTTCACCCTGTCCCAGGTCGCGCTCAACGACACCATCATGATCTTCGCCTTCGCCCCCCTGGTGGGCCTGCTGTTGGGGATCTCGGCCATCAGGGTCCCCTGGGACACCCTGTTCACCTCGGTGGTGCTCTACATCGTGATCCCAGTGGGCCTGGCGCAACTGTGGCGGCGGCACCTGCTCAAGGGCGGCCAGGCACACTTCGATGCGGTGATGGAGCGGATCGGGCCCTGGTCCATCTCCGCCCTGCTCGCGACCCTGGTGCTGCTGTTCGCCTTCCAGGGCCGAGCCATCCTCGATCAGCCGCTGATCATCGCCCTGCTGGCGGTGCCGATCCTGATCCAGGTCTTCTTCAACTCGGCCCTGGCCTATTGGCTCAATCGCCGCCTGGGTGAGGCGCACAACATCGCCTGCCCCTCGGCCCTGATCGGGGCCTCGAACTTCTTCGAGCTGGCGGTGGCGGCGGCCATCTCCCTGTTCGGCTTCGAGTCCGGGGCGGCCCTGGCCACGGTGGTGGGGGTGCTGATCGAGGTCCCGGTGATGCTCCTGGTGGTCAGGGTGGTCAATGCCAGCAAGCCTTGGTATGAGGCGGGGCGCGGCGCGGCAAGGGGTGCATAGGCCCCCCAGGGTTGGATAGCTCCGTGCCATCGCCACCCGCCCCGATCGGCCAGGTCGTCGAGGTCCATGGCCCTGTGGTGGACATCGCCTGTGATGTCCTGCCGCCTCTGCATCGCGCGCTGACCGTGGCGATCGATGGCGGCCGCGCGGTCCTCGAAGTGCTGCACCATCTCGATCCGCACCAGGTACGCGCCATCGCCCTCGCCCGCACGGCGGGACTCAGGCGCGGCACGCCGGTGTTCGACAGTGGCGCGCCGCTGCGTGTGCCGGTCTCCGCCGAGTGCCTGGGGCGGCTGCTGGACGCCTTCGGCCAGCCCCTGGACGCCGGGCCGCCGCTGCGCCTGGATGGATTTCGCAACCTGCTCGCACCGCCGCCAGCGCTCGCCGACACATTGCCGTCCTCCGGTATTCTGGAGACCGGGATCAAGGTCATCGATCTCCTGTGTCCGTTCATCCGCGGGGGCAAGACCGGGCTGTTCGGCGGCGCCGGCGTCGGCAAGACGGTGCTCATCATGGAGTTCATGCAGGCGGTGGCCTCCTTGCACGGCGGGGTATCGGTGTTCGCCGGGGTGGGCGAGCGCATCCGCGAGGGCCACGAGCTGTGGCACGAGATGCGCGACAACGGCGCGCTGGCCCACGCGGTGCTGGTCTTCGGCCAGATGGACGAGTCCCCCGGGGTCCGTTTTCGCGTGGGGCTGACCGCGCTGACCTATGCGGAGTACCTGCGCGATACGCTCGGCCGCGAGGTTCTGTTCCTGATGGACAACGTGTTCCGCTTCGTGCAGGCCGGTTCCGAGGTGTCTGGGTTGCTGGGGCGCATGCCCGCCACCGTCGGCTACCAGCCCACGCTGCCGTCGGAAGTGGCGGAACTCGAAGACCGCATCGTCTCCAGCCGGACAGGTAACATCACCTCGGTGCAGGCCGTCTATGTGCCCGCCGACGACATGACAGACCCGGCCGTGGGCGCCATCCTGGCCCACCTCGACACCCGTGTGATCCTGTCCCGGGCCCAGGCGGCCAAGGGCATCTACCCAGCCGTAGACCCGCTCGGCTCGGGCAGCAATCTTATCGACCGGCACTTCCTCGGCGACCGCCACTACAGCGTGGCCCAGGATGTGCGCGAGCACCTGGCGCGCTACCGCGAACTGGAGGACATCATCACGATGCTCGGGATCGAGGAGCTGTCCGAGGCCGACCGGTTGGTGGTACAGAGAGCCCGTCGCCTGCAGCGCTATCTGACCCAGCCGTTTCACGCCATGACGGAGCAGAATGCCGCACGCGGCGTGTCGGTTCCGCTGGTGCGGACCCTCGCCGACTGCGAGGCCATCCTGCGCGGCGATCACGACGCGCTGCCTGAGGAACACTTTTACATGCGCGGCACCCTGGAGGTTTCGCCATGAGCACCTTCTCCCTGCACCTATTCGCGGCCGACCACGGCGAGGTCATCGAGGACCTGGCGAGCTTCACCGGCGAGGACCAGAGCGGCAGTTTTGGCCTGCTGGCGCATCACGACCGTTTCATGACCGCCTTGACCTTCGGACTCGCGCGCTTGCGCTTCGCCGACGGTCGCCATGAGTATCTGGGCCTGCCCGGCGGCTTGCTGTATTTCCTGGAC
>JALOTG010000308.1 GCA_025458005.1 Thiobacillaceae bacterium
GCAAGACATCTTCGCCAAGTTCCTCGACCGCGATGGCATGCGCCCGCTCTACGACGCCTGCCTGGCCGACCCGACGGTCAGCGTCGAGCAGGCCCGCGCCAAGCTGCTCGACAAGCTCGGCGAGGGGACCTTCCCCATCGCAGGGGCCGTGCACATCGGCGCCGGCATGGACGCCCGCGACAAGATCCGCACCGGCATGAGTCAGGCGATCCTGATGCGGGTTGGCGCGGTCAAGGCCGACGGGGCCAACCAGTTCCGCGGCCTGCGCCTGTCCGAGATGGCCCGCGCCTGCCTGCGCGCCATCAACCTCCCCGGGGTCGATGGCATGACCGCCGAGGAGCTGGCCCCCTTGGCCCTGAGCCGCGGCCCCATCCGCGCGGCGCAGACCAGCAGCGACTTTCCGGTGCTGCTCGAAGACGCCATGCACAAGCTGGTGCTGATGGGCTTCCAGGCCGTGCCCATCACCTACGACCGCTTCTGCAAGATCGGCGACGTGTCCGACTTCCGCTTGTGGGGGCGCATCGTCCCCGGCCTGATCGGCAACCTGGACGGCGTCAACGAGGCCGGCGAGTACCGCGACAAGGTCATCCCGGACGGGGTCAAGAACTCCATCCAGGCGACCCGCAAGGGCAACATCATCTCCATCACCCCCGAGGTGCTGGTCAACGATGACACCGGCGCCATCACCGATATGGCCCGCGGTATCGGCGCCGCTGGTCCTCGCACCATCGAGCGGTCCGTCTATGCCCTGATCGCCGCCAACCCGACCCTGTCGGACGGCTACGCGCTGTTCAGTACCGAGCACGCCAACCAGGTCGCTCTTGGCTCTGGCGCCGCCCCGACAGTGGCCCTGCTGGACGCCGCCCGCGCGGCCATGGCCATCCAGACCGCGCCTGGTGAAGATGCCGAATACCTGGACATCCGCCCTGCGACGGCCCTGGTGCCAACCGGCATGGACGGCACCATGAAAGTCTTGGTGGGGGCCGAGTACGACCCAGACACCGCCAACAAGCTGCAGCGCCCGAACATCGCCCGCGGAATCGTCCAGAACATCGTCTCCAGCCCGCGCCTCGACGCTTACGGCTGGTATGTGTTCGCCGATCCACAGGTCGCCCCTGTGATCGAGGTCGTCTTCCTGAACGGACAGCGCGAGCCGCGCCTGATCCAAGAGGAGGCATTCCGCACCGGCGGCCTGTCCTGGCGCGTCGAGATGCCCTTTGGCGTCGGCGCCATCGACTACCGCGGCGCCTTCAAGAACGCCGGCCACTAATCACCACACCTATCGCGCCAGTGCCCCGGGGCACCCGGGGACTTGCACTCACATCTGGAGATTGACATGTCAAACACCTACAAACAGCCCGGCGAGGTGCTCAGCTTCACCGCTGGTGCCGCCTACTCTTCCGGGGATCTGGTGCCCTTCGGCATGCGCGGCCTGGGCGTCGTCCAGGCCGATGTCGCCAGCGGCGCCGAGGGCGAGCTGCACGTTTGCGGGGTGCACGCCCTCAAGAAGACCGCCGGCACCGCCGCGGTGCAGGGCGCCCCTGCCTACTGGAACGCCACCACCGAGGCCGTGCTGATGGCCCCGGCCGCCGGCGCCTACTTCCTCGGGTACTTCGCCGCAGCCGCGGCCAGCGCAGCCACCTCCTGCGAGGTCATCCTCTGCGAGTTTGCCGAGGAGCCACCGCGCCTGCTCACCCTGGCCGCGACCGGCAACCAGTCCGTCGCCGTGGCGGACCTGCTGTGTGGCGACCTCACCCTGCTGGTCCCCAACACCGCGGCCCTCTCTGTGAGTCTGCCCAGCGTGGCCAGCATCCCCGCCGGTGCGCGGCTGCGGGTACGCAAGACCACTGCCGACGCCCATGCCGTGACCCTCGACCCGGCCGGCTCCGAGACCATTGCCGGCGGCGCCACCCATGCCAGCATCGACGCCAACAACGACGTGGCGGTCTTTCAGTCTACCGGCGCGGCCTGGGTCCTGGTGGATTCCGCCATCGCCTGATCGTGGCCACGCTGAGCACAGCCAGGATGCACGCCTCCCACCTCGCCCGTTTCGGCGAGCCGGTGGAGCTTGCCACCGGCACCGTGTCCGGCATCCTCGACCTGGAGGGCATGCCCTTCGAGTCGCGGTCGCAGGGCTCCGAGGTCGGCGCGCGGTTGGGACTGGACCACCAGGCCCAACCCATCCTCTGGCTGCGCACGGAGGATGCCGCCGGGCTCCTGGAAGGGGCCAGCGTCGGCCTGCGCGGCATCGACTACCTGGTCGTGCGCCTGGACCCGGACGGGGCCGGCATGACCCGCGTGGAGCTGATGCGGCCCGGTGCTGAGCCGCAGCCGCGGCCGGAGTGGAGGCAGTGGCGATGAGTGCACCCTCCGGCGCCGCGCTGGCCATCACCATCGACACCAAGGGCAGCCTGAACCGGGTTGCCGCGGCGATCGGGCGCCTGCCGCAGGCCAGCGAACGGGCCATGTCCAGGGCTTTGCGCAAGCTCTCCACCTGGCTCAAGCGCCAGGCGCTGCGGGCCGCCAGCCAAGCCGCCGAGATCCCGCAGAAGTTCTTTGA
>JALOTG010000015.1 GCA_025458005.1 Thiobacillaceae bacterium
CCGAGGAGGAGGTGGGCATCGTCTACACCGGCCTGCGCCCCGGCGAGAAACTCTACGAGGAGCTGCTCGCCGACGAGGAAAGCACCCTGCCGACGCCGCACCCCAAGCTGCGCGTGGCGCGCGCCCGGGCGGCGGATTCGCGGCGGATGCGGGAGATCCTCGACTGGATCGCCGCCACGCCGTCGGCCAGCGACGCGGAGGTGCGCGCGCGGCTCGCCGCCTGGCTGCCCGAGTACGGGCCCGGCGAGGCGGCGTCAGCGGCCGCGGGAGTCCCGCTCGATGGCCCGGGCCGCGGCCAGGCCCTGGGCGATGGCGGTGGCGACACTGGGCTGCACGCTGTCGGTCAGGTCGCCGGCGGCGTACAGGCCGGCCACTGAGGTGCGCTGCCAGCCGTCCACGCGGACGTGGCCGCCGGCGGTCAGCGCCGGGCGCAGGTCGGGCTCGAAGCGGTCCAGCGCGTCGGTGTTGGGCCGGTAGCCGTACATCACCAGCAGCCAGTCGTAGCGCACCGTCACCCGCCCCCAGCTGACGCGCAAGGCATCCGCCCCCACCTCGACACGGTCGGGCACGCAGTGGTCGCGCAGCTCGATCTCCTCCCGCTCGGCGCAGGCGTCCAGCATGGAGCGGCGGGCGGAGAAGGCGGCGCGCGCGCAGACCCGCGCCGTGTTGCCCCGCTCGGCGAGGAACAGGGCGTGGTCGGCGGCGTTGTCGCCGCCGCCCAGGATCAGCACCCGGGCGCCCCGGATGCCGTCGCGTATGGTGTCCGACAGGGGGCCGATGATCACCCGCGGCGAGCGGGCCGCCAGGGCCTCCAGCTCGGGCGTGGCGCGCGGGCGCATGCCCATGGCCAGGACGACGGCCTGGACGACCTCCTCGCGCTCACCTTCGGGGGTGGCCAGGCGCAGGCGGAAGGCGCCGTCCGCCCGCGCCAGTGCTGTCACCTCGACGCCCGTGCGCAGGGTGAGCGGCAGGTCCAGGAAGTGCGCCGCCATGCGCTGGGTCATCGCCTCGCCGGATTCCTCCGGCGCGCCCAGCAGCCACAGGTTGGGGTGGAAGTTGCTGCGCTGCGCCCCGCCGACGTGGTCGGCCCGTTCCACCACCACCGGCTCCAGGCCGAAGGACAGGCAGGCGTTGGCGCACGACATGCCGGCCGGCCCGGCGCCCAGGATGGCGACGCGCATGGCCGCGCCGCTCATGGCCCGCTCAGGCCTCCTCCAGGCTTTCGGTCTCGTAGGTCCACTCGCGCATGCCGCCCTCCAGGGTCTGCACGTCGTAGCCGGCCTGCGACAGGCGCAGGGCGGCCACGGCGCTGCGGCTGCCGGACTGGCAGTAGATGATGTAGCGGTCCTTGGGGTCCAGCTCCTGCATGCGGTGGCGCAGCTCGAACAGCGGGATCAGCGTGGCGCCGGGGATGTGGTTGTACTCGAACTCCTCCGGGTAGCGCACGTCGACGAACTTGTAGCCGGTCTCCATCATGGTGCGCGCCACCTTGGGATGGATGGACTTGATCATCTGCTTGCCGATCAGCCAGTCGAAGTCCTCCTTGCCCAGGGTGAGCAGGGTACCGTCCTCCAGCATGCGCACCGTCTCGCTGCGCGTCTTGCCGGAGATCAGGGCCTCGCAGCCGAAGGCGTCGCCCTCGCCGATCTCGGCGATCTTCTGCGGCTCGTCGGACATCAGCTTCTGCCAGACCTCGGCGCGGCCGGAGGTGATGATGTAGAAGGCGTCGCCCTGCTCGCCCTGCTGCACCACCGTGTCGCCCGCCTTGACCGCCACCGGGCGCATGCGCTCGAAGGCCGCCTCCACCGCCTCCCAGGGCAGGCGCCGGAAGACCAGGGAGTTGCGCACCTGCTCCATGCGCTCGCGCACCTGGTCGCCGGTCTCGGGGTGGTCGTGCACCACCGCGTCCCAGGAGATCAGGTCGTCGAGCATCTGCCGGTCGGCGTGGCAGATGATGCTCGGCTCGCGCGCCAGCAGGGTCGAGGTGTTGGGCGCGGCGGCCAGCATCACCGGCCGCTTGTGGGTGTCCTGGGCGGCGATCAGGGTGCGGATGACGCCGTTCTTGATCAGCTCCAGGCGTCCCTCGAGCACGAACAGGTAGTCGCTGTCGCGGCCGCCGGGCATCTGCAGCAGCTCGCCGGGGCGCATCTCGACCAGGCGCACCACGTTGAGCACCTCGCCGAGGCGTTCGGGCGACAGCTGGTTGAAGGGCGGGAAGTCGCGGGCCAGGCTGGTCAGCATGCGGTCCAGCTTGACGCAGCGGGTGGCGGGGTGGCAGGGCTGATCGCTCATGTGGTCTCCTCCAGTCGGCGGATCAAGGGGCATGGTTCTGCAGGCCGGATGATAGTCGAGAACGGCGCGCCGGCGTCACGCCGGCGCGGCCGGGCGGCGCTACCCGGTATCATGCGCGCATGTCCGCCCATGCCGACCTGCCGCCGCCCGACGCCGACGCCCTCGCCCACAGCCAGGCGCTGGCGCGGCTCATCCGCGCCGAGATCGCCGCGGCCGGCGGCTGGATCTCGTTCGCGCGCTACATGGAACTGGCCCTCTACGCGCCGGGCCTCGGCTACTACAGCGCCGGCGCCGGCAAGTTCGGCCCGACCGGCGACTTCGTCACCGCGCCGGAGATGACCCCCCTGTTCGGCCGGGCCCTGGCCCGGCAAGCCGCCCAGGTCCTCGCCGCGACCGGCGGCGACATCCTCGAGCTGGGGCCGGGCAGCGGCCGCCTGGCCGTGGACCTGCTGCGCGCCCTGGAGGGGCTGGGACAGCTACCGGATTGCTATCGCCTGCTGGAGGTGAGCGCCGACCTGCGCGCGCGCCAGCGTGCCCTGTTCGCGGCCGAGGCGCCCGAGCTGCTGCCCCGCCTCGTCTGGCTGGACCAGCTGCCCGAGCGTCACGCCGGCCTGGTGCTGGGCAACGAGGTGCTCGACGCCCTGCCCGTCCACCTCGTGCACTGGACGGGGGCGGGCGCGCTGGAGCGGGGGGTGGCGGTCGACGGCGAGACCTTCGCCTGGGCGGACCGGCCGATCGCCGACGCCGGCCTGCGGGAGACGGTCGCGCGGCTGCCGGCGGCGGGGCCGGACTACGTCAGCGAGGTCTGTCCGGCGGCCGCCGCCCTGGTCGCCAGCCTGGCCGCGATGCTGGAGCGCGGCGCGCTGCTGTTCCTGGACTACGGCTTCCCGCGCGCCGAGTACTACCACCCGCAGCGCGCGGCGGGCACCCTGATGTGCCACTACCGCCACCGCGCCCACGCCGACCCCTTCTCCCTGCCCGGCCTCACCGACCTCACCGCCCACGTCGACTTCACGGCGGTGGCCGAGGCGGGTGTGGCGGCCGGCCTGGAATTGCTGGGCTACGCCGGCCAGGCGCAGTTCCTGATGAACTGCGGCCTGCTCGACCTGCTGGGCGGAATCGGGCCCGGCACGCCGGATTATTTCAAGGCCGCCGCAGCCGCCCAGAAGCTGCTGCAACCCTCCGAGATGGGCGAGCTGTTCAAGGTGATCGCCCTGGGGCGGGGGACGGCGGAGCCGCTGCTCGGCTTCGCGCGGGGAGATCGGTCGGGGCGGCTGTAGGCGCGGCCGCCTTCCCGATCGGTTAGCGGATGATGCCCTTCGCCCGCAGGCCGCGCAGGGTCAGCTCCCGGCGCAGGGGCAGGTCGGCCTCGTCGCGCAGGTCGATGTTGGTGGCGAAGATCCAGACCACGTCCGGCTTTTCCACATAGCCGACATACCAGCCGAGCTGCGGCGTGGTGCGCGCGGCCCAGCCCGTCTTGGCCCGCATCGTGTACTGGTCGTTGCGCTCCACGACCATCAGGTCGCGCAGGGCAGCGTACGAGGCCTCCCGGTAGGGCAGGGCGCGCTCGATGATGCGCCGCAGCAATCCGACCTGATCGCGGGCGCTGACCAGCAGGCTGCCGTCCAGCCAGAAGTTGGTGGCGTCGAAGGGCTCCGAGAGGCGGCCGTAGCCCGCCGTCCTCAGGTGGACGCGATACCGTTCCGCGCCGATCCTGCGCGCCAGCTCCTGATAGCACCAGACGCAGGAGACCCGGTAGGCGCTCGCCAGGTCATGATCCCGGTTCCAATCGGGCAGTTCGCGCACGCGGCCGTCCCAGACCAGGACCTCGTCGGGGCCGGTGATCACGCCCTCCTCCAGGGCGATGAGGGCGTTGAAGATCTTGAAGGTGGACGCGGGCGGCAGGGGGGTGGCGGCGCGGGCCGCGTCATGGATGAATTCGGGCCCGCCCTCGAGCCTGGACAGGACCATCGTGCCGCGCAGGCCCATGGCCTCGAACAGCCCCGCCAGGTCCGCGTCCTCCGCGTGGGCGCCCGTGCAGGCCAGCGCGGCGACGGCCAGGGCCGCGAGGAGGCGCATGCCGACTAGCGCTTGAACGCGAGCCGCCCGTCGGTGACCGCGAAGCTGCCCACCCGGGTGCCGAGGTCCTGCGGCCGTTCCTGGAATTCCTGCACCCGGCAGCTGGCGGTGCTGACGGCGAAGTGGCGCTCGCCCACCTTGAGGATGTGGATCGGCTCGGCATAGCCCGGCGGGGCCTGGTAGAGCTCGGGGCTGACGTCCACGGGGACGTCCTCGACGTCCAGTCCGCCGCGGCAGTCGGGCATGCGGGTGGCGACGATGGACAGGCGGACGGTGCCCTGCCAGAACCAGTCCTGGGCGCGCAGCAGGGTGATGCCGTGCTCCTCGCCGTCGTCGATCAGGTAGGTGGCCGAGTCGTTCACGCAGCCGGCCAGCAGCAGGGCCAGCCCGGCGCCCAGCAGCGTGAGCTTTTTACTCGATGCCCTGGCTGTGCAGGTATTCGTCGTAGGTGCCGTCGTAGACCACATGGCTGCCGTCCAGTTTGAGTTCGATGATCTTGTTGGCCAGGGAGGAGACAAACTCCCGGTCGTGGGAGACGAAAATCAGCGTGCCGTCGAATTTTTCCAGCGCGGTGTTGAGCGACTCGATCGACTCCATGTCCATGTGGTTGGTCGGTTCGTCCATCACCAGCACGTTGGTGCGCATCAGCATCAGCTTGCCGAACAGCATGCGGCCCTGCTCGCCGCCGGAGATCACCCGCACCGGTTTCTTCACCTCGTCGCCGGAGAACAGCAGCCGGCCCAGGGTGCCGCGGATCAGGGTGATGACGTCCTCGCCCTCGTAGCCGCCGGCCTTGACCCAGACCGAGATCCAATCGACCAGGGAATCATCGCAGTCGAAGTCGGCGGAGTGGTCCTGGGCGAAATAGCCCAGCTTGGCCTTCTCCGCCCATTGCATGGTGCCGGCCTGGGGGCTGAGCTCGCCCACCAGCAGGCGCAGCAGGGTGGTCTTGCCGACCCCGTTCTCGCCGATCACCGCCACCTTGTCGCCGGCGGCGATGTGCGCGGCGAGGTTGCGGATAACCGGCCGGCCGGGCGCGTAGCCGAAGCTGAGGCCCTCCACCTCGCAGGCGGCGCGGTGCAGCTTTTCCTTGAGGTCGTACTCGAAGCGGATCCAGGGGTACTGCCGCGACGAGGGCTTGACGTCCTCGACGCGCAGCTTCTCGATCTGCTTCTTGCGGCTGGTGGCCTGGCGCGCCTTGGCCTTGTGCGCGGCGAAGCGGCGCACGAACTCCTCCAGCTCGGCGATGCGCTCCTTGCTCTTGGCGGTGGCGGCGGCCTGGCGGGCGCGCGCGGCGGTGCTGGCCTCCATGTAGTCGTCGTAGTTGCCCGGATAGACGGTGATGGTGCCGTAGTCCAGGTCGGCCATGTGGGTGCAGACCTGGTTCAGGAAGTGGCGGTCGTGGGAGATGATGATCATGGTGGAGTTGCGCTCGTTGAGCACGTTCTCCAGCCAGCGGATGGTGTTGATGTCCAGGTTGTTGGTCGGTTCGTCGAGCAGCAGGATGTCCGGGTCGGCGAACAGGGCCTGGGCGAGCAGCACCCTGAGCTTCCAGCCCGGCGCCACCTCGCGCATCGGGCCGTCGTGCCTGTCGGTGGCGATGTCCAGGCCGAGCAGGAGTTGCCCGGCGCGCGCCTCGGCGTCGTAGCCGCCCATCTCGCCGAACTTCGCCTCCAGCTCGGCGGCGTGCATGTAGTCGGCCTCGGTGGCCTCGGGGTTGGCGTAGATGGCGTCCTTCTCGCGCATGATCGACCACATCTCGGCGTGGCCCATCAGCACCACGTCCAGCACGCGCATGTCCTCGTAGGCGAACTGGTCCTGGCGCAGGAAGGCCATGCGCTCGCCCGGGTCGAGGGCAATGTTGCCGGCGGACGGCTCCAGGGTGCCGGCGAGGATCTTCATGAAGGTGGACTTGCCGCAGCCGTTGGCGCCGATCAGGCCGTAGCGGTTGCCGTCGCCGAACTTCACGTTGACGTTCTCGAACAGGGGCTTGGCCCCGAACTGCATGGTGATGCCGTTTGCGATGAGCATTGGGATAATGGCGTCTGGTCAGTGACCGCATTTTAACCCGCCCGCCCCCGCCCCGGCCCTCCCCCGCTTGCGGGGGCGGGCAGACTTGAGGAAGGCATACAGGACAGTCCGCCCATGAACAGTCTGCTCGCCAAGCTCGGCATCGCCGTGGATCACGAATTCATCCCCTACGTGGAGAACGGCATGAAGATCCTGCTCATCCTCCTCCTCGCCTGGGGGGCGATGCTGCTCATCCGCCGCCTGATCACCACCTTCGAGCGCTTCGCCATCGCCCGCGCCGACGACCCCGAGGGGCGCCGCCGGGTGGCCACCCTGTCGCGGGTGGTGCGCTATCTGGTCAACGTGCTGCTGATCGCCGTGGTGGTCATGCTGGTGCTGTCCAACCTGGGCATCTCCATCGCCCCCATCCTCGGCGCCGCCGGGGTGGTGGGCGTGGCGGTGGGCTTCGGCGCCCAGAGCCTGGTGAAGGACTTCCTGTCCGGCTTCTTCATCCTGCTGGAGAATCAGATCCGGGTCGGCGACTTCGTCGCCGTCGCCGGCGAGCGCGGCCACGTCGAGGAGGTGACCCTGCGCAACGTGCGCCTGCGCGGCTTCGACGGCAGCGTGCACTTCATCCCCACCGGCATGATCGACAAGGTCAGCAACATGACCCTGGAGTATTCCTTTGCCGTGATGGACGTCGGCGTCGCCTACCGGGAGGACCTCGACGAGGTCTTCGAGGTCATCCTGGAGACCGGGGCGGCCTTGCGCCAGGACGCGTCGTTCGGGCCCCGCATCCTGGAGGACATCGAACTGCTGGGGGTGGAGAACTGGGCCGATTCGGCGGTGACCATCCGCTGCCGCTTCAAGGTGGTGCCCCTGGAACAGTGGAACGTGCGCCGCGCCTTCCTCAAGCGCCTCAAGCAGGCCTTCGACGCGAGCGGCATCGAGATCCCCTATCCCCACCTTACCCTCTATCCGGGCCACGCCAAGGACGGCACGGCGCCGGCCCTGCGGGTGAAGGTGCAGGGCGGCGGGCCGGCCTGACGCCGGCGTGGACCTAGAACAGCCTGCGCAGCCGCTCGTAGCCCTTGGCGATCTCCTCGCCCAGCAGCCTGGCCGCCGCGGCCACGTCGCCGGCGGCGTCCTCGGCCACCTCCGCCGCCTGGGCGGCCTTGCCGCGCAGCAGGTCGAGCTTGGCCTCCAGCTCGCTCCATTCGCCCTCGGCCTCCAGCCGGGCCAGATGGGCCTGGACGATCAGTTCGTCGCGCTGGGTGGCCAGCCCGTCGAGCAGCTTCTGCAATTCCTCGCGGGGGTTCATGAGTGACCTCCAAGTGAGGTGGGAAGAACCATCTAGGATTAATATAGTCTCCGGACAAGATAAATGAGCCCTGCCCCGAGAATCTACAATCTGTTCCCCCTGCTGGCGGGCCCCGTCGCGGAGTGGGAACGGCACCTGCCCCGCGTCGCGGACATGGGCTTCGACTGGGTGTTCGTCAACCCCTTCCACTATCCCGGCCAGTCCGGCAGCCTCTATGCGGTGAAGGACTACTACCGCCTGCACCCCCTGTTCCAGGGCGACAGCCCGGAGCCCGCCACTACCCTGCTGGCCCGCTTCACGGACGCCGCCCACCGGCTGGGCCTGCGCGTCATGATGGACCTGGTCATCAACCACACCGCCCAGGATTCCCACCTGGTGGCGGAGCATCCCGCCTGGTACGCCCGCGAGCCGGACGGCTCGGTGCGCTCGCCCTACGCCGCCGACCCCGCCGAGCCGGACAACGTCGCCAGGCGCACCGTGTGGGTCGACCTGGCGGAGATCGACTACGCCCACAGCGCCGACCGCGCCGGCCTGATCGGCTACTGGCGCGACCTGGTCGCCCACTACGCCGGACTGGGCTTCGACGGCTTCCGCGGCGACGCCGCCTACAAGGTGCCGGGCGACGTGTGGGGCGAGCTCATCCCGGCCGCCCGGCGGGTCAACGGCGAGGTGCGCTTTTTCGCCGAGACCCTGGGCTGCCAGCCGGAGGAGGTCACCCAGCTGCAGTCGGCCGGCTTCGACTACCTGTTCAACTCCAGCAAGTGGTGGGACTTCCGCGCCCCCTGGCTGCTGGAGCAGTACGAGCGCTTCCGCGCCATCGCCCCCTCCGTCGCCTTCCCGGAAAGCCACGACACCGAGCGCCTGGCGGCGGAATGGAACGGCGACAACCGGGCGGGGCGCGCTTCCCGGCTGCGCTACCTGTTCGCGGCGGCCTTCTCCAGCGGCGTGATGCTGACCATGGGCTACGAGTATGGTTTCCGCGGGCGGCCGCACGTGGTGCACACCCGCCCGGAGCACTGGGAGTCGCCCCAGTTCGACCTGAGCGGCTTCGTCGCCGAGGTCAACCGCATGAAGGCGCGGGTGCGCCTGCTCAACGAGGAGGGGCCCCAGACCGCCCTGACGCCGCCCCACGACCCGGTGGTCGCCCTGCTGCGCTCGGGCGTGCGCGCCCCCGGCCGGGTGCTGACCCTGATCAATCCCGACGCCCATGCCGGGCACTGCTATGGCGCGGCGGATGCCGCCCGCGTGCTCGGCTGCCGGCCGGAGGACATGCGCGAGCTGCTGCCCGGCCCGCCCAGCCCGGAGTGGATCGACCTGCCGCCCCTGGCGATCCGCCTGTTCGCCAGTCCGGAGGCCTGAGCATGTCGCTGCCGGCCCGCCCCCCCGCGGCGCGCGAAACGAGTTTCGAACTGGCCCCACGGGCCCGACCGGGGACCTGCTCCGGCCGGACCGGGCCGATCTGCTGGAGGTATGACCATGCGTAAACTCAAGCCCAAGGTGCTGGCCATCGTCATGGCGGGCGGCGAGGGCAGCCGGCTGCATCCCCTCACCGCGGAGCGCTCCAAGCCCTCGGTCCCGTTCGGGTCGCGTTACCGCATCGTGGACTTCGTGCTGTCCAACCTGATCAACTCGGGCGTCCACTCCATCTACCTGCTGGTGCAGTACAAGTCCCAGTCCCTCATCGAGCACGTGCGCAAGGCCTGGGTGCTGCCGCCCATCCTGCCGGAGCACTTCATCACCGTGGTGCCGCCGCAGATGCGGCGCGGTCAGATGTGGTTCCAGGGCACCGCCGACGCCGTGCACCAGAACCTCAACCTGATCCGCCAGCACAAGCCGGACCTGGTGCTGGTGTTCGGCGCCGACCACATCTACCGCATGGACGTGCGCCAGATGGTGGACTTCCATCTCGACCGGGGGGCGCAGGCCACGGTGGCGGCCCTGCCGGTGCCCCTCAAGGACGCCTCCGCCTTCGGCATCATCGACGCCGACGACCGCTGCTGCATCCGCGGCTTCCTGGAGAAGCCGACCAACCCGCCGGCCATGGCCACCGATCCGAGCCGCGCCTATGCCTCCATGGGCAACTACCTGTTCGACGCCGAGGTGCTGGTCCAGGCCCTGGAAGAGACCCACGCGCGCGGCGAGAACGACTTCGGCAAGCACGTCCTGCCGCGCATGATCGAGGGCGGCAGGCTGTACGCCTACGACTTCGGCCAGAACCGGGTGCCCGGCGTGCGCGCCTACGAGGAGCAGGGTTACTGGCGCGACGTGGGGACGCTCGACGCCTATTACGAGGCGCACATGGACGTGCTCGGCCTGACGCCGCGCTTCGACGTGTTCAACGCCCAGTGGCCGATCTTCTCCAGCAACTACCAGGGGCCGGTGGCCAAGTTCCTGGACAGCCGCCTGGACAACAGCATCGTCAGCGCCGGCTGCCTGCTCAACGGGGCCACGGTGCGGAATTCCCTGCTGCGCCGGGAGGTGGTGCTGGAGCCGGGCGCCGAGCTGGACGGCTGCATCGTCATGGACAACGTGACCATCAAGGCCGGCGCGAAGCTCAAGCGGGTGATCGTCGACCGCTACAACGTCATCGAGGCGAACAGCCGCATCGGCTTCGACGCCGCCGCCGACGCGGCGCGCTACAAGCTCACCGAGGCGGGCATCGTGATCATTCCCGAGGCGCAGCCCTACGAGATGGATCGCACCTCCTTCAGCCAGGACGCCTAGTGCCGCAGCCCTACGCGGTCTGGCCCGGTCGCCCCTATCCCCTGGGGGCGACCTGGGACGGGGAGGGCGTGAACTTCGCCCTGTTTTCCCAGCACGCCGAAGGGGTGGAGCTGTGCCTGTTCGACCCCAAGGGCCGCCGCGAGGTGGAGCGCATCCTGATGCAGGAGCGCACCGACCAGGTATTCCACTGCTATCTGCCCCAGGCCCGGCCCGGCCTGCTCTACGGCTACCGGGTGTTCGGCCCCTATCGGCCGGAGGACGGCCACCGCTTCAATCCCAACAAGCTGCTCCTGGATCCCTACGCCAAGGCCATCCAGGGCGGCATCCGCTGGTCCGACGCCCATTTCGGCTACCGCCTGGGCAGCCGGCGCGGCGACCTGTCCTACGACCGGCGCGACAGCGCCTCGGGCATGCCCAAGTGCCGGGTGGTGGATCCGGCCTTCGATTGGGGCGACGACTGGCCACCGGACGTCCCCTGGCACGAGACGGTGATCTATGAGCTGCACGTCAAGGGCATGACCCGGCTGCACCCCCGCATCCCGCCCCAGCTGCGCGGCACCTACGCCGGCCTGGCCAGCGAGCCGGTGATCGGGCACCTCAAGCGCCTGGGGGTCACCGCCGTGGAGCTGATGCCGGTGCACGCCTTCGTCGACGATCGCCGCCTGCTGGAGCTGGGCCTTAGGAACTACTGGGGCTACAACTCCATCGGCTATTTCGCGCCCGACTTCCGCTATGCCCCGACCGGCTCCATCCGCGAGTTCAAGACCATGGTGAAGACCTTCCACGCCCATGGCATGGAGGTGATCCTGGACGTGGTCTACAACCACACCGCCGAGGGCAACCAGCTGGGCCCCACGCTGTCCTTCCGCGGCATCGACAACGCCGCCTACTATCGCCTGGCGGCGGACCCGCGCTACTACCTCGACTACACCGGTTGCGGCAACACCCTGAACATGATGCACCCGCGCGTGCTGCAGTTGATCATGGACTCCCTGCGCTACTGGGTGCAGGAGATGCGCGTCGACGGCTTCCGCTTCGACCTGGCCAGCGCGCTCGCCCGCGAGCTGCACGCGGTGGACAAGCTGGGCGCCTTCCTGGACATCATCCACCAGGACCCGGTCATCTCCCAGGTCAAGCTCATCGCCGAGCCCTGGGACCTGGGCGAGGGGGGCTACCAGGTGGGCAACTTCCCGGTCGGCTGGACCGAGTGGAACGGCAAGTACCGGGACTCGGTGCGCGCCTTCTGGACCGGCGAGGGCGGCCTGATCGGCGAGCTGGCCAGCCGGCTGACCGGCTCCTCCGACCTGTACGGCCACAGCGGCCGCCGCCCCTACGCCAGCATCAACTTCGTCACCTGCCACGACGGCTTCTCCCTCGCCGATTTGGTCGCCTACAACGAGAAGCACAACCGGGCCAACGGCGAGGACAACCGCGACGGCGAGAACCACAACCGCAGCTGGAACTGCGGCGTCGAGGGCGCCACGGACGACGCGGAGATCCGCGCCCTGCGGGCCCGGCAGAAGCGCAACCTGCTGGCCAGCCTGATCCTCTCCCAGGGGGTGCCGATGCTGCGCGCCGGCGACGAGCTGGGCCACAGCCAGGGCGGCAACAACAACGCCTACTGCCAGGACAACGAGGTGAGCTGGCTGAACTGGGACCTGGACGCCGAGGACCAGGCCTTCCTGGACTTCACCCGGCGCATGCTCAACCTGCGCCGGGAGCACCCCATCTTCCACCGCCGCAAGTTCTTCCAGGGCCGCCCCATCCACGGCGAGGGCATCAAGGACATCGCCTGGCTGAACCCGGACGGCCGGGAGATGACCGACGAGGAATGGAACCAGCACTTCGCCCGCAGCCTGGGCGTCTACCTGTCCGGCGCCGAATTGGACGAGCGGGACGACCGGGGCTGCCTGGTGCGGGACGACGACTTCCTGCTGCTGATCAACGCCCACCACGACCCCATCCCCTTCCTGATGCCCGACTATGGTCGCCAGGACGACTGGTTCTGCCTGCTGGACACCGCCTTCGAGGGTGGCCTGGACACCGACGGCCGCTATGCCCCGGGCGGCGAGTACCCCCTCCAGGGACGCGCCCTGGCCCTGCTCACGCGCCCCAGGGCGAGGCCCGCCCGGCAGGCGGAGGGCCCGTCGGGCGTCGGGCGATGAATCCGCCATGAAACCCCCCCTCTCCCACCCTCACGAGGCATCGATGTCCGATCCCATCCACCGCCTGGCCGAACGCGCCGGCATCCAGCCCGGCTACCGGGACATCTGGGGCCACGAGCACGTCGCCACCCCGGAGATCCAGCGCGCGCTGCTCGCCGCGATGGGCATCGCCTGCCAGGACGAGGCCGCCACCCGGGCGAGCCTGGCGGCATGGGAAGCGGCGCCCTGGCGCGAGTTGCTGCCGCCGGTGCGGGTGGTCACCCGCGGCGGCGCCGCCGATCCGGTCGGCCTGCGCCTGGCCGCCCGCGACCTGGGCCGCGCGGGCCGCTGGCGCCTGACCCTGGAGGAGGGCGGCGGCCGGGAAGGGACACTCCGGACCGACGCGCTGGAGGTCATCGAGCGGGCCCGCCTGGACGATGGCGAATACCTCGCCCTGGCCCTGCCCCTGCCGGAGATCGAGGCCCTCGGCTATCACCGCCTGGAGGTCGAGCTGGAGGGTCTGGCCCCGGCGTCGATGGCGCTGATCGTCTGCCCGCCGACCTGCCATCGGCCCCCGGCGCTGGCCGACGATCGCCGCGTCTGGGGCCTCAGCGCCCAGCTCTATGGCGTGCGCTCGGCGCGCAACTGGGGCATGGGCGACTACACCGACCTGAAAGCCCTGGTCGAGTGGGCCGCCGGTCACGGCGCCGCGTTGGTGGGGGTGAATCCCCTGCACGCCCTCTATCCGCACAACCCGTCGCACTGCAGCCCCTACAGCCCGTCGAGCCGGCAGTTCCTCAACGTGCTGTACCTGGACGTCGAGGCGGTGCCGGACTTCCACGCCTGCCCGGAGGCGCGCAAGGCGGTCGCCGGCGCCGCCTTCAAGGCGCGCCTGCGGGCGCTGCGCGACGCTCCCCAGGTGGACTACGTGCGCGTGGCGGCCGCCAAGTACCGCGTCCTGGAGAAGCTCTGGCGCTGCTTCCGCGCCCGCCACCTGGAGCACGACACGGAGCGGGGGCGGGACTTTCGCCGCTTCCAGGCCGAACAGGGCGACGACCTCTACCACCTGGCCCTGTTCGAGGCCCTGCAGGCCCATTTCCACGGCCGCGACGCCGCCGTCTGGGGCTGGCCGGCCTGGTCGGCCGAGTACCACGACCCGCGCGGGCCGACGGTGCGGGCCTGGGCCGAGGCCCACGCGGAGCGGGTCGAGTATCAGCAATACCTGCAATGGCTGGCCGCCGGCCAGCTGGCCGGCGCGGCGGCCCGGGCCGACGAACTGGGCCTCGGCATCGGCCTCTACCAGGATCTGGCGGTGGGCGTCGACCGGGGCGGCGCCGAGACCTGGATGCACCGCGACCTGTACGCCTTCGAGGCGAGCGTCGGCGCGCCGCCGGACGACTTCAACCTGCACGGCCAGGACTGGGGCCTGCCGCCGCTCATCCCGCACCGCCTGCGGGCGGCCGCCTACGGCCCGTTCATCCGCATGCTGCGCGCCAACATGCGCGCCGCCGGGGCGCTGCGGATCGACCACGTCATGGGCCTGATGCGGCTGTACTGGGTGCCGCCGGAGTGCAAGGCCGACCAGGGCGTGTACGTCGCCTACCCGCTGCGCGACCTGCTCGGCATCCTGGCCCTGGAGAGCCGGCGCAACCGCTGCCTGGTGATCGGCGAGGACCTCGGCACGGTGCCCCCGGAGATGCGCCAGGCGATGGGCGAGATGGGCATCCTGGCCTATCGGCTGTTCTATTTCGAGAAGCGCTGGGACACGGACCAGGCCTACACGGCGCCCGGCGAGATCGAGCGCGAGGTCCTGGTGGCCGCCAGCACCCACGACCTGCCCACCCTGGCGGGCTTCTGGCGCGGCGGCGACTTGGCGCTGCGCGCCCGGCTCGCTCTGTTCCCCACCGCGGCGCAGCGCGAGGCGCAGATCGCCGACCGCGGCGCCGACCGCGAGCGGCTGCTGCGGGCCTTGCATGGTGAAGGGTTGCTGCCGCGGGGCATCAGCGGGCGCCCGGAGGAGGTGCCCGCGCTGAGCCCCGAACTGGCCCTGGCCATCCACCGCTACCTGGCCCGCAGCCGCGCCCGCGTCATGCTGGTGCAGGCGGAGGACCTGCTGGGCGAGACGGAGCAGGCCAACCTGCCGGGCACGGTGGACGAGCACCCCAACTGGCGGCGCAAGCTGTCCCGCGACCTGGAGGACTGGGGGGCCGGCGAGGCGGCGAGCAGCCTGGCCGGGGCGATGGCCGCCGAGCGGGGGGCGACGTCAGCTTGATCAGCTTGAAATGGGGCGCGGGGGGACTAAACAGGTAGTGAGAGGTCGCCATAACAGAAAGGAGGTGCACGATGTCCGAGGAAAGCCGCAAGCCCGAGCCAGGCCAATCCGTCGAGGTGAAGAAGGCGGGTGGCGAGCTGGAGAAGGCCGCCCCGTCCCGCTGGGCGAGCCCCTTCGAGGAGATGGAACGGTTGATGGATGAATACTTCCCGCGCGGCTGGCTGCGGCGCTGGGAATGGCCGGCGATGCCGGAGGTTGCCCGGCGCATGGAGTTGCGTCTGCCCAAGGTGGACGTCATCGACCGCCATGACGAGGTGGTGGTGAAGGCCGAGGTTCCCGGCGTGGACAAGAAGGATCTGGACGTGTCGGTGAGCGGCAATACCGTCACCATCAAGGGCGAGACCCGCCACGAGGAGAAGGAAGAGAAGGGCGACTACCACCGCTGCGAGATCTCGCGCGGCAGTTTCTCCCGCACCGTGGCGCTGCCCGCCGAGGTGGACGCCTCGCAGGCCAAGGCCAGCTTCAGGGACGGCGTGCTGGAACTGGTCCTGCCCAAGAAGGCCGAGGCCAGGCGCCAGGCGGTCCGGATCGAATAGCGGCGCCTGCCGCGGCGCCAGGGCCCGGCGCGCGCCGGGCCTTTTTCATGTCCGCGCGCCGGCCAGCCCGGGGTGGTCCGCCCGCGGCGTGTCCAGGTGATAGCCCTGCACCATGTCCACGCCGTAGTCGCGCAGCATGTCCAGGGTGCGTGCGTCCTCGACGAACTCGGCGATGGTCCGCTTGCCCATGCCGCGCGCCACGTCGACGATCGCCTTGACGAACACCTGGTTGTCCCGGTCGGCGGGCAGGTTGCGGATGAACAGGCCGTCGATCTTCACCGTGTCCACCTGCAGGTGCTTCAGGTAGGCGAAGGAGGAGAAGCCGCTGCCGAAGTCGTCCAGGCAGGTGCCGCAGCCGGTGGCCCGCAGGGCCTCGATGAAGCGCTGCGCGTCGGCCAGGTCGGTCACCGCGCTGGTCTCGGTGAGCTCCACCATCAGGCGGTGCGGGGCGACGCCGTGTTCGCGCAGCAGGTCGGCGATGTACTGCGGCAGGCTGGGGTCGTCGAAGGAGCGGCCGGAGATGTTCACCGCCACCGGCGGCATGCCGGCGTGGTCGCGCAGCCGGCGGATGGATTCGGCCAGCACCCAGCGGTCGATGTCCAGCACCTTGCCGTTCTTCTCCGCCACCGGGATGAAGCGTCCGGGCATGATCAACTCGGCCGGGTTCTGCTCGTCCACCATGCGCACCAGGGCCTCCAGGTGGGTGAGGGTTCGGCCGTCCGCGGCATAGATGCCCTGGAAGTGCAGGCGCAACAGGCCGTTTTCCAGGGCATGGGCGATGCGGTCGTTCCAGGTCAGGTGGGCGACCATGGAGCGGGTGGTGTCCAGGTCGGCGCGGTAAACGCGCCAGGTGTTCTTGCCGGCCTGCTTGGACTGGTACATGGCGGCGTCGGCGTGGGCCACCAGCTGGTCGGCGTCGATGGCGTGGGTGGGGTACAGAGCGATGCCCAGGCTGCTGGTCAGACGCAGGTTCTGCCCCTCGAAGCGGAACGGGATGGCGGCCACCGCCCGCACGATGCGCTCTGCCAGCTGGACGATCTCCTCCTCGTGGGCATTGGGCACCAGCAGTGCGAACTCGTCGCCGCCCAGGCGGGCGAGCACCTCGTTGCGTCGCACCAGGGCGCTCACCTCCCCCGCCACCCGGATCAGCAGGGCGTCCCCGGCGCGGTGGCCAAAGCTGTCGTTGATCACCTTGAACTCGTCCAGGTCGAAGAACAGCAGGGCGCCCCTGTGGCCGCCGCGTTCGCAGTCGGCCACCATGCGGGCCAGCTCCTGCTGGAAGCGGTGGCGGTTGTAGAGGCCGGTCAGGGCGTCCCGCTCCGCCAGATAGGCGAGCTGGTCGGCCGTCTGCCGTTCACGGGTGACGTCCTCGTGGATCCAGAGGTGGCCGATGAGCCGCCCGTCCTGGTCGCGCACCGGATAGTTGAGCTGGGTGATCAGGCGGCCGTCGGCCAGGGGGATCTCGAAGTCGTCCGAGACCTCGTGGGTCTCCAGCACGTTGAGCACGTGGCGGGAGAACTGGTCGGGCCGCGACAGCAGGCCGCTGGCGTGGGCCAGCACCTCGGTGGCCGGCAGGCCGACCAGCTTGGCGTCGTCGCGGATCATCCAGATGCGCTTGAAGGCCGGGTTGTGGTAGACCACCCGTCCGTCCGCGCCGATGAACAGGATGCCCAGGTTCATGGCCGACAGCAGCGACACCAGGCGTGCGCGTTCCTGGCCGGCCTCCTGGGCATAACGGCGCTGGGTGGCCTCCGACTGGCCCAGTTCGGCGAGGGCCTGGCGCAGCTCCTGCTGGGCCCGCTTCAGGGCGGTGACGTCGCGCAGGCTGGCGCGCAGCCCCAGGTAACCGCCATCGCGGTCGTGGATCGGCTGCCAGTTGACGGACACCTCCAGCTCGCCACCGTCCTTGCGGCACAGGCCGAATTCGAAGCCGGCGCCCGCTTCGCCCCGCAGGGCGCCGGCCAGCTTCTGCCGGGCGGCCTCGCGGTCGGCGGGGCGGATGATGCCGAGGGGGAAGTCCGGCATGGCCAGGCATTCCTCCTGGCTGTAGCCGAGCATGCGCCGCACCGAGGGGTTGATCCAGAGCAGACGGCCGTCCGGGGCCAGCCACAGTTCGAGGTCGTAGGTGAAGTTGGCGATGGCGTGAAAGCGCCCCTCGCTCTCCTGCAGGGCCTCGACGCGCTCGCGCACGGCCCGCGTCATGCGGTTGAAGGCGTTGGCCAGCTGGCCCACTTCGTCGCGGCCGCTCACCGGCACCAGGGTGTCGAAGTCGCCCTGCGCCACCGCCTGGCTGGCGTTGGTCAGGGCGCTCAGGTGGCGGGTCAGCCAGACGCCCAGCACGGTCAGCAGCAGGACCGAGACGACCACCGCCAGGGCGGCGATGGGCAGGCTCTGGCGGATCAGGTGGGTGCGCGCCTCGGTCAGGAAGTCGGTGGACAGCCCATAGTGCAGGCTGCCGAACTCCTGGCCCGCGAGGCGGATCGGCAGGGATAGGTGGAAACGCCCGTCGACGGCCTTGGCCAGGTCCAGGGAAGGACTCGCGGCGGGCAGCGCCGCGCCGGCCCGCCAGCCGGTGGAGGCGACGACGCGGCCGGCGCGGTCGCGCAGCACCAGATAGGCGACGCCGTCTTCGCGACGGCTCTCGGCCAGGATCCCGTCGATGGTGGCATAGTCCCGCTGGGCCATCGGGGCGCCCAGGGCGGCGTTGAACAGGGTGTTCAGTTCCGCGACGCGGGTGCCGGCCTGGGCGAGCAGGCTGTCGTTCATCAGTCGGGTGCTGTTGGCCACCAGCAGGCCCAGCATCACCACCTCGACGACGACCGTGGCCAGGATCAGCCGGGTGCGCAGGGACAGGGCGGGGCCCTTCATGGCACGCTATCCATGCGCATGACCTCGGGCCGAACCGGCGCTCTCCGCATTGTTCACCTTCATATCGCCTCGGCGTTCGCTTTGCGTTCGATTACCCCCGTATCGGCGCTGCCGTGGAGGGACGCCGGCCGGGCACGGCGGGGGTCAATGGTCCTTCCCACCGATGGCCTGCCTGACCCGGGCGACATAGGGATCGAGCAGCATCAGCTCGCCGCTGGAGGCCAGGTCCAGGCCGACCAGTCCGTGCTGCTCGAAGAAGGCCCGGCCCTCCGCGGAGGCCGCGAAGCGCCGCAGGGCGGTGAGGATGGCTTGGGCCTCCACGCCAGAGAGGGCGGGACTGGCGATGACGTACTGGCTCGGTATCGCCGGCGTGGAGGCGAGGATGCGCAGCGGCTCGCGCTGTTCGGCGGGCAGGCCGGCGAAGGGCAGGCTGCCGATCATGGCCGCGTCAGCCTGGCCGGCCAGGACCATGCGCACCGCGTTGTTGTGCGAGCGGGCGTCGATTACCTGCACGTTCTTGCCCGTCTGCAGACCCGCCTGGCGCAGCAGGTCCTCGCCCAGCATGGAGATGATGGCGATGGCGTCGGGAAAGGCGATGCGTTTGCCGCCGAGGTCGCGCACCTGCCGGTAGGGGGCGGTGCGGGGCACCACCAGCTGGCCCTGCAGGCTGGCGCGGTAGCTGAACAGGGGTGCGTAGCCGGCGTCCACCTGGGCCAGGCGGGCCAGGTGGGGAGCGGCCACGGCGAGGTCGTATTCCCGGGCCAGCAGACGCCGGGCGAAGGTCGGGAAATCGGGCGCCGTCTCCAGCGTCACCACCCGGCGCAACGCCGTCTCCAGGTATTCCCGCAGCGGCTGATACATGCCGAGCAGGGCATGGGTGCTGAGGTTGGGGAACAGCCCGATGCGCAAAGGCGCGGCGGCGCGCGCGGCGACCGGCCGCGTCAGGGCCGCGAGGGCCAGGGCGAGCAGGAGGCGGCGCCGCGGGTTCATGCGCGCAGGTCCTTCATGAACACCTTGGAGCGGCGCTGCCAGTTGTACATCTCCTTGCGCGCGGCGGGCAGGTCGTCCGGGCCCGCCTGGCTGAAGCCCCGCTCCAGGAACCAGTGGGCGGTGCGGGTAGTGAGCACGAACAGCCGGGTGAGGCCCTGTTCACGCGCCGCCTGTTCCACCGCGTCCATCAGGGCCTCGCCCCGGCCGCCGCCCTGGAAGTCGGGATGCACGGCCAGGCAGGCCATCTCGGCGGCGCGCGCGTCGGGGAAGGGGTAGAGGCCGACGCAGCCGACGAGGCGCCCGTCCAGGTCATCGACGAAGAAGCGGTCGATCTCCTGCTCCAGCAGTTCGCGCGGCCGATGCACCAGGATGCCGGCCTCTTCCAGGGGTTCGATCAGGGCGAGGATGCCGCCCACGTCGTCAATGCTGGCCGGGCGCAGGTTCTCCACCGACTGGCGGGTGACCATGCTGCCAGCCCCGGCGTGGGTGAACAGCTCCATGAGCAGGGCGCCGTCGACGTCGGCGCTCACCAGGTGGGCGCGGGCGACGCCCTTCTTGCAGGCGCGCGCCGCGTGCGGCAGGTACAGGCGCATGTCGCCCTCGGGCAATTCGCGCGCCAGCTTCTGCGCCTGGGAGGCGGTCAGCCGGTTGACCGGTCGGCCTTCGTCGTCGCGGGTGTCGCCGTGGTCGAGGATGAACACCAGCTTCTCGGCCTGCAAGGCGATGGCGGTGGTGGTGGCCACGTCCTCCAGGGTCAGGTTGAACACCTCGCCGGTGGGCGAGTAGCCGAGCGGCGAGAGCAGCACGATCTCGCCGGCGGCGAGCCGATCGCGAATGGCGGCGGCGGCCACCTTGCGCACCTCGCCGGTGAACTGCAGATCGGTGCCGTCGACCACGCCGGCCGGCTGGGCGGTGACGAAGTTGCCCCCGGCCACCCGGATCTCGGCGCCGGCCATGGGCGTGTTGGGCAGCCCCAGGGAGAGCAGGGTCTCGATCTCGATGCGCGCCGTGCCGACCGCCTCCTTGACGCATTCCAGGGCCTCGGCGTCGGTCACGCGCAGGTCGCGCACGTAGCGCGCGTCAAGGCCGCGGGCGGTGAGCCGCCCTTCCACCTGGGGACGCACGCCATGCACCAGCACTAGCCTCACCCCCAGGGCGTTGAGCAGGTTCACGTCGTGGATCAGGTCGACGAAGTCCTCGCGCAGCATGGCGTCGCCGCCGAAGGCGATGACGAAGGTCTTGCCCCGGAAGGCGTGGATGTAGGGGGCGGCGGCGCGGAACCAGTCGACGAAGGCGGGATCGGTCATCAAGGATCAGGGATCAGGGATCATGGTTCAGTATTATCTACGGCCCGTGGCCGTACAAACTTTACCGTTGCCTGATCCCTACTGCCGAGACCTGGACGCCTGATCCGTGATCAGGCGTCCCCCCACAGGCATTGCATCGCCGCCAGGGCGGCCACCGCCGCCGTCTCGGTGCGCAGCACGCGCGGGCCCAGGTTGAGCGGCAGGAAGCCGGCCGCCAGCGCCGCGTCCCGCTCGGCGGGGTCGAAGCCGCCCTCCGGGCCGGCCAGCAGCAGCACCGGCCCGGCCGGGGCGGGCAGGTCGCGCAGGCGCCGGCCGCCGGCCGGATCGAGGATGAACCGGGTGGCGTCCGCCGCGCGCGCCTCGGCCAGCCAGTCCGGGAAGTCCCGGATCTCCGCCACCTCGGGCAGCGCCACGCGGCCGCTCTGCTCGCAGGCGGACATCACCACGCCCTGCCAGTGGGCGCGCCGGCGCGGGCGCTTGCCCTCGTCGAGGCGCACCACGGTGCGCCGCGTCATCACCGGCGCGATGGCCGACACGCCCAGTTCCACGGCCTTCTGCAGGGTGTAGTCCATGCGCTCGCCGCTGGAGATGCCCTGGGCCAGCGTCACCCGCAAGGGCGATTCGCGCGCCACCGCCTGGCAGTCGCGCACGGCGACGCGGGCCTGCCGCCCGGTCGCCGCGAGGCTGCCGGCGCATTCCTCGCCGTTGCCATTGAACAGCACCACCGCGTCGCCGCTCCGCAGGCGCAGGGCGTTCTGGGCGTGGCGCGCGACCGCCTCGGGCAGGACGACCTGCCGGCCGGGCGCTAGGGGGAGGGGGCAGTAGAAGCGGGCAATCGCCATGGCGCGGGGGTCTCGGAAGGGCGGGCGGGTCCGGCCTGATGGTATCATCGCCGCATTCTCCAGGGAGGCGGCGGGCATGGTGCGCATGGAAACCCCGATATGCGATTTCGGCTGGCAGGCGGTGGACTTCGACCTGCCAGGCGTCGATGGTCGCCGCCACACCCTGCGCGACGTGGCCGGGCCACGGGGTCTGCTGGTCATGTTCATCTGCAACCACTGCCCCTACGTCCAGGCGGTGCGCGAGCGCATCGTGCGCGACGTGGCCGAGCTGAAGCAACTGGGCATCGGCGCCATCGCCATCATGTCCAACGACGCCGCCGAGTATCCCGAGGACAGCTTCGAGAGCATGCGTCGGGTGGCGGAGGAATTCCGCTTCCCCATGGCCTATGTCCTCGACGAGAGCCAGGCCGTGGCGAAGGCCTACGGCGCCGTGTGCACGCCCGACTTCTTCGGCTTCAACGCCCGGCTCGAACTGCAGTACCGCGGCCGGCTCGACGAGTCGCGCAAGGAGACGGCGCCGGAGGGCGCCCGCCGCGACCTGTTCGAGGCCATGCGCGAGGTGGCCCTGACCGGCCAGGGGCCCCGCGAGCAGATCCCCAGCATGGGCTGCTCGATCAAGTGGAAGCATCCCTGAGTCGAGAGCGATACACGCCGGCCATCATGTCTCCCCTGCTCCGCCAAGTCATCGAGGCCGCCCGCGACGTCGGCCGCCATGAGGTCATGCCGCGCTACCTGAAGGTCGCCCACACCCGCAAGGACGACGGCAGCCTGTTCACCGAGGCGGACCTGGCCGCCCAGCGGGCCCTGGAGGCGCGCCTGAAGGCCATCGCGCCCTACCCGGTGCTGGGCGAGGAGATGGATGACGCCACCCACCGCCGCTTGTGGGACGAGGGGGGCGAGGGGCTGTGGTGCGTGGACCCCATCGACGGCACCACCAATTTCGTCAGCGGCCTGCCCTTCTTCGCCATGTCCATCGCCCTGATGAAGAACGGCCGCAGCGTGCTGGGGGTGGTCTACGATCCGCAGGCCGACGAGTGTTTCTACGCCGAGGCTGGGCAGGGCGCCTGGGTCGACGGCGACCGGCTGCCGATCAAGACCCCGCCGGGGGAGCTGCGGCGCTGCATCGCCGGCATCGACTTCAAGCGCATCCCGCGCCCGCTCGCCGGACGGCTGGCCGCCGAGCACCCCTACAGCTCGCAGCGCAACCTGGGCGCGAGCACCCTGGACTGGTGCTATCTCGCCGCCGGGCGCTTCCACGTCTACCTGCATGGCGGCCAGAAGCTGTGGGACTACGCCGCCGGCTGCCTGATCCTCGAGGAGGCGGGTGGCGCGGTGACCTGCATCCAGGGCGACACGGGCTTCTGGCAGGGGGATCCGTGGACCCGTTCGGTGGTGGCGGCCCTCAGTCCTGACCTGCACCGTCAGTGGCAGGCCTGGGTCGATAAATCAAACGCTTGAATTTATAAAATAATTTTAATTTTGCCGGCCGATTGGCCAGGCGCCCCATTTATCAAGGGGATTGCCCGGATCGCCGCGTCCCGCGCCGCTTCACGTGGGTTGGCGTCGACTTGCCCTGGCTCGGGCGGTCGTAGATAATCGGGGCCTTTCTGTCCGAAATCCGGTCAGGTCATAGATTTTTTTATTCAAAGGAAACAGAGACATGGCAACCCGCACCGACCTCGCCAACGCCATCCGTGCCCTCGCCATGGACGCCGTTGAGAAGGCCAAGTCCGGCCACCCCGGCGCCCCCATGGGCATGGCGGAAATCGCCGAAGTGCTGTGGAACCACCACCTGCGCCACAACCCGGCCAACCCCAAGTGGGCCGACCGGGACCGCTTCGTGCTGTCCAACGGCCACGGCTCCATGCTGATCTATGCCCTGCTGCACCTGACCGGCTATGACCTGTCCATGGAGGACATCAAGCAGTTCCGCCAGCTGCATTCCAAGACGCCGGGCCACCCCGAGTATGGCTACGCCCCCGGCATCGAGACCACCACCGGCCCGCTCGGACAGGGCATCACCAACGCCGTGGGCATGGCCATGGCCGAGAAGATCCTGGCCCACCAGTTCAACAAGCCGGGCCACGAGATCGTCAACCACCACACCTACGTGTTCATGGGCGACGGCTGCATGATGGAGGGCATCTCGCACGAGGCCTGCGCCCTGGCCGGCACCTGGAAGCTGAACAAGCTGATCGCCTTCTGGGACGACAACGGCATCTCCATCGACGGCCACATCGAGCACTGGTACACCGACGACACCGCCAGGCGCTTCGAGGCCTACGGCTGGAACGTCATCCCCAACGTCGACG
>JALOTG010000138.1 GCA_025458005.1 Thiobacillaceae bacterium
GTACTGGTCGTTCTTGGTGAACCAGGTGAGCCAGCCGGGCGTGCTGAGCGTGAACAGTCCGAGGAGATCCTTCTCCTTGAAGGCGTTGGCGCCGATGATGTTGATGGCGCGGATCTTGGCCACCTCGCCCTCGGTCACGTCGAAGGTGATGGCGGTGCGGTTGCGCTCCAGGGGGGACTGCCGGACATCCACTCGGGCCGCGTACATGCCGCGGTTGTAATACTGGCGCTTGAGTTCCTGCACCGACTTGTCGAGCAGGGACTGGTCCAGGATGCGGCCCTCGGCCAGCCCGAGTTGCTTGAGGCTCTGCAGGACGTCCTCCTTGGAAAACTCCTTCATGCCGGTGAATTCCACCTGGGCGATGGCCGGTCTTTCGTCCACCAGCACGAACAGCACGTCGTTCTGCATCTCCAGGCGCACGTCCTTGAAGAAGCCGGTGGCGTAGAGGGCCTTGATGGCAGCCGCGGCCTTGTCCGCGGTCAGGGTATCTCCGACCTTGACGGGGAGGTAGCTGAAGACGGTGCCGGCGGCGGTGCGCTGGATACCTTCCACCCGGATGTCCTTGATCTGGAAGGAATCGAAGGCGTGGGCCTGGGAGGCGAGCAGGGCAATCAGGAAGGGAAGTGTTTTTATGCGCATCGGGTTCAGCGGGTGAAAAGCCTGATCAGATCGTTGTAGAGGGCGAAGAACATGACAAAGCCGAGGACCGCGATGCCGATGCGTTGGCCGATTTCCTGCACGCGTTCTGAGACCGGACGTCCCGTCACGATTTCGGCGAAATAATACAGTAAATGCCCACCATCCAGAATGGGAATGGGCAGCAGGTTGAGCACCCCCAGACTGACGCTGATCAGGGCCAGGAAGGTGACGAAAGGCACCATGCCGGCGCTGGCGGACTGACCCGCGTAGTCGGCGATGGTGATCGGCCCGGAGAGATTCTGCAGGGAGGCCTGGCCGATGATCATGCGGCCCAGCATCTCCAGGCTGAACACGGACAGTTCCCAGATCTTGGCCACCGCGCGCTCCAGGGCGGCGAACGGGGGATAGCGCACTTCGGTCCGCAGGGGCTCGAACAGGGCGGGATCGACGCGCGGTCCGGCGCCGATGCGGCCGATGACCTGGCCGGCCTGTTCCACGCGCGCCGGTGTCACTTCAAGCTCGCGGACCTCCGCGCCGCGCTGGACGCGCAGCGAGACGGGATGCTCCGGGGTCGCGCGCACCACCTTCACCACCTCCTCCCAGTGCGTGACCGGCTGGCCATTCACGGCAAGGATGCGATCTCCGCCCGCCAAGCCAGCCCGCTCGGCGACGCCGCCCGGCACCACCTCGCCGATGATCGGTTCGAGCGGGGGCGCATAACGGCTCAGGCCCAGCTGGGCCAGGGGGTCGGTCTCGAAGGCGGCGCGGTCGAGGCCGGCGAGATCCAGGCGCCGGAAATACAGATGCCCCGCCGCGTCACGGGTCTCCAGTTCGATGCCGCGCGCGCCGAAGCCATGGCGCAGGGCGAGCAGATGGAAGTCCTGCCAGCTGTCCGCCTTCTCGCCGTTCACCCTGAGTACCTCCTCGCCGGCGCGGATGCTGGCCATGGCCGCCGGCGAGCCGCTGGCGGGTTCGCCCAGCACGGGCTTGAGGGCCGGCACGCCGCCGACATAGAGGGCCCAGTAGAGGAGGATGGCGAGGATCAGGTTGGCGGCGGGGCCGGCCGCGACGATGGCGATGCGCTGCCAGACGCCCTTGCGGTTGAAGGCCCTGGGCAGTTCCGCCTCGGCCACCTCGCCCTCGCGCTCGTCGAGCATCTTCACGTAGCCGCCCAGGGGTACCGCCGACAGCGCCCACTCCGTGCCGTGGCGGTCGCGCCGGCTGGCCAGGACGCCGCCGAATCCGACCGAAAAGCGCAGCACCTTGACGCCGCAGGCGCGGGCCACGGCGTAGTGCCCCAGTTCGTGGATGATGATCAGGACGGCGAGCGTGAAGACGAAGGCGAGCAGGGTGGTCATGCGAGGCTGTGGATATAGTCGGCGGCAACCGAGCGTGCCTCCCGATCGATCTCCCGCAGGTCATCGAGTTCCCGCGCGGCGCGTCCCGCCACCCGCTCCAGGGCGTGGCGCAGGGTGTCGGCGATGGCCAGGTAGGGGATGCGCCGGTTGAGGAAGGCGTCCACCGCCACCTCGTTGCCGGCGTTGAGCACCGTGGGCGCGCCGCCACCCGCCGCCAGCGCCTGATAGGCCAGCGCCAGGCAGGGGAAGCGCCGCGTGTCCGGCGACTCGAAGCTCAGCTGGCCGATCCTGGCCAGGTCCAGCCAGGACACTCCGGCCTCGACGCGATCCGGGTAGGCCAGGGCATGGGCGATGGGGGTGCGCATGTCGGGGTTGGAGAGCTGGGCCAACACCGAGCCGTCCAGGTATTCCACCATCGAGTGGATGATGCTCTGCGGGTGGATGACCACCTCGATCTGCTCGGGGCGGGCGTTGAACAGCCAGCGCGCCTCGATCACTTCCAGGCCCTTGTTCATCATGGTGGCCGAGTCCACCGAGATCTTGCGGCCCATCACCCAGTTGGGATGCGCCACCGCCTCTTCCGGGGTGACCGCCGCCAGGGTCTCCACGGCGCGCGTGCGGAAGGGGCCCCCGGAGGCGGTGAGCAGGATGCGGCGCACGCCGTGGGCGGCCAGGTCGCCGGCGTAGTCGGGAGGCATGGACTGGAAGACGGCGTTGTGCTCGCTGTCGATGGGCAGCAGGGTGGCGCCGCCGGCCTTGACCGCCTGCATGAAGAACTCGCCGGCCATCACCAGCGTCTCCTTGTTGGCCAGCAGGATGCGCTTGCCCGCCCGCGCCGCGGCCAGGGCGGGCCCGAGGCCGGCGGCACCGACGATGGCGGCCATCACCGTGTCGACCTCGGGCAGGCTGGCCACCTGCTCCAAAGCCTGTTCGCCGCAAAGCACCTCGGTCTCGGTGTCGGCGAGCACCCCGCGCAGCTGGTGCGCCTTCGCCTCGTCCAGCAGCACGGCGTAGCGCGGCCGGAACTGCCGGCACTGGGTGGCCAGGCGTTCCACCTGGTGCTGGCCGGTGAGGGCCACCACCCGGAAGCGTTCCGGGTGCCGGGCCACCACGTCCAGGGTGTTGACGCCTATGGTGCCGGTGGCGCCTAGGATGGTGAGGTTGCGTTGGGTCATTTGAGCCACATCCAGAAGAGGGTGGCGGCGGGCAGGACGGCGGTGAGGCTGTCGATGCGGTCCAGCACGCCGCCGTGTCCGGGAAGCAGGGCACCGCTGTCCTTGACCCCGGCCTGGCGCTTGATCCAGCTCTCGAACAGATCGCCGAGCACGGACAGCACGAACATCGCCCAGAACGCCAGCAGCAGCTGCGGCAGGCATGACAGGCCGCAGCCGCGCGGCCACAGGGCGTGCACCGCCAGGGCGTAGACGGTGATCGCCAGGGCCGCGCCCATGGCCCCTTCCCAGGTCTTGCCCGGACTGATGGCGGGCGCCAGCTTGCGCCGTCCGAAGCGACGGCCGGCAAAATAGGCGGCGCTGTCGGCGATGACCACCACGAGCACCGCCGGCAGCAGGATCAGCCAGCCCAGCGCGGCGAGGAGACGCCGGTCCAGGACGCGCAGGCCACGATACAGCCAGAGGGGGGCGGCGATGACCCAGAAGAGCAGGGCGGCCAGGAACGGGTAGGGGGTCAGCTGGGCCCCGGTGACCACCAGGGCCCCGCACGCCAGGGCGGTCAGGCCGGTGTACAGATGGCGCCGGGCGGGTGGCAGCCGGATGAGGCCGCCCCACTCCCAGGCAGCGGCCATGGCGACCAGGATCATCAGCACCGCCCAGATCTCGTCCGAGGCGAGATATAGGGTAACCAGGAAGCCGGCGATCAGTGCCGTCCCGGTGACGATGCGTCGCCTAAGCGCGGAGCTGTTCGCTGGTGCGTCCAAAGCGCCTCTCGCGCTGCTGATACCAGTCGATGGCCCGGTCCAGCTCCTTGGCGTCGAAATCCGGCCAGAGGGTGTCGGTGAAATACAGTTCCGTGTAGGCCAGCTGCCAGAGCATGAAGTTGCTGATGCGCTGCTCGCCGCCGGTGCGGATGAACAGGTCCGGCTCCGGGGCATAGCCCATGGAAAGATAGGGGGCGAGGGCCTCCTCGCTGATCAGTCTCTCATCGGGATGCTCCTGCAGCCAGGAGTTCGCGGCGTTGAGGATGTCCCAGCGGCCGCCATAGTTCGCGGCCACGGTGAGGGTGAGGCGGGCGTTGTCGGCGGTACGCGCCTCGCCCTCGCGGATCAGCTGGCGCAGGCGCTCGTCGAAGTGCCCCAGGTCGCCCACCACCCTGAGGCAGATCCTGTTGCGGTGCAGCTTGTCCACCTCGCGCTCCAGGGCCAGGACGAACAGTTCCATGAGCTTGGCGACCTCGTCCGGAGGGCGGCGCCAGTTCTCCGAGCTGAAGGCGAACAGGGTCAGGTACTCCACCCCCCGCGCGATGCAGGCCTCCACCGTGTCGCGCACCCGCTCCACGCCCTGGGCATGGCCCGCCACCCGGGGCAGCAGGCGCTTCTTCGCCCAGCGCCCATTGCCGTCCATGATGACGGCAATGTGGCGCGGGACCTCGGCGACCTGGGGGATATCCCGTGTGGAGCTGAAGAAGCGGCGGATCATGGCGCGGTTGCCTTCAGACCGCCATCAGGTCCTTTTCCTTGTCGGCCAGGGCCTTGTCGATCTCGGCGACGTACTTGTCTGTCATCTTCTGCACCTCGTCCTGGGCGCGGCGTTCATCGTCCTCGCCGATCTCGTGGTTCTTGAGCAGTTCCTTGAGGTGGGCGATGGCGTCGCGGCGGATGTTGCGTACCGCCACCTTGCCGTTTTCCGCCTCGCCGCGCACCACCTTCACGAGTTCCTTGCGCCGCTCCTCGGTCATGGCCGGGATGGGCACGCGCACCAGATCGCCGACGCTGGCCGGATTGAGGCCCAGGTCTGAATCGCGGATGGCCTTCTCGATGGCCTGGGCCATCTTCTTTTCCCAGGGCGTGACGCCCAGGGTGTGCGGATCGAGCACGGAGACGTTGGCCACCTGGCTGATGGGCATCGGGCTGCCGTAGTAGTCCACCTTGACGTGGTCCAGGATGCCGGCGTGGGCCCGGCCGGTGCGCACCTTGGAGAACTCCGTCCTGAGGGCCTCGACCGACTTCTTCATCTTGTCCTCGGCGCTGTGCTTGATGTCGTTGATCATGGCGTCCTCCAGGTCAAAGGGTGACGCGGGTGCCCTCGGCCTCGCCGGTGACGACGCGCATGAGCGCGCCCGGCTTGAAGATCGAGAACACCTGCAGGGGCATCTTCTGGTCGCGGCACAGGGCGAAGGCGGCGGTGTCCAGCACGCCGAGCCCCTTGGCGATGGCCTCGTCGAAGCTGAGTCGCTCGTAGCGGGCGGCGGCGGGGTCCTTCTTCGGATCGGCGGTGTAGACGCCGTCCACCTTGGTGGCCTTGAGCATCAGGTCGGCGCCGATCTCGGCGGCGCGCAGGGCGGCCGCGGTATCGGTGGTGAAGAAGGGGTTGCCGGTGCCGCCGCCGAGGATCACCACCCGGCCGGCCTCCAGGTGGCGCACGGCGGCATCGCGCTCGAAGGACTCGCCGACGTGGGCGATGCTGACGGCGGTCATGACCTGGGCTGGGATGCCGGCCATCATCAAGGCGTCCTTCAGGGCCAGGGCGTTCATCACCGTGGCCAGCATGCCCATGGCGTCGGCGGTCGCCCGGTCCATGCCCGCCAGCGCCCCGGTGGCGCCCCGGAACAGGTTGCCACCGCCGACCACGACGCCGATCTGCACGCCCAGGCCGGCCACTTCGTCGATTTGCCGGACGATGCCGTCCAGGGTCTCGGCGTGATAACCGAAGCTGTCCGGCCCCATCAGGGCCTCGCCGGACAGCTTGAGCAGGATGCGGTGATAGACCGGCGCGGACATGGCGTCTGCGCCTCAGGCCTTGGCGGCCGCGGCCACCTCGGCGGCGAAGTCGCTGACCTTCTTCTCGATGCCCTCGCCGACGATATACAGGGTGAAGCCATGCACCTGGGCGCCCTTGGACTTGAGCAGCTGCTCGATGGTCTGCTTGTCGTCCTTGACGAAGGGCTGGGAGAGCAGGGTGACCTCCTTGAGGTACTTCTGCACGCTGCCTTCCACCATCTTCTCGACGATGTTCGCCGGCTTGCCGGATTCGGCGGCCTTTTGCGCGGCGACGCGGCGCTCGGACTCGATCAGATCCTGCGACACGCCGGAGGCGTCCAGCGCCTTGGGCTTGGAGGCGGCGATGTGCATGGCGACGTCCTTGGCCAGGGCCTCGTCGCCAGTGATGTCCACCAGCACGCCGATCTTGGCGCCGCCGTGCACGTAGCTGGCCAGGCGGCCCTGCGCCGCGACGCGCGCGAAGCGGCGGATGGACATGTTCTCGCCGATCTTGCCGACCAGTTCGGTGCGGATTTCCTCGACGGTCTTGTCGCCGATCTTCATGGCCGAAAGGGCGGCGACGTCGGCCGGGTTCTGGGTCACGACCATCTCGGCCAGATTCTTCACCAGGGCCTGGAAATCGTCGTTCTTGGCCACGAAGTCGGTCTCGCAGTTGACCTCGATGATGGCGCCGGTCTTGCCGTTGGGCGTGATATGGATGCCGACGATGCCCTCGGCGGCGATCCGGCCGGCGCTCTTGGCGGCCTTGCTGCCGAACTTGACGCGCAGGATCTCCTCGGCCTTGGCCATGTCGCCGGCCGCCTCGTTGAGGGCCTTCTTGCAGTCCATCATCGGGGCGTCGGTGCGCTCCCGTAGTTCCTTGACCATGGATGCGGTGATTTCCGCCATTGCCTTATCTCCTGTTCGGATTCTCTAAACGCGCCGGGAAGTTCTTTCCCGGCGCCAGATCTAGTCAAAACGCCCCGTTACGGGGCGTCGAAGGGTCGCATCGGCCGGAGACCCGGCCACGGCGGGCCGCTCAGTCGTTGCCGGAGGCGCCGGCGGATTCCTCCACCTCGACGTATTCGTCGCCCGACTGGGTGGCGGACACCAGCTCCTCGATGACCTGCGACTTGCCCTCCAGGACGGCATCGGCGACGCCGCGGGCATACAGCCGGATGGCGCGGCTGGAGTCGTCGTTGCCGGGGATCACGTAGTCGACGCCCTCGGGGGTGTTGTTGGTGTCAACCACGCCGATCACCGGGATGCCCAGCTTGTTGGCCTCGGTGATGGTGATCTTCTGGTAGCCGACGTCGATGATGAAGATGGCGTCGGGCAGGCTGGCCATGTCCTTGATGCCGCCCAGGCTGCGCACCAGATTGTCGTATTCGCGCTGCAGGCGCAGGGCCTCCTTCTTGGCCAGGGATTCGCGGGCGCCCTCGGCCAGCATGGCCTCCAGCTCCTTCATGCGCTTGACGGACTGCTTGACGGTCTTGAAGTTGGTCAGCATGCCGCCCAGCCAGCGGTGCGACACCCAGGGCATGGCGCAGCGGGCCGCTTCCTCGGCGACGATCTCGCGTGCCTGGCGCTTGGTGCCGACGAACAGGATAGTGCCCTTGTTGGATGCCAGCTGGCGCACGAACTTGATCGCATCCTCGAACATCGGCAGGGTTTTTTCGAGGTTGACGATATGGATCTTGTTGCGATGGCCGAAGATGTAGGGGGCCATCTTGGGGTTCCAGTAACGGGTCTGGTGGCCGAAATGGACACCGGCCTCCAGCATCTGGCGCATGGAAACGGACATGAATCACTCCAAAGGGTTAAGGTTGGGCCTCTACCCGCCAAGAATCCACGGAGCGCATGTCGCCGGCGGACACCTTAACTGGGGCGGGTGTGCGTATTTCCCCGGCCATCCGGGAAAGCGCGAATTCTAACAGCAGGCCCGGCTGCCAGACAAGCCGCCTAGCCGACAGGGGACGGCCGGACACTGTGACGGACGCGCCGATCTGGGCAATAATCCCGGCAACCCAGGCGCGCGCCAAGGGGTAGACGGCTCAGCGGAAGATATGAAGCGGGTAGACGAGCATGGATGACATCGAAGACAACGCCGGCGACCAGCCTATCCAGGATGGCAGTGTCATGCCTGAGGCGGCACCGGAATCCGTGCCGGACATGCACGCCGAGGCAGCGGCACCTGCCGCGCCGGCCAAGCCGAAGCCCAACCGCCGCCTGCAGACGCGCTACCTCGCCCACTGGCGAGCGGCCCTGGTGGGCGAAAAGGTCAAATACATGGGTCGCACCGACAACGTGTCCCTGTCGGGCGCCGCAGTGATCGCCGACGTCAACCTGCGGCCGAAGCAGGAATTCCGGGTCTATCTCGAAATCCCCACCCAGCCCGGCCAGCCGGCCCAGATCTTCGAGGCGGTCGGGACGGTCGTGCACAGCATGCTCTCACAAGGCTCGTTCAAGATCGGCATCGCCTTCACCTTCTTCGTCGACGATTCCGACAGGATGCTGCGCGCGGCCTTGGCCTCCGGCCGCTACAAGGAACTGTTCGACCCCACCTTCTCCTGACCGTCGCCACGCCAGCGCATCAACCCCTGCCCTGTTCCCGGGCCCGTTTGTCCAGCTCGCGCAAGTAGGCCAGCCGCTCCGCGATCTTCGCCTCCAGGCCGCGCGGGGTGGGGGTGTAGAAGTTCACGGCGGCCATGTCGTCGGGGAAATAGGTCTCCCCGGCGGCGTAGGCCTCCGGCTCGTCGTGGGCATAGCGGTAGGCGTGCCCGTAGCCCAGCGCCTTCATCAGCCGGGTCGGGGCGTTCCTCAGGTGCAGAGGCACCTCGCGCGAGCCGTCCTGCTGGACGAAGGCACGGGCGGCGTTCCAGGCCAGGTAGACGGCGTTGCTCTTGGGCGCGCAGGCCAGGTAGACAATGGCCTCGGCCAGGGCCAGCTCGCCCTCGGGCGATCCGAGCCGCTCATAGGTGGCCACCGCGTCCAGGGCGACGGTGAGCGCCCGCGGGTCGGCCAGGCCGATGTCCTCGCTGGCCATGCGGATGATGCGTCGGCCCAGGTAGAGGGGGTCGGCGCCGCCGTCCAGCATGCGCGCCAACCAGTACAGCGAGGCGTCCGGGCTGGAGCCGCGCACCGACTTGTGCAGGGCCGAGATCTGGTCGTAGAAGGCCTCGCCGCCCTTGTCGAAGCGCCGCCGGGCCGGAGCGAGGGCCTCGGCGGCGAAGGTGGCGTCGAGTTGCGCGCGGCCGGCGGTGCGGGCGGCCACGGCGAGCTGCTCCAGTAGGTTCAGCAGCCGGCGGCCGTCGCCGTCAGCGTAGCTCACCAGCAACCCGGCGGCCTCATCGCCCAGGTTGAGGTCCAGCCCGCCCTTGTCGAGCGCGCGGCGGAGGAGGGCGGCGAGCTCCGCGTCGTCCAGGGGACGCAGGACATAGACCTGGGCCCGGGAGAGCAGGGCGCCGACGACCTCGAAGGAGGGGTTCTCGGTGGTGGCGCCGATGAAGGTGATGAGACCGGATTCCACATGGGGCAGGAAGGCGTCCTGCTGGGCCTTGTTGAAGCGGTGCACCTCGTCGACGAACAGGATGGTCTGGCGCTCGGCGAGGCGGTTGACCCGGGCGCGCTCCACCGCCTCGCGGATCTCCTTGACCCCGGCCAGCACGGCGGAGATCTGGATGAAGTCGGCCCGGAAGTGCTGGGCGGCGAGCCGCGCCAGGGTGGTCTTGCCCACCCCCGGAGGACCCCAGAGGATCATGGAGTGCAGCTGGCCGGCGTCGAAGGCGAGCCGCAGCGGCTTGCCGGGACCGAGCAGATGGGTCTGGCCGATGACCTCTTTGATGCAGGCTGGGCGCAGGCGCTCGGCGAGGGGGGCGGGGGCGCCCGAAGCCGGAGTGGGGGTGCCGGGCCCGCCGAACAGGTCCTCGGTCCCGCCCGTCACATCGCGGGGCATGGGGTGCGCGTGCCGTGCCGCAGCGACGGCCGCTCAGCGCTCGTCGCCGATGACATCGACGCCTTTGGGCGGAGTGAACCTGAAGGCGTCGCCAGCCAGGCTGGGGTTCTTCTTCAGGCCGGTGAAGCGCAGGCGGGTGGTTTGGCCGAAGTTGTCGCGGATCACCATGGCCCGCACGTCGTTGTTTTTGAAACCCATGCGCACCAGCTCGAAGCTGCCTTCGCGCGAGCGCGGCGTGGCCTCCAGCCATTCCAGGCCGTCCTGGCTGCCGCCCTCCTTGAGCACGAAGAACTTCTCGATGTCGTTGCTGCCGGCCAGCAGGGCGGCCGGGCTCTCGCCGATGGCCTGGTCCAGCTTACGTACCGTGACCTGCTCCAGGTCCTGGTCGTGGATCCACAGCTTGCTGCCGTCGCCTACCACCAGCTGCTTGTAAGGCTTCTCGTAGACCCAGCGAAACTTGCCGGGTCGGGAAAACTGCATACTGCCGGCGCTGTCCTGGATCTTGCGTCCGGCGCGGTCGTAGACCTGCTGCTCGAAGCGGGCGCTCAGGGAACGGGTGCCGGAGATGAATTCGCGCAGCTGCGCCTCGGCGCCCGCATATGCACACGTTACGTTAACAACAATTAACAAAACTATGAATCTTATCAATTTACAGGGTCGCTTATTCGTGTCGGGGGGCCAGTACTTCCCGGTTGCCGTTGCTCTGCATGGGAGAGACCAGGCCGGCCCGTTCCATCGCCTCGATGAGCCGGGCGGCGCGATTGTAGCCGATGCGCAGGTGGCGCTGGACGGCGGAGATGGACGGGCGCCGGGTGCGGATCACCAAAGCCACGGCCTCGTCGTACAGCGGGTCGGACTCGGCGTCGCCGCCTTCGGTTCCCTCGCCCTCCTCGGACGCCTCTTCGGCCAGCACCGAGTCGTCGTATTGTGGTGGAGCAAGTTCCTTCAGCCAGGCGGTAACGCGGTGCACCTCGTCGTCGGAGACGAAGGCGCCGTGCACGCGATTGGGGTACCCATGGCCGGGGGGCAGGTAGAGCATATCGCCCTGGCCGAGCAGGGATTCCGCCCCCTGCTGGTCCAGAATGGTGCGCGAGTCGATGCGGCTGGCGACCTGGAAGGCGACGCGGGTGGGGATGTTGGCCTTGATCAGGCCGGTGATCACGTCCACCGACGGCCGCTGCGTGGCGAGCACCAGATGGATGCCCGAAGCACGCGCCTTCTGGGCGAGCCGGGCGATGAGTTCCTCGACCTTCTTGCCGGCCACCATCATCAGATCGGCCAGTTCGTCGATCAGCACGACGATGTAGGGCAGGGTGTCAAGACGCTCCGGGTTCTCCGGCGTCAGCGAGAACGGGTTGCCGATCGGATGGCCGGCCTTCTGCGCGTCGCGGACCTTCTGGTTGTAGCCGGCGATATTGCGCACGCCCAGGGCGGACATCAATTTGTAGCGCTTTTCCAT
>JALOTG010000309.1 GCA_025458005.1 Thiobacillaceae bacterium
TAGGTGGTGCCGCCGGTCTTGAGAGCGACGCTGGTGATGTCGCGCACGCCCACATGGGGGTGGGTCGCCAGACCGAGCTGATAGTAGGTGTCGGCGGCCAGGGCCACGCCCCCGTTGATGGCGCTGGCGGTGACCGCCCCCGTCGTAGTGCTGACGGTGCTCACGGTGCCGATGGCAAAAAGCGCCAAGTTATAGTCGCTGATGTCGTTGCAGGTGAACTTGCCGGAGCGCTTGACCTTGGTGGGCACGTCCAGGGCCAGCTCGGCGATGGTGCCGTCACTGGTCCAGTGCTCCACGCGCTCGCCGGTGACGCTGAACGACAACATCGGCGTTTCCTGGATCAGCTTCTCGCCGGCCAGGACGCCGCTGGTGCGGGTGGCAAAGTAGACCTTGCCGGCGCCGAGTACGAAATTAGGCATGGTTCACCTCTGCCTTGTGTTGCTGGGCGGTCTTGAGTTGCTTGGCAGTCTTGACCGCGAGGGCCTCCTCAGCGGCGCGCACGCGCTCGATCTGGTCCGGGTAGAGGTCCAGCACGGTGCCGGCTGGGTGCAGGGTGTCGGCGTGCCAGTGCGGGGCGCGCAGGGTGTAGGGCTTGGGCCCATCGGTGGCGGCGGTCATGTCATCAGCTCCTGATGCGGGGTAGGCGGAGGGTCTGGTCCCACTCCAGTGTCCACAGGGCCAGGCCCTGCTGGTCGATGGCGGTGGCGTAAAGGGTGCGGGCGGCCACGGCCCCGGCGCCGTTGCGCCAGGGATCGCCGCCCCAGCGCTGGCCCGGGATGTAGCCCAGCAGGGGCAACACCAGGGCATCGAGGGCGCCCTCCAGGCGCTGGCTGCCCAGCCGGTCGCGGGCGATCACATAGAGGGTCAGGGCGGCGTCGTAGTCGTAGGCGTCGCCGCCGCCGCTGGTCTCGGTCGGCTCCAGGTTGGCCAGGTGCAGCCACAGGGCCGGGGCGCGGGTGGCGTGGCGGGCCAGCTCGCCCGCGTCGAAGATGCCGCGGGTCAGGCCGTGGTCGATCACGTCGACCCGGCGCGCGAGGTCGTCCACGCAGCTCTGGAGCGCGGCGACCAGCATCAGTAGCCTCCGCCGCTGAACTCCCGCCGGCCCTGCTCCCAGATCACCTCGCCCTCGTCGGCGGCGGACGCCGCGGTCTCCGCCGGATCGGGCACGGCCTCGCCGCGGCTGATGGCGGCCAGGTCGGCGCGGGCCTGGGCGGCACGGCGCTGGATGTCGTCGGTCGCCATGGGCCCGCGTGCCAGGCGGTCCACGACCAGGTCCACGGCGATGGGCAGCAGCACGGTGGTGGGGATGCCGATATAGGTCGGCCAGCGCCCGGCGATGCGGGCGGTGATCTGCCCGTCCACGTCGGCGATGGCCTGGGCGATGGTGTTGCCGTCCTCGGCCCCGTCCATGTCGGCATCGGCGAGCCGCTGGAGGAGGTCTTCCCCCACGCGGTCGGCGATGTCCTGACGGGTGCAGTACGGCATCTCAGTGCGGCAGGACGCGCAGGCTATAGGTCGGGTCGCGCCGGATGATGGCGACCTGCTCCGGGTGCAGGTCCAGGGTGGTCGGCGTCTCCACTTCCCAGGTCAGTCCGGCGCGGCGCGCCGGCGCGCCCTGGTGGCGCGTCACCTCGCAGCGCAGCAGGGCCGGGAGCGCAGGCACCGCGACGGCGGCCTGGGTGTCCGCTGGGGCGGCGGTGGTGGCGGGTTTGCGTGGCATCGTCGGCTCCGGGTCTGATGGTTGCGCGCCGACGGGCGGCGGGTGGCGCCCAAATCGGTCAGCGCTGACCGATTTGAGGCGGTCCAAATCGGCCGGCGCCGGCCGATTTGGGTCCGGTCTTAGGTCATGGTCACCAGGCAGGCGTGCTGCCAGTAGCCGTAGCCCGCGTTGTTGATCGCGTCCGTGGTGACCAGCACCTCGTCGTTGAGGGTCGCGTACTCGCTGTCGGGGCCCAAGATTTTGCTATTGACCCCGCCGTCCTCCTGGAAGATGAAGGGCTTGACCGCCCCGTCGGCGCGGAACACCGAGAATTTTTCGGTCCAGGTCAGGCGGGCGTTGGCGTGGATGCGCAGCCGGAAGCCGTCCATCTGGGCAATCGCCACCGGGTTGTCCTCGCCGGAGGCCAGCACCTTGCCGCCAACGGCGGCGGAGGTGGCCGCCCACAGACTGATCGGCACCATGACGCGGAAGTCGGTGGCCGTCTCGTTCATCGGCTCGCCCTGGTCGTCCTTAAACCCGTAGATCGCCGCGACCGCCTGCATGATGCACAGCGCCATCTCGCCCGCGCTCGGGGCCGTGGTGCTGCCGTGCTGCGCGGTCGGAAGTGCCGAAATATCCACGCTCAGGTCGTTGCTCTGGGTCCCGCTGGATCCCTCGGCGTGGTCGGTGTCGTAGAAATACTGACCGTCGTAGCAGGCCGTGGACTCGCCGGCGATCATCAGCAGAGACAGCAGGCGCGCCCGGTGGGCCATGTAGCGGCTGGCCAGGTCGTTGACGCGGACCATGATCTGGCCGGTCTTGTCCTTGGTCCAGTCGAGCAGGGGCACC
>JALOTG010000139.1 GCA_025458005.1 Thiobacillaceae bacterium
CGGGCGGTAGCCGGAGTCGCGCACGGCGCCGGCGAGGCGCCGGGCGAGGGCATGGAAGCGGCTCCAGGTGACGAGCTCGCAGGGCAGGGCGGGTGACATGGGCGGGACGCGTGCGTGGCGGGTGGCGGCATTCGACGGCCGATGTTAGCACCCGACCGCCGGCGCCCGGCGCGACCGGCTTAAAGGCGGCGCATCGGCATGCCGTTATTGCCCCTGTATGCCGACCTTGCCCGTAGGGGCGCGCCTGACAGAGGAGAGGGACGATGCAGAAAACCGCCAAACCGGCCGCGTCTGCCAAGGATAAGGACCTGGACCCGCCCATCGTGGACTGTCCCACCCTGGACACCGCCTCCGTCAAGCGATCCCTGGCCAATCACCTGGTCTACAGCATCGGCAAGGACAACCTCATGGCCACCGAGCGGGACTGGTTCTACGCCACCGCCTACGCCACCCGCGAGCGCCTGATCGAGCGCTGGATGGAGACCATGCGCAGCTATTACCGCGCCGACGCCAAGCGGGTCTATTACCTGTCCATGGAGTTCCTGATGGGCCGCGCGCTGATGAACAGCGTGCTGAACGTCGGCTGCGACACGGCCCTTAGGCAGGCGATGGCGGACATGGGCCTGAACCTGCACCGCGTCCGCGAGCTGGAGCACGACGCCGCCCTCGGCAACGGCGGGCTGGGCCGCCTGGCCGCCTGCTTCCTGGATTCGATGGCCACCCTGGGGATCGCCGGCTACGGCTACGGCATCCGCTACGAGTACGGCATGTTCACCCAGCGGGTGGAGAACGGCTGGCAGGTGGAGCACCCGGACAACTGGCTGCGCTACGGCAACCCCTGGGAGTTTCCGCGCCCCGAGGTGCTGTTCCAGGTGAAGTTCCACGGCCGCGTGGTGGAGGCGCCCGACGAGCGCGGCGGCACCCGCCGGCACTGGGTGGACAGCGACGACGTGATGGCCATGGCCTACGACTTCCCGGTGCCCGGCTACGCCACCCACACGGTCAACAACATGCGCCTCTGGGCGGCCAAGGCGTCGCGGGACTTCGACCTGGGCTACTTCAACGAGGGCAACTACATCAAGGCGGTGGAGGAGAAGAACCAGTCGGAGAACCTGTCCAAGGTGCTCTATCCGGACGACACCACCGAGATGGGGCGGGAGCTGCGGCTCAAGCAGCAGTACTTCTTCGTTTCCGCCTCGCTGCAGGACATCCTGTTCCGCTACCGCAAGCACCATGACGGCTTCGACGCCCTGGCGGACAAGGTGGCCATCCAGTTGAACGACACCCACCCGTCCATCGCCGTGGCCGAGCTGATGCGCCTGCTGGTGGACGGGGAGGGCCTGGACTGGGAGCGCGCCTGGGACCTGACCACGCGCGTCTTCTCCTACACCAACCACACCCTGATGCCCGAGGCCCTGGAGACCTGGCCGCTGGAGCTGTTCGAGCGGGTGCTGCCGCGCCACCTGGAGATCATCTACGAGATCAACCACCGTTTCCTGCAGGCGGTGGCGGACCGCTTCCCGGGCGACCACGCGCTGATCCGGCGCGTCTCGCTGATCGACGAGGCCGGCGGGCGGCGGGTGCGCATGGCGCACCTGGCGGTGGTCGGCAGCCACAAGGTGAACGGCGTGGCGCGGCTGCACACCGAGCTGATGCGCCAGACCATCTTCGCCGACTTCCACCGCATCTGGCCGGACAAGATCGTCAACATGACCAACGGCATCACGCCGCGCCGCTGGCTCAACCAGGCCAACCCGGGGCTCGCCGCCCTGATCTCCGGGCGGATCGGCGCGGACTGGCCGAAGGACCTGGGCGCGCTGCGCCAGCTCGTCCCGCTGGCCGAGGACGCCGCCTTCCGCGCCGAGTTCGCCGCCGTGAAGCGGGCCAACAAGGCGCGCCTGGCCGGGCTCATCCAGCAGCATCTCGGCATCGCGGTCGACCCGGACAGCCTGTTCGACGTGCAGATCAAGCGCATCCACGAGTACAAGCGGCAGCTGCTCAACGTGCTGCACGTCGTCACCCTGTACAACCGCATCCGCGCCGGCGCCGACACGGTGCCGCGCACGGTCATCTTCGGCGGCAAGGCCGCCCCCGGCTACCGGATGGCCAAGCTGATCATCAAGCTGATCAACGCGGTGGCCGACGTGGTCAACCACGACCCGGCGGTGGGCGGCCGGCTGAAGGTGGTGTTCATCCCCAACTACGACGTCTCCACCGCCGAGGACATCATCCCGGCGGCCGACCTCTCGGAGCAGATCTCCACCGCCGGCACCGAGGCCTCCGGCACCGGCAACATGAAGCTGGCCCTGAACGGCGCGCTGACCATCGGCACCCTGGACGGGGCCAACGTGGAGATCCGCGAGGAGGTCGGCGCGGAGAACATCTTCATCTTCGGCCTGAACACCGATCAGGTGGCCGAGCTGCGCGCGCGCGGCTACAACCCCTGGGACCACTACCACGGCGACGCGGAGCTCGGGCGGGTGCTGGACATGATCGCCTCGGGCCATTTCTCCCCCGACGAGCCGGGCCGCTTCGGGCCCATCTTCGACACCCTGACCCAGCACGGCGACCACTATCTGCTGCTCGCCGACTACGCCGACTACGTCGCCTGCCAGGGCGAGGTGGAGGCCCTCTACCGCGACCCCGACGCCTGGACGCGCAAGGCCATCCTCAACGTGGCGCGCATGGGCAAGTTCTCCTCCGACCGCACCATCCGCGAGTACGCCGAGACGATCTGGGGCGCGCGGCCGGTGGCGCAGCGGCAGCGGGCCCGCGGATAAAAAAACCGGCATCCCAGGATGCCGGTTCGATCGGGTGACGCCGGGCCGGATTCACCCCACGCGTGGCGGCTCCGCCGCCGGCCGCTACGAGACCGGGGCGGGCGCCCTGGTCTCGTGCCGGCGTCAGCCTTGCGCCGGACGGCGGCGCATCAGGCCCAGGCCGAGGGCGCCGATGCCGGCCAGTAACAGCGTGCCGGGTTCGGGCGCGGGGTTGACGCGCACGCCGCCCTCGAAGCGGAACACGTTGTCGTCGTAATCCATGTCGCCCCCGTTGGTAAGGTCCTCGAAGCCGACATCGGCGGTGTAGACGGGCGAGGCGCTGACCACATCCACGGCGGCGTGCAGGACCCCGTCCGGGTTACGGCTGGCCGGTCCCATGTAGAACTCCTGCTGCGTGTTCTGCACATAGATGCCGAAGATCAGCTCGTCGCCGATGCCGAAGCCGGCGCCGGTGATCAGCGAGGTGATGTCCACCGTGACGCCCGCAGGCTCGTCAAGGGTGATGTAAGAAGCGCCGACACGGTTGAAGCTGGAATCGAACAGCCACAGCTCGCTGGTGTAGCCGGAGGAAACCGGCTGAGTGGTGACGGTGACCGAGCCGCCGGCGTAATAGAGCTGCCCGCCGAGGATGGGGGCGGCAGCCAGGTTGCCGGACAGGCCCAGCAGGCCGGCGGTCATCAGCGCGGGCAGCAGTTTGCCCAGGGATACGTGTTTCATGTCGAACTCCTTCTCGGTCGTTTCAAGGTTGTTTTCCCGTCGAGTCCGAACGGCGTCGCACCCGCCAACACCGGACCCGAGAGGTACTGAGCGTCTCCAAGCATCTCGCGTGCCAGCTGTGTCCGTTTGCATGAATGTCACTATGGATCAACGTGTTGCGTCGGAATGGCCGCGACGCGAGGGACACGGTCGCCGTGGCGCGGGAGGCGGGATGTAAAAAAAAGCGACATGGATCGGCCCCCTATCGCGGGCAGGCGGACGATCCCGCGCTTCAGTCCGGGTCGGCCGGATCCGAGACCACCAGGGGCACGCCCATCTCGGCCGGGCTGAGGCCGCCGTGCACGCCGGCGTGGACGTGGCGTTGCTCGCCCGGCAGCCAATCGCGCAGGATGGCCCGGCCACGGGGGATGAGGATGTAGTCGCCCAGCCGCGCGGCCAGCGCGGGGTGCGCCGCGCCCGGTCCCAGCCAGCCCCGGGCGAGGACCGCCTCGCCGCGGTAGAGATCGACGCGATCGGCCAGATGGGCCGCCACGTATGCCTCGAAACGTCTCTCCCAGCCCGCGCGGACGTAGGCGTAGGCGACGCGCGGTTCGCCGCAGAGGGGCAGGAGCAGGGTCTCGCGCAGGCCGGGATGGTCATCCAGGTCGATGCAATCCGCCGCCGGCGTATCGATGAAGCCGTGGTCGGCGGTGACCAGGACCAGGCTGTCGCTGCCGGCGATGGCGTCCAGGAAGGCGGTGTAGCCCGTGTCCAGCGCGGCGAAGGCGCGGGCCACCTCGGGGCTGGCGACGCCGTGGGCGTGGGCCAGGCTGTCGAGCTCCGGCCAGTAGGCGTAGATGTAGCTCGCCGCGCCGTCGCGCAGCAGCGCGGCGACGGTCGCGAACATCTCCTCCAGGCTGCCGTAGCCGTGCCGGCGGGCGCGGCCGGACAGGGCGACGTTGAAGTCGGAATGGACGATGGCGTGCGGCGCCACCACGTGGCAGGGCCGGGGCAGGCGGTCGAACAGGGGCGTGAGGCCCAGCAGGGACGCCGGGGTGACGCCGGCCTGGGCGAGCGGCTGGCGGCCGAGACGGGCGCGGAACGGCAAGGGCGCGCCGATGGCGCCGATCTCGCGGAAGTACATGTGCCAGCCGGTGAGCCCGTGCTGCGCGGGCGCCAGGCCGGTCATGAAGGTGGGGATGGCGCTGGCGGTGGTGGAGGGGAACACCGAGCTGAGCCGCTCACGCAACTGGTCGCGCAGGACACCCGTTCGGCCCAGCAGCCAGTCGTGGCCGAGTCCGTCCACCACCAGCAGCACGAGGTGGCGGCGGCCGGCCAGGGCGGCCGGCGGCAGTGTCGCCAGGGGCGGATGCGGCGTGGAGGCGCCCAGGGCGCCGGCGATGGACGCCATCAGGTTGACGATGCCGCGCTGGTAATCGGGCGGCGCCAGGATCGGATCGGTTCGGTCGGGCATGCTCCGGCGAAAGGCGGATGATCGCGCCCTCACAGCATAGCCCCAGGCGCTCAGGCGTGCCCCGTCGCGGCGGTCACGCCGGTCCCGGGCGGCGCCTCCAGGGGCAGTTCGAAATGGAAGGTGGCGCCTTCGCCCGGCGGTGACTTGAAGCCGATGCCGCCGCCCATCTGTCCGACGATCGCCTTGCTGATGCTCAGGCCCAGGCCGGTGCCGCCCTTGCGGCGGGCATCCGAGGCGTCGGCCTGGGCGAACTTCTCGAAGATCTGCTCGCGGAACGCCATCGGCACGCCGGGCCCCTGGTCGCGCACCGAGACCCGCGCCCAGCCCGGCCGCGGGCTGTCGATGCCGACCGTGACGGTGCCGTCCGGCGGGGAGAACTTGGCGGCGTTGGACAACAGGTTCATCAGCACCTGCATGAGCCGGTGCGGGTCCGCGCGCACCCAGGCGTCGGCCATCGTCTCGCCGAGCACCACGCGCACGCCATACTGGGCGGCGTAGTGGTCGGCGGACTCGATGGCCTGGCGGACCAGGGCATGCAGGTCGACCTGCTGCAGGTCGAAGTCCATGCGGCCGGATTCGATCTTGTCCATGTCCAGGATGTCGTTGATCAGCTGCACCAGGCGCTCGCAGTTGCGCAGGCTGATCTTCACCAGCTCCTGCGGCTTCTCGTCCAGCGCCCCGACCGCGCCGCCGGCAAGCAGCCCGAGGGCGCCGCGGATGGCGGTGAGTGGCGTACGCAGCTCGTGGCTGACGGTGGAGACGAACTCGTTCTTGACCTGCTCCAGCCGGCGCCGCCGGGAGATGTCGCGCACCACGGCGGTGTGGATGCGTTGGCCCTCCAGGCGCATCTCGCTCACCGCCAGTTCCATCGGGAACACCCGCCCGTCCTTGGCCAGCCCCTGCGCCTCGCGCAGGCCGCCGGCCATACGGGATTCGCCGTCCTGGAGGATGTCGCTCGTACGGTAGGGCTCGGGCATCAGCATGGCCATGTCATGGCCCATCACCTCGCGCGCCGCGTAGCCGAAGATGCGCTCGGCGGCCGGGTTGAAGGATTCGATATGGCCCGCCTCGTTGAGGGTGATGATGCCGTCGACCACCGTGTCGACGATGGCCTGGATGCGCCCCGAGCTCTCGCGCAGCTGCTCGGTGCTGTGCTCGAGCATGGCGGTGTAGTCCGCCTGCCGGCGGGCGGCGAGGATCAGGTGGCGGAAGATCAGCGCGCTGATCAGCGCCAGCACGGCGAGCAGGACGCCGGTCTGGCCCCAGGTGCGCCGCTCGAAGTCGCTGAACAGGCGGGCGTCGGGCAGGTCGGCCACCCGCCAGCGTGTCCCCTCGATGGACTGCGTGGCCAGGATGCGGCCGAGTTCCTCCGGGCTCAGGTTGAATTCCCGGTTCAGCCTGTCGCGCGCGCCGCGCGCGCCCACCTCGATCAGGCCGCGCACGTCTTCGCGCAACAGCACCAGTTCGTGGCCATGGATGCGGCTGTTGCCGAGCACCCGGGCGGGCACGTCGGGGCGGAAGCTGACGAAGAAGACCCACGCGGCGCGGTCCGGCCGCGGGTCCGGCACCATGATGTCGAAATGGTAGGTGACCGGGCTGGGGTGGATGTAGGTGTCCACGCTGCCCCGGTTCGCGATGAAGCGGGCGATGTCGGCCTGGCAGGATTCGCCGACCAGACCCTCGACGTCGGTGTGCAGGGGCCGGCCGGCGGCATCCGCCAGGGTGACGGCGAAGGTTTCCGGAAACATCGCGTGCACGCGCCGCTCCAGCTCCGTATAGACGGCCTCGTTGGTGGGATCGGCGGCGAAGCGGTCGAGCAGGGCCGCCTCCTTGGCGGCGAAGAAACCGATCGCCCGGCGCAGGCCCTGCAGCTCGGCGGCGATCTCCTTGGCGGCGCCGTTCACCATCAGTTCGGCATTGCGGCGCTCCTGGACGCGGAAATCCTCGATGCGCTGCCAGCTGGTCCAGATCAGGGCACCCGTCAGGATCAGCAGGACGGCGGCGAGCGGGAGCAGGTTGAGGCCGAGGGGTACCCTGCGTGCCGGTTCGATGTGAGGCATGCGTTCCGATGCGTCGGGAATCGACGGTGTCCTCATTTAACGGCCGTCGGGCCGGCCGGCTTGAATGCGTCGGACCCCGCGTTCAGGTCTCGCCCTGCTCCAGGGCGTAGGCCGCCCGGTCGTCCTGGCCGAGGACCTCGACCAGCCAGGGCATCACCTCGCGCAGCGTGTCCGCCAACACCCAGGGGGGGTTGACGATGAACAGCCCGCTGCCGTGCATGCCGAAGCCATCCGGGGAGGGCGCCCGCACCGACAGGCTGACGTGCAGCCAGCTCTTCACCGGCAGGCGCCGCAGGCGGTCCGGCAGCTGGCGCGACTCGGGCCGCTGCAGCTGCGGATACCACACGGCGTAGGTGCCGGTGGCGAAGCGCCTGAGTCCCTCGGCGAGGGCCTCGGGCACCTGGCGGTAATCCGTCTTCAGCTCGTAGGACGGATCGATGAGGATCAGCCCGCGGCGCGGCTGCGGCGGCAGCACGGCGCGCAGGCCGGCGAGCCCGTCAGTGGCCTCGATCCCGACCCGTCGGCCGGCCTCGCCGAAGGTCTGGCGCAGCAGGGTGACGTCGCTGCCGTGCAGCTCGAACAGGCGCAGCTGGTCGTCGGCGCGCATGAACCGCCGGGCGATCCAGGGCGATCCGGGGTAGAGGCGCAGGCGGCCGTCGGGGTTGAGGCCCCGCACCAGCCCGACGTAGTCCGCCACCGCGGCGGGCAGGTCGTCGCGCTGCCACAGCCGGCCGATGCCGGCCTCGTATTCCGCCTTCTTCCGCGCATAGTCCCCCGCCAGGTCGTAGATGCCGGCGCCGGCATGGCTGTCCACGTACCACCAGGGTTTGTCCTTGTGGTTGAGGTGCCGCAGCATCTGCGCGAGCACCAAGTGCTTGAGGACGTCGGCGGGGTTGCCGGCATGGAAGGCGTGGCGATAGCTGAGCAT
>JALOTG010000310.1 GCA_025458005.1 Thiobacillaceae bacterium
ATAGATGTTGATGGCGTCCAGATTTTGCTGCGGAGCTGGCTCAGACGCCTCTTGATTGTCCGCTTCGGCTTGGAGGCGTTTGAGGGATGTCTGCAGGGCGAAATAGCGCTCCAGCAGCTTTCTTACGAAGAAGGACGTGTCATATACCGTCGTGGGGGTTCCGCACTGTGGACAGTTGATGGTCGTGCCGATGGTGTCGGGCGCTACCTCTGCCAAGTGCGCGCATTTGTTGCAACGAAATATCGCCATCTGATTTCCTCGGGTTGCTGGCCATTCGATTATCGCTTGAGGTTTCGCCCGCAAGCCATAGTCGTAGCCGATATCCGTCATTTGATACGGCATATAGGCTGTACCCCCTCTGCCGCCGTCGGGCGGGGAAGCCGCAGGCCGGCGATAGCTGTCCGAGCACGTAGGGTGGGTTAGCGCAGCGTAACCCACCGCTTCCTGCCCCCTCTGAGCCGCCTCGCTTGGCCGAGCCGATTGGGGGAAGTCGGCGAGCACTGTCTGAGCCCGAAGGGCGAGTTGCCCCACGAGGGGATTCCGACTTTCTATGCGCTGAAGCGCATGAAAGTCGTATACGCAGCCGCCCAATCGGGTTGGTCAAGCGAGGGGACCCGAAGGGCGGCGAAGCGGGGCGTGTTTTCTTTGCCTACTTTCTTTGCATGAGCAAAGAAAGTAGGGCGCTGCCGGGCGCCCCCGGCCTCTGCCCTTGGCACACCGACCACGTCTGATAAGCAGACTGGATCCCCGGCTCGCCCGCGGTGCATCGGAATGACGGCAACGACTGACCCCCGTCCCGGCCTTCCCCCCTCCAGGGGGAAGGGGCAAACCCCCTGCCATGCGGGCGGTCGACCAGGGCACGCGCTGCGGCGGCCGCTACAGCCTCTCCTCGGGGCGCAGGCGTGGGCGGGGTCGGCGGCGAAGGCCTCCAGCATGCCCTGCATCAGGTCGAGCCGGTCGAGCTCGCGGCCGGCCAGCGTCTCCTGGATGTCGAGCACGTCCAGGGCGACGGCCTCGGCCAGGTCGCGGTGGCGCTCCCACAGGCTGCCCACGTCGCCGCCCACCAGCAGTCCGGCGATGTTGGTGGTGAGGATGTAGAGGTTCTTGCGCACCAGCTCCCAGAGCAGGCTGTCGGCGTCGGGCAGGGTGCGCGCGGGCAGGTCGACGGCGGCCAGGGCGGTGACCAGGCGGCCGGCCTGGGGGCCGTGGGCGGGGGAGGGGAGCAGGGGCTTGGCGTCGCTGCCCTTCTTCTTCTCGAACCAGACCGAGATGACGGTGGGATCGGGGATGTCGTGGGCGATCCAGTCGCGTGGCAGCAGCTCGTTTTGCAGCAGGCCGAGGCGGCCGCGCCAGGCGGGCGGCAGGTTCCTCAACACGGTGCGCAGGTCGGGCTCCGCCACCGCCACCAGCACCAGGGTCGGCTCGGGCCACTGGGCGGCGACGATGTCCATGTCGTCGCCGCGGTTCACCGGCGCCACGCTGTGTCCGGTGCGCAGCAGGCCGCCGGCGAACACCCGGCCCAGTTGGCCGAGGCCGATCATGACCACGTTCTTGTCCATGGCTGGGTCCTCTCCGTCTTCTCGGGGAAAGCGGCGATTTTACCCGCGGGCGTCATCGCGCATAGAATCCCCGGGCCCGCAACCGACGCCCGGAGCCTGACCATGAGCCTCGCCGCCCCGCGTATCCCCCCCTTCGCGCCGCCGCGCCGGACCCTCATGGGTCCGGGGCCGTCCGACGTGCCGCAGCGCGTGCTGGACGCCATGGCCCGGCCCACCATCGGCCACCTGGACCCCGCCTTCCAGGCCATGATGGAGGAACTCAAGACCCTGCTGCGCTATGCCTTCCAGACCGGCAATGCCCTCACCTTCCCGGTGTCGGGTCCGGGCAGCGTGGGCATGGAGATGTGCTTCGTGAACCTGGTGGAGCCGGGCGACCAGGTGATCGTCTGCGTCAACGGGGTGTTCGGCGGGCGCATGCTGGAAAACGTGAGGCGTTGCGGCGGCGTGCCGGTGGCGGTGGAGGACCCCTGGGGCCGGGCGGTGGATCCGGCCAAGGTGGAGGACGCCTTCCGCGCCCATCCCGACGCCCGGCTGCTCGCCTTCGTGCACGCCGAGACCTCCACCGGCGCCCAGTCCGACGCGGCGGCCCTGGCCGCCATCGCCCGCCGGCACGGCGCCCTGACCATCATGGACTGCGTCACCTCTCTGGGCGGCACGCCGGTGCTGATCGACGCCTGGGGCATCGACGCGGCCTATTCCGGCAGCCAGAAGTGCCTGTCCTGCACGCCGGGCCTGTCGCCGGTGACCTTTTCCGAGCGCGCCATCGAACGGGTCAAGGCGCGCAAGGCCCCGGCGCAAAGCTGGTTCATGGACCTCAACCTGGTGCTGGGCTACTGGAGCGGCGAAGGCCGCCGCACCTACCACCACACCGCCCCCATCAACCCCCTCTACGGCCTGCACGAGGCCCTGCGCATCCTGGCCGAGGAGGGCATCGAGAACGCCTGGGTGCGGCACCGTACCCTGCACCAGGCGCTGCGTCGGGGATTCGAGCGCCTGGGCCTGGACTTCGTGGTCCCGGAGGCGGAACGCCTGCCCCAGCTCAACGCGGTGCGGGTGCCCGCAGGAACCGATGACGCCGGGGCCCGCGCCCGGCTGCTGAACGAATTCAACCTGGAGATCGGCGCCGGGCTGGGCGCCTATGCCGGTCAGGTGTGGCGCATCGGCCTGATGGGTCATGCCTGCTCAGCCCAGAACGTGTCCTGCTGCCTGGACGCCCTGGGCCGGGTGCTGGGTCGTTCGGAGTAAGCGCGCTCGGCGGGCCGCCTCAGCCCGCGCCGCCCGCGCGCCTGTCGCCCAGCACGTGGGCCAGCATGGCGCGCAGCTTGGCGGGCTTGATGGGCTTGTGCAGGACGGGCAGCCCGGAGGCGGTGATGGCCTGGATGGTCTCCGGCGCGGTGTCGCCGGTGATCAGGATGGCCGGCAGTTCGGCGCCGAAGGCCTCGCGCAGGGCGGCGATGGCGTCCATCCCCGTGCCGCCGCCGCCCAGGCGATAGTCCGAGACGATCAGGTCGGGCGGCCGGCCCAGCTCGTGCAGGTCGCCCAGCACCTGGACGACGTCCTGCCCGGCGGCGACCTCGATGCCCCAGTTCGCCAGCAGTTCCACCATCGCCTCCAGGATGGCCTGGTCGTCGTCGATGAAGGCCACCAGGGCGTGCTCCAGATTCACGCCAGACGGCGCGC
>JALOTG010000311.1 GCA_025458005.1 Thiobacillaceae bacterium
AGGCCGCCAACGACGCCATCGAGATCCATTGGGAACAGTGGGGCCGCGCCTGCGACCTCGGCGGCCGCATGAGCTTCACGCATCTGCTGCGCCTGGTCGCCAAGGCCGTGGCGCGCGACGGCGAAGCCCTGGTGCGCCTGGTGCGCGGCCGCGACCTGCCCTACGGCCTCGCCCTGCAGGTGCTCGACATCGACCGCCTGGACGAATCGCTGAACCGCCAGGGCAGCGGCAACGCCATCCGACAGGGCGTCGAACTGGATTCCAGCGGCCGCGCCGTCGCCTTGTGGGTGAAGACCCGCCACCCCGGCGAGAACTACGCCGTATCCGCCGCCGAATACGAGCGCGTGCCCGCCGCCGACATCCTGCATGTCTTTTTGCCCGAGCGGCCGGAGCAGGTGCGCGGCTATACCTGGCTGCATGCCGTGCTGCTGGATTCCGCGCAGCTCGCCAAGTTCATCGAATCCGCCGTCATCGCCGCCCGCGTCGGCGCCAGCAAGATCGCCGCCCTGGAACGCAGCGAGGACAGCCTCGACCAGGCCGCGCTGCTGGGCGACAGCGTCAGCAACGGCAACCTGAGCATGAACGTGGAGGCCGGCGAACTGTTCGAGCTGCCGCCCGGCTACACGTTGAACAGTTGGAACCCGGACTACCCGCACCAGAATTTCGACTCCTTCCTGAAGGCCTGCCTGCGCGGCATCGCCTCCGGCCTCGACGTCGCCGCGCACAACCTCACCGGCGACATGACCGAGGTCAACTATTCCAGCGCCCGCATCGCCGAACTGGCCGAGCGCGAGGAATGGATGGCCCTGCAGTCCTGGTTCATCGCTAGCGTGGTGCGGCCGATCTTCAAGGAATGGCTGTCCATCGCCCTGCTGCGCGGCGACGTCACTTTCCCCATGTCCGGCAAGGCCCTGCCGTTCGACCGCTTCGACAAGTTCTACCTGGCCGCCCGCTTCCAGGGCCGCCGCTGGCAGTGGGTCGACCCGCGCGCCGAAGTCGAGGCCGCGCAACTGCTCATCGAGAACGGCCTCTCCAGCCGCACCGAGATCGCCGCCGCGCAGGGCCGCGAATTCGACGATGTGGTGGATGAACTGGAACAGGAAGAAAAGCGCCTGCGCGAGTCCGGCCTGCGCGCCCCGCCGCCAGCCGCCGAGCCCGCCGAGCCCGCCGAGCTGCCCGAGGCGGACCCGGAAGCCGAGGAGCGCAGCCACGCCCGCAAGATGGAGATCACCCGCGCCGCCGCGCCCGCGGTCAACGTCACCGTCACGCCGCCGAATATCACCTTCAACCAGGCCGCAATCCGCGTCGACGTCCCGCCCGCCGAGGTGACCGTCACGCCGCCGGTGATCCATAACGAGATCAGCGTCGAGCCCACGCCCATCCAGATCGCCGCCCCCGAGATCCGCAACGAGATCACCGTCGAGCCGACGCCGGTGACGCTGGAGGCCAACATCGACATGCCGCCGGTGCAGGTGCAACTGCCCTCCCGCCGCACCGAAACCCTGGTCGAGCGCGACGCCAACGGCAACATCTCCCGCGCCACGCAACTGGAGCAGGACGCGTGAGCCTGCGCCAAAAACAGGTGCGCTTTGCCCGCATGGTCGGCGAGCTGATCGCCCAGGCCTTTGCCCTCGGCTACGAGGTCACCCTCGGCGATGCCTACCGCGATGCGCGCGTGCATGGCGAGATCGGCGAGAAGAAGGGCTACGGCCACCCGAAGTCCTGTCACAAGCTCCGCCTCGCCATCGACCTCAACCTGTTCAAGGATGGTGTCTACCGTATCGACACCCGCTCCCATCAGCCCCTCGGTGAGTGGTGGGAAGCGCGGGGCGGCAGCTGGGGTGGCCGGTTCAACGACCCGAACCACTACTCCCTCGAACACGACGGCATGCGATGACTCCCGTTGACCTGCTCACCGCCGTGGAAGCCGAGCACCCGGCCATCGCCGCCAGGATCGCCGCGATCTGGGGCGAGCCGGAATGCGGTGCTTACTTGCGCCGTCTGTTGATCCAGGAGTACGAGCGCCAGCGCGAGGGGTTCTCCATCCCTGTGTTTGGCGCCCTGTCCGGGTTGCAGGAACTGCACGACATGCTCTATGCGCCCAAGCGGGCTGAAGTGTGGGAGTAGGTGCGGGCATGACTACGCTTTGGAAGCCCACCGTCTCCAACTGCCTGATCTGGGCGCTGTGGATGCAGCTTACCCGAGGCGGCTGGGTGTGTTGGCGCAAGAGCCACTACGGCTGGTGGCCGCATGCGATCTGGAGCGCGGATCGCAGGCTGTGGTGGGAGTACCTGCCGGTGAAATTCGCGGGCCGGCTCAAGTGGTGGCAGGTGCTCTGGATCGTGATGTTTCGCGGAGAGCCACGAATGGTTGAAAGGGATGAACTGTGAGCCGCTTCCTCTCCGTCCCCGCCCTCGTCAAGATCGCCGAGGCATCCTCCGGTGGCCGTGCCCGCTGGCGCACACAGGGCGAGTTGATCTATCTGGATGCCAAGGGCCGCACATGGACTGTGCCCGCGGGCT
>JALOTG010000312.1 GCA_025458005.1 Thiobacillaceae bacterium
TCCACTGGCTGCCCACCACCAGCGAGCGTTACACCGGCAGCTTTGCCATGACCTATGTCTGGCACCCCGCCGCCTCCGGCGCCCTGTCCCCCGTGCGCACCGTCACCGGCGGCAGCTTCGACGTCAACCCGGCCACCGCCCACGCGGTGCAGTTGACCGCCCTGGACCCGATTACCGAGAACTTTGGCATCTCCGGCATCCTCTTCGCCCGCCTGGCCCTGACCCTGACCGCCGGCACCGGGATCATCCTGTCCGGCATGGACTGGCACGGCCAGATCGACGGCCTGGGCAGCCAGGCGGAGTACACCAAGGCATGACCATCCCTCTGACCTACCCCCCGCCGAGCCTGGACCTGAAGCGCGGCGATACCCTGGCCCTGGACGGCCAGGCGCTGACGGCCAGCGCGGGTCCCCCCCTCGATCTGACCGACTGGACCCTGCGCGCGCAGGTGCGCAGCCTGCGCGGCGTGCTCTTGACGGACCTGGTGGTGGCGGTGACGGACGCCAGCGAGGGACGCTTTACCTTGACCGCGGCGGCCGGCGTGACCGCCACCTGGGACCCCGGCACCGCGCGCATGGACATTGAATATACCGACCCCACAGGGGTGGTGCAGTCGACCGAGACCCTGCTGGTGCAGGTATTGCCCGATGAGACCCGATGAGCCGGCATGATTACCCTGCTGCGACCCCTTGCCCCCGTCCCGGTGACGCTGCTGACGGCGCCCGGGCGGCCCCTGGTGCGCCTGACCGTCGCCGCCCCCGCCGTGGTGGTGACGACCATCGGCCGCCGCGGCCCGCCCGGGCCGGCGGGACCGGCGGGGGAGGGCCTGTTCACCCTGCTGGCCGACCGGCCCCTCGGCGGGCAACGCCTGGTGGCCACCGATGGCCAGGGCGGCCTGGATTACGCGCGGGCCGACGCGCCGGGGGATGCCCCCCTGGTGGTGGGTATGACGCAGCACGCGGTCACGGCGGGCGAGCTGGTCACGCTGCGCCGCCTGGGCGCGGTCGAGGACGCCGCCTGGGCGTGGCAGCCCGGCCTGCCGGTGTATCTCGGCCTGGCGGGCGTGCCGACCCAAACCTTACCGCCGACCGCAGCCTTTGCCCTGGTCATCGGCTTCGCCCTCACCCCGACCACGCTCTTTATCGCCCCCCGCGAGCCCGTCCGGCTTGCGTAACTCTCCCCCCCTCGCCACGATAGGACGCCTCCCATGGGTACCGCATCCACCAAGAAGTTCATCAAAAACAACGCCGGCGTCCTGACCGAGGAGGCCGCCCTCACCACCAGCGCCGGGGCGGGTGACGCCGACCGCGTGCCGGCGCTCAATGCCTCCGGCATCCTGGATGACACCATCCTCAATGCCTCGGCCAGCAGCAGCGCCAACGCCGTGGTCAAGCAGACCGCCGCCGGCATCATCGCCCCGGCGGTGCTCAACGCCACCGTCAGCTCGGCCGGGGCGGGGGATGCCGCCAAGATCGTCCAGCTCGACGGCACGGGCAAAATCGACAGCACCGTGTTGCCAGTCGGGGTGGGCCCGGACGTGGCCACCATCGCCGCCAGTGAGAATCTGGCCGCCGGCGACTTCGTCAACATCCACAACTCCTCCGGCGCCAAGGCCCGCAAGGCCGACGCCACCACCGCCGGCAAGGAGGCCCATGGTTTCGTGCTGAGCGCCGTCACCAGCGGCAACAACGCCACGGTGTATTTCGAGGGGACCAACACCGGGGTCACGGCGGCGACGCCCGGCCCGGTCTACCTCGCCACCACGGCGGGCGGCTTTACCGCCACCGCGCCGTCGGGCTCCGGCAACGTGGTGCAGCGCCTGGGGGTGGCGATCAGCGCGACCGCCATCAACTTTGAGCCCCACCCCCCCGTCGTGCTGGCGTAACGGGGGCCGGGCATGGCCGAGCGGCGCCCCCTCGTCCTGGTCAGTGGGGTCACCCAGGAGCTACCCAGCGGTGACACGGTCGCCGGCTGTCAGCCCAGCGATAGCGACCTGACCGCCATGGCGGGTCTGTCCACCACCGGCCTGATTGAGCGCACCGGGTCGGGCACGGCGGGGATTGTCACCGTCACCACGGCGGGGAAGGCGATCTTGGATGACGCTGACGCCGCCGCGCAGCGCACGACGTTAGGCGTCGGCACGGGCGACAGTCCGCAGTTCGCCGGGATCAATCTCGGCCACGCCACGGATACCACCCTGGCGCGCAGTGCCGCCGGTAAGGTGAGCATCGAAGGGGTGGAGATCACTACCTCCTCCAACACCCAAACCCTGACCAACAAGACCCTGACCGACCCGGCCATCGTCGGCACCATCGCCGAGGACGTCTACACCATCACCGACGGCGCCGCCTTTGAGATCGACCCGGGCAACGGCTCAATTCAACTGATCACCTTGGGCGCCGGCCGCACCCCCAAGGGGACCAACTTCGCGGCGGGCGAGAGCGTGACGCTGATGGTGCTCGATGGCTCGGCTTATGCCTTGACCTGGACGGATACCACCTTCGGGACCTCCGGCGTGGTCTACCACCTTCGGGACCTCCGGCGTGGTCTGGGTGGGTGGCTCCGCGCCGACCCTGGATACCACCAAGTACACCGTGATCGTGCTGTGGAAAGTGGGCTCGCAGGTCTATGGCGCCTTGGTGGGGGCGGCCTGATGAACTACATCCGCCACCCCGCCACCCCGGCCGCGCGCTACCCCTACTCGTATGCCCAACTCCGGGCGGACCACCCCAATGTCTCCTTTCCCGCCACTCCGTCCCTGGCACTGCTGGCGGAATATGCGGTGTACCCCCTGGTCGATACCCCCCCGCCGGCGCACGATCCCTCCCTCCAGATGGTCACGGAAGCCGCGCCCCAGTGCGTGGAGGGGGCGTGGACGCGGCAGTGGAACGTGCGCGACCTGACCGCCGAGGAGCGGCACGCGCGCGTGCCGCGGTCGGTATCCCGACTGCAAGGGATGCTGGCTATCGCCGAGGCCGGTCTGGCCGCGCCCTTTCTCGCCTGGAAGGCCGCGCTGGACCCGGTGGCGGATTTCGCCGCCCTCGCGTTTCTGGACGGCGCCCAGACCTGGGAGTATGACAACGAGCTGCTCAACGCCGCGCTGGTGGCGCTGGGCGTCGAGGCGCACAAGGACGCGCTGTTCACCCTGGCGGCGACGTTATGACCGCCCACCGCCCCGCTGACGCGATGAGCCCCTGTAAGCCCCGCCACGGCTTTGGCCCCCCGACCCGCTACCCTGATACCACCCCGGGGGCGTCAGACGTTTTTGAAGTAGGCACAGCTAAAATTAAAGGGGGTTTGACCCATGCCGCGTGATCCTGCCGCCCTGGGCCGCCTGCCGGCCGCCGAACGGCGCCTGCTGACCAACGAGATCGCGACCCGCGCCCGCACCTGGGACGGCTGGTCGCTGGCCGGCTGCCTCCCCAACCCCGACCCCATCCTCAAGGCGCTGGGCAAGGACATCACCACCTATCGCGACATGCGCGCCGATGCCCACATCGGCGGCTGCATCCGCCGGCGCAAGACGGCGGTCCGGGCGCTGGAGACACTATTAGAAGAGGACGGCGCCCCGGCGCGGGTGCGCAAGAGCGTCGAGGCCATCCTCGCCGACCTGTGGGCCAGCCCCGACCCCGACGCGCCCGGCGCCGAGCCTGGCCTGCCGGCCCTGATCGCCGCCGCCCTCGATGGCGCCCTTTACGGCTACCAGCCGCTGGAGGTGCAGTGGGCCCGGGTCGGCGCCCTGCTGGTGCCGCAGGCGGTGCAGGCCAAGCCGCCGGAGTGGTTTGCCTTTGACCCGGACAACCGCCTGCGCTTCAAGGCGCGGGAGGCCGGGGTCGACGGCGAGCGCCTGCCGCCGCGCAAGTTCCTCCTCGCCCGCCAGGAGCCGAGTTACGCCAACCCCTACGGCGTGGCCGACCTGACCCTGTGCTACTGGCCCTGGCAGTTCCGCCGCGCCGCCAAGTTCTGGGTCGCCTGGCTGGAGCGCTACGGCGGCGACTTCCTCATCGGCAAGCTGCCGCGCGCCAACCCCGCCGCCGACTACGCCGACCTGGCCCGCCAACTGGAGGCCATGATCCAGGACAGCGTCGCCGCCATCCCCGACGATGGCAGCGTCGAGGTCCTGGCCAGCGCCAGCAAGGCGGGCAGCACCGACGCCCACGA
>JALOTG010000313.1 GCA_025458005.1 Thiobacillaceae bacterium
ATGAACCCGGCCGCGTCATAGAAAGGTCGCCATGCGCGCCAGCCCTGTCGATCACCCCTATGCCGGCCAGCGCCTCGCCCTGCTCACCCAGCACGGCAAGGAAGCCATCCTCGCGCCCGTGCTGGATGCCGCCCTGGGCTGCCAGGTGACGCGGGTGGAGGGTTTCGACACCGACACCCTGGGCACCTTCACGCGCGACATCACCCGCGCCGGCAGCCAGGTCGAGGCGGCACGCAGGAAGGTGCGCATCGGCATGGAGATCTCCGGCCTGCCCCTGGGGCTGGCGAGCGAGGGCGCCTTCGGCGCTGACCCCTTTCTCGGCGCGCTGCCCTGGAACACCGAACTGCTGCTGTTCGTCGATGCCGCGCGCGGCATCGAGGTGACCGGCTGGGCGCAACAGGCCACGCGCTTCGCCCACACGTATACCGGCGATTGGCAGGCGGCGCGGCGCTTCGCCGCTGAGGCGGGTTTTCCCGAACACCATCTGGTGGTGCGCCCGGCGCATCAGGACGATGCCCGCATCGAAAAGGGCATCGCCGACTGGGCGACGCTGGCAGCGGCCTTCGCGCGCGCGCGTGAGGCGGCGGACAACGGCCTGGTGTTCCTGGAGCATGACGCCCGCGCCCATGCCCACCCGACTCGCCGTGAGGCCATCCGCCTGGCGGCGGAAAACCTGCGCGACAAGCTCTTGTCCCTGTGCCCGGCCTGCGGCACGCCTGGTTTCTGGCTGGCCGAGCGCCTGCCGGGCCTGCCCTGCGCCGACTGCGGCGCGCCCACGCGCGAGACGCGCGCCGAGGTCTGGGGCTGCCCGAAGTGCGACCTGCGCGAGACGCGCGTGATTCCTGCCCAAATACTGGCCGACCCCGGTCGCTGCGATCACTGCAACCCTTGAAGAATCCTTGAGCCCCCAGCCCATGCGACTCTTTTCCCCCCTCTACGCGCGCGCCATGCAGTGGGCGCGCCATCGCCACGCCCCCGCCTACCTGGGGACGATGAGCTTCGCCGAATCGTCCTTCTTCCCGGTGCCGCCGGACGTGATGCTGGCGCCCATGTGCCTGGCCCGGCCCGAGCGGGCCTGGAGTCTTGCCCTGCTCACCACCCTGACCTCGGTGGCGGGTGGTCTGGCGGGCTACGCCATCGGCTATTACGCCTTCGAGGCCATCGCGCCGTGGCTGCAAACGACGAAATACTGGGCGAGCTACCAGACCGCCGTCCAGTGGTTCAACGACTACGGCTTCTGGGCCGTGTTCATCGCCGGCTTCTCGCCCATCCCCTACAAGGTCTTCACCATCGCCGCCGGGGCGCTGTCCATGGCCCTGTTGCCGTTCACCCTGGCCTCGATCATCGGCCGTGGCGCGCGCTTCTATCTGGTCGCCGGGCTGATGAAATGGGGCGGCGCGCGCATGGAGGCGGCCCTGCACCGTTACGTGGACCGTCTTGGCTGGGCCACGGTGGCCCTGGTCGGGGCGGGCCTGCTGATTATCCAAGCCTGAGAGGAGTCATCGACATGAACCCGGAACAGCAACGCGCCTTCCTTGCCATCGCCCTTTTCGCCGCCTTCGCCGACGGCGACAAGCACGACCGCGAGCGCGACGAAATCCGCCGTATCGCCGAATCCCTTGCCGGGGAGGCCGGTGCGCCCGACCTGGCGCGGATCTATCAGGACGTGCTGCTCAAGCGCTTCCAGCTGGAAGCAGCCGCCGCCGCGCTGACGGAGTCCGGCGAGCGCCAACTCGCCTATGAATTTGCGGTGGGCGTGTGCGAGGCCGATGGCAGCTTAAGCGTTGCGGAACGCCACTTTCTGGATGAGTTGAAGACCCTGCTCAAGCTCGACGCATCGCCGGCGGAACGGATCGAGGGCGAAGCCGACGCCATCGTCGAGCTCTCCGCGGCCGCCGCGCCGGATGTTGCCGCCGCCGCGCCCGGCCCGGTGGTCGCGGCGCAGGCCAATGTGAGCGAGGCCGAGCTGGACAAATCCATCCTCAACTACAGCCTGCTCAACGGCGCACTGGAGCTGCTGCCGCAGTCCTGGGCGTCCATGGCCATCATCCCGCTGCAGATCAAGATGGTTTACGGCATCGGCCGCGCCCACGGCGTCAGCCTCGATCAAGGCCACATCAAGGAATTCATCGCCGCCGCCGGCGTGGGGCTCACCTCCCAGTACCTGGAACAGTTCGGCCGTAAGCTCCTGGGCGGGCTCCTGGGCAAGGCGGCGGGCAAGTCCTTCGGCAAGGTGGGCAGCGCGGCCACCGGCATGGCGTTCTCCTTCGCCACCACCTATGCCCTGGGGCAACTCGCCAAGCGCTACTACGCCGGCGGACGCCGCATGGACACGGCCCTGCTGCGCGAAACATTCCAGAACCTGCTCGGTCCCGCCAAACAGATGCAAACCCAGTACCTGCCGCAAATCCGGCAGCAGGCCGAAACCCTCGACATGGGGCGGGTGATGGCCATGGTGCGCGGTGGTTGATCGCCCCCCGGAAAAACACGGGAAACCGACATGAACGACGCCGAATCCGAT
>JALOTG010000314.1 GCA_025458005.1 Thiobacillaceae bacterium
TCATCACCCTGATCGACCTGCCGTTCTCGGTGTCGCCGGTGGTCTCCGGTCTCATCTACGTCCTGCTGTTCGGCGCCCAGGGCTGGTTCGGCCCCTGGCTGCAGGCACATGACATCAAGCTGATCTTCGCCGTGCCCGGCATCGTCCTCGCCACCCTCTTCGTCACCTTCCCGTTTGTGGCGCGGGAACTGATCCCGCTGATGCAGGCGCAGGGCACCGAGGAGGAAGAAGCCGCCCTGGTGCTGGGCGCCTCCGGCTGGCAAACCTTCTGGCATGTCACCCTGCCCAACATCCGCTGGGGTCTGCTCTACGGCGTCATCCTCTGCAACGCCCGGGCCATGGGCGAATTCGGCGCCGTCTCGGTGGTGTCCGGCCACATCCGCGGCCTGACCAACACCCTGCCGCTGCATGTCGAGATTCTTTACAACGAATACAACTCTGCCGCCGCTTTTGCCGTCGCCTCGCTGCTGGCCTGGCTCGCCCTGGTCACCCTGGCCGCCAAGACCTTCCTCGAATGGCACCTGAAACAGGACGCCGCCGATCTCGACCCTCAGCCCTGACCCCACCATGAGCATCACCATTCACAACATCCGCAAGTCCTTCGGCGCCTTTGAGGCCCTGAAGCGCGTCGACCTCGACATCGCCGGTGGCGAACTGGTCGCCCTGCTCGGGCCCTCCGGCTGCGGCAAGACCACGCTGCTGCGCATCATTGCCGGCCTCGAAACCCCCGACACCGGCCGCATCCTGTTCCAGGGCGAGGACGCCACCGACCGCCATGTCCGCGAGCGGCAGGTCGGCTTCGTCTTCCAGCACTACGCCCTGTTCCGGCACATGACTGTGTTCGAGAACATCGCCTTCGGTCTGCGGGTCCGGCCCAAGGCCCAGCGCCCAGGCGAAGCCGAGATCCGCGAGCGGGTCCACAAGCTCCTGGATCTGGTGCAACTCGACTGGCTGGCCGACCGCTACCCGCCGCAACTCTCCGGCGGCCAGCGGCAGCGCATCGCCCTGGCCCGCGCCCTGGCGGTCGAACCCAAGGTGCTGTTGCTGGACGAACCGTTCGGCGCCCTCGACGCCAAGGTCCGCAAGGACCTCCGCCGCTGGCTCCGACGCCTGCATGACGAACTGCATGTCACCAGCGTCTTCGTCACCCACGACCAGGAAGAAGCCCTGGAAGTCGCCGACCGCGTCGTCGTCCTCAACGCCGGCCGGGTCGAGCAGGTTGGCACCCCTGACGAGGTCTACGATCATCCGGCCTCGCCCTTCGTCTATGCATTCCTCGGCGACGTCAACCTGTTCCACGGCCGGGTACACGATGGCCATGCCGCCATTGGCGACGCCCGCGTGCAGTTGCCGGATAGCGCCGGCAGCCAGGACGCAGCGGTGTTCTATGCGCGGCCGCACGAAATCGAAATCCTTCGCGACAACCCGGGCGGCTCGGCCATGGCCGCCACCGTCCACGACATACGCCCGCTGGGCGCCACGGTGCGGGTGGAACTCGATCGGGCCGATGGCCATGGCAGCGTCGAAGTCGAACTGGCGCGGGACCGCTTCAACCGCATCGGCCTTGCGGTCGGCGAGGCGGTGTATCTCGAGCCAAGGCGGCTGCGGATATTTGGGGAGGAGGCCAGCCGAGAAGAGTCGGCGTCCTGAGCGGGCGGCGGATCGCGCCGCCAGGGAAGCCTATTGCCCCAGGATCAGCAGAGGGTTGAATCCGAACCGCTGATAGCCCTGCTCATTGAGCAACACATCCAGGGCGAGGGTGGCGAGGTCGTCGGCCAGGGCATCGGCGCCGGGGGACTTGTCCCGGTCAATGCGCTTGAGGTAGGTGTGGCAGGCGTCGCAGGTTTCGGCCTGGACGGCCGGGTCGCCGCCCTCGATGCCGTGGTAGGCGATCTGTTCGCCGCTCCCGCAGTGAACGCACTGGATGCGCGGGTACAACCATTCCGAGGCGCAGAACCCGCAGTGCAGGTAACGCAGGCCCGGCGTCTCGCCCACGGTCCGCAGAAGACTGGCCACCGGCCAGCCCGCGCAGACCGGGCAACGGCTCGGCTCTGTGGTGCGGCCCAACTCATCCGGCTGCAGTGCGGCGGCCCACCGCGCCAATTCGATCTGCAGGGCTGCGGCGATGAAGGGCAGGAGGCCGATGTCATCCGGCAATGGTTGACCCGACCATAGGTCGGCCACCCAGCGGTTCACGATTACCCCATCCGCTTCGGCGATTCGGCGCAGCGCCTGTTCCACCTCGGCCGATGGCGCCGGAAAATCCCGCAGCAAGGGTGTCAGCGCATCCCCCCAATCCACGTCAATCGGAGCACTATTCGGGACCGGATGCTCCGCGCCCGGCTTTCGCTCGAACCCGGCGGGCGGTTGATTGGCTGAGGGTGCGGCCATGATGCCGGCCTGCCGCTCGGCCAGCTCGGCCATCAACAACAGGTAGCCGGACAGACTGGGTGCCGACGCCGCCAACTCCCGAAGTCGGGCAGCGCGATGGCGAAACCGTCGTTCGGGATGGGGCGGAACGCCGGCGGCGGGATTCAAGACTTGTCCCCGCCCTGCAGGATGCGCCTGTACCAGCCGGGATGATGCTTGCTGGCCCAGGCGCGGCTGACGGTGCCGCGCACCATGGCGCCGACCGTGCCGCGTATCCAGATGGCCGCATAAATGTGGACGATGATGCCGGAGATCATGACGAAGGCGCAGACGGCGTGCAGCAGCACGGCGATGCGGATGAGGTCGATGGGGAAATACCCGGCGAACCAGGGCCGCCAGATGATGATGCCGGTGATCAGCAGCGTCGGGATGGTGGCGATCATGGTCCAGAACAGCAGCTTCTGGCCGGCGTTATAGCGGTCGACTTCCGGCAGCCGGTCTTCCCGGTTGCGGATCACGTCGCCGATGCGCTTCAGCCATTCGACATCGTTGCGGCTGATGAGGTTGTGATGCCAGAACTTCAGCGCCAGACCGGCAAACGACAGGAACATCACCACGCCGATGTACGGGTGCAGGATGCGCGTCCACACGGGGCCGCCGAAGAACTGGCTGAACCA
>JALOTG010000315.1 GCA_025458005.1 Thiobacillaceae bacterium
TGTTCCCCCAGGATGCGGCAGACGCCGAGAGCCTGCTGCGCTGCGCCGACACGGCCATGTACCAGGCCAAGGAGAACGGCAAGAACACCCACCAGTTCTACAGCGAGGCGCTCAACCTCAGGACCCTGCAGCACTTCGCCATCGACGCCAGCCTGCGCAAGGCCCTGGAGCGGGAGGAACTGGCCCTCTACTACCAGCCCCAGGTCGACGTGGAGACGCGCGCCATCGTCGGCGTCGAGGCCCTGTTGCGCTGGAAGTCGGCCGAGCACGGCACCTTCGCCTCGGGCGACTTCATCACCATCGCCGAGGAGTCGGGCCTGATCAACCAGCTCGGCGCCTGGGCCATCGAGGCGGCCTGCCGCCAGGCGCGCGACTGGCAGCTCAAGGGCTTGAGCGAGCTGACGGTGTCGGTCAACCTGTCGGCGCGGCAGTTCCACACCTGCGACGTGGTCCGCCTGGTGCGCGACACCCTGGAGCACACCGGCCTGGACCCGCGCCTGCTCGAACTGGAGATCACCGAGAGCGTGCTGCTGAAGAACAACGCCGACATCCTGGACAAGCTCGCCGCCCTCAACCGCCTGGGGGTGAAGCTGGCCATCGACGACTTCGGCACCGGCTATTCCGCCATGGCCTACCTCAAGCGCCTGCCCATCCACCGGCTGAAGATCGACAAGAGCTTCGTGCGCGACATCCACACCGCCTCGGACGACGCCGCCATCGCCATCGCCATCATCGGCATGGCCGTCGGGCTGGGCATCGAGGTCACCGCCGAGGGAGTGGAGAACGAGGAGCAGCTCGACTTCCTCAGGCGCGCCGGCTGCCACCTGGTGCAGGGCTACTACTTCGGCTCGCCGCTGCCGGCCGACGAACTGGAACGCCTGCTGCGCCAGACCCGCCAGCCGATCACGGCGGCGGAACGCAGCGCGGCCGCGCCCGACTCCAGTCGTTGATCCTGTCCACGCCGCACCCCCGCATCGTGTCTGCGATGCGGCCGCCGGTCGCAACCGTCCAGCGCCTCGCGCGTCTAGGGCGTGTTCGCAGTCATCCTTGAAACCGCATTCGGAAAGCGGCCCGATGGGCCGCGGCCTTCTCCCCAAGCCCTCCCCGGCGGGGGAGGGGGTGTATTTCCCCCTCCCCTTGGGAGAGGTCAGGATGAGGGAGTCAGGCAAAGCCTGGCTTGGGTTTCAGACCCTATCCGCGGTCCAACCGCGTTATTTTTCGGCTAATCGGTCTGCAGCCAGTCCATGGCCACGCCGGGGTCGTCGAACACCTGCACCTCCGCGTCGACGAACAGCCGGTTCAGCCAGGCCAGCCAGATCATCCACTCGTCCGAGGTGACCACGGCGATCCTGCGGAAGTCGTAGCGATGCTGGCGGGAGAAGCGGATCTCCTCCCAGGCCACGTCCAGGGTGTAGCCGATCATGTCGCGCAGGTCCAGCAGCAGGTTGACGCCGCCCTGGAACTTGAGCTCGTAGAGGACATGGTTCTCGAACTCCTTGTAGTCGGCCAGGGTGAACTCGCCGATGACCGAGACGCTGACCAGTTTGCCCTGGGTTGCGATGCTAATCATGCTGCCGTTTCCTTTGCGGTTGTTGGTACGAAACGCTCGATGGCCCGCTGACCACGCCACTTACGCCGTCGCATCGGTGTTGAGCACGGCCGCCCAGACACCGGCGGCGACCGTGACCGCCATCCCCACCCAGGCCATCACCGGCATTTCCACTTTCCAGATTAGTACGTCCAGCAGGCTGCTGAAAACCACCGTGCTGTAGGCGAAGGCGGAAACCACCACGGTGTGGCCGAGGCGATAGGCGCGCGTCATGGCCAGCTGCCCAAGCGTGGCGGTCAGCCCCAGCACCAGCAGCAGCCGCAGGTGATCGCCGGGCGCCGCGTGCCAGCCGTCCAGCGTGGCCAGCGCGCCCCCGCCCAAGGCCGACACGGCGGCGAACCAGAACACCGTGCGCCACTCCGGCTCGCGCAGCCGCCCGAGGGCGCGCACATGGACATAGGCCAGGCCGGCCATCAGTCCGGAGAACAGGCCCAGCAGCCCGGCGGCCAGGTCGGCCTCCCCGCCCTGCCAGGGCCGCAGCAGCAGCAGCACGCCGGCGAAGCCGAGGACCACCGCCGCATACTGGGCCGGGCGCGGCCGCTCGCCGAGCCAGAGGGGCATCATCAGGGTGAGGAACAGGGGCGAGGTGTAGTTGAGGGTCACCGCCATCGACATGGGCAGCAGGGTCAGGCTGTGGAAGAAGCAGGCCAGGGCGATGAACCCCACCAGGCCGCGACGCAGGTGCAGGGCGAGGTGCGCGCCGAACACCCGCCGCGGCCCGGTCAGGCCCCGGCCCAGGGCGAGGACGCCGAGGACCGCGACCAAAGCGAACACGGAGCGGTAGAAGACCAGTTCCAGGCTGGAGAACCAGGCTGCCCCGACCTTCACCCACACCCCCATCAGGGCGAAGCTGCCCCCGGCCAGCAGCATCCAGGCCGAGCCCATGCTCACCGCTCGGCACAGGCGACCGG
>JALOTG010000316.1:0-302 GCA_025458005.1 Thiobacillaceae bacterium
GTATTGGCCATGGGTTGCCTTGGGACCGCTCTGCCGGCTAGGAGGCGGCCTTGATGGGGATCTGTCTTCGCGCCGGCGCATCGCGGCGCACGCGGCCGTCCGGGCCGTAGGTGCGGCGCACGTACTGGTCCACGAGGCGCTGGAAGTCCTCGGCGATGCTCTCGCCCTTCAGGGTGACGGTCTTCTCGCCGTCCTCGTACACTGGCGCCACCGGCCGCTCCCCGGAGCCCGGCAGGCTGATGCCGATGTTCGCGAGCTTCGATTCGCCGGGACCGTTCACCACGCAGCCCATCACGGCCACG
>JALOTG010000316.1:328-2845 GCA_025458005.1 Thiobacillaceae bacterium
GTTCACCACGCAGCCCATCACGGCCACGTGCATGTCCTCCACGCCGGGATACTCGGCGCGCCAGACCGGCATCTGCTCGCGCAGGTAGGCCTGGATCTTTGCCGCCAGGGCCTGGAAGTAGGTGCTCGTGGTGCGGCCGCAGCCGGGGCATGCCGTGACCATGGGCGCGAACGACCGCAGCCCCATGGTCTGCAGGATCTCCTGCGCCACGACCACCTCCCGCGTGCGGTCACCGCCCGGCTCGGGCGTGAGACTCACGCGTATGGTGTCCCCGATGCCCTCCTGCAGCAGCACCGCCATCGCGGCGGTGGACGCGACGATGCCCTTGGAGCCCATGCCCGCCTCGGTCAGACCCAGATGCAGGGCATAGTCGCAGCGCGCGGCCAGGTCACGGTAGACCTTGATCAGGTCCTGCACCACCGACAGCTTGCAGGACAGGATGATGCGGTCGCCGGCGAGGCCCAGCTCCTCCGCCCGGGCGGCTGACTCCAGGGCGGAGGCGATCACCGCGTGGCGCATCACCTCCTCCACTTCCAGGGGCTTCGGCCGCTGGGCGTTGTCGTCCATCATGCGGGCCAGCAGTTCCTGGTCCAGGCTGCCCCAGTTCACGCCGATGCGCACCGCCTTGTCGTGCCTGCAGGCGATCTCGATCAGGGTGGCGAACTGTTCGTCGCGCTTGGCGCCGCGCCCCACGTTACCGGGGTTGATGCGCAGCTTGGCGAGCGCCTCGGCGCAGGCCGGCACGCTGGTGAGCAGTTTGTGCCCGTTGAAATGGAAGTCGCCGATCAGGGGCACATCGCAACCCAGCGCGTCCAGGCGCTCGCGAATGCGGGGCACGGCCTGGGCGGCCTCCACGGTATTGACCGTGACGCGCACCAATTCCGAGCCGGCCCGCCAGAGCTCCTGCACCTGCCGCACGGTGGCCGTGATGTCACTGGTGTCGGTGTTGGTCATGGACTGCACCACCACCGGGGCGCCGCCGCCCACCTCCACATGGCCAACCTTCACCCGCCGGCTGGGTCGTCTGACGATGTCCTTGCTCATGCGCGGGCCTATTCCAGGGTCAGGCGGGCAACCTTCTCGCCGATGAAAGGCTTGAGGTCGATCACATGGCCGTTGTAGGTCAGCTTGACCTCGGCCGCATTGCCCACTACCAGGCGGAAGGGTGGTGTGCCGGTGATCACCTCGGATGTTCCCGCCCGCACCAGTCTGGAATGACGGGCGCCCTTGCCGTCCACCACCTGGATCCATGCGTCAATTTCCGGTTCGAAACGCATGCTCACCCCGGCCGGTTTGGCGGCCTCCGAGGGAGCTTGGTCGGCGGGGATGGTGACCGGGGTGGGCTGGATCATTTCCACCACGCCCTGCACTGGAGTGGCGACCTCGGCGGCAGGCGTCTCCGTCGCGCGGGGCTCGACCGGCACGGGCTTGATCACCGTCTCCGCGGCGGGAGCCGACGCCGCCGCGGGCGACTTGGCCGCAGGCGGTTCGGCCACCGGGGTGGGCAGCATGGTGTCCTCGCCCTGGCTCAACCACGCATACAGTCCCGCGACCACGGCGAGGAAAAGGGCCAGCAGCAGCAGCGGCAGCAACAGCCAGTGGGTGAACGGCGACTTGTCCAGGCGCAGCCCCGCGGATGGCGCGGTGATGGCCTTGGTGGTGGTCTCGACGGCCGGCACGGGATTGACCAGGCTGTCGGGGTCAAGCTCCACCAGCCGGGCATAGTTGCGCACGAAACCGCGCACGAACACGGGATCCGGCAGGTGGGACCAGTCTTCCGCCTCCAGCGCCTCGATCTGGCGCGCGGTCAGCTTCAACCTGTCCGCGACGTCTGCGGCGGACAGCCCCATGGCCTCGCGTGCGGCGGCCAGGCTGGCGCCGAATCCGGGTATGAATGCCTCGCTCACCAGCGTCCTCCAGGCTGATCGAATTGGCCAGTACGCAGCCAGTAGGCCTCCTGGCTGTCCGGGAAACGCTGCCGCAACTGGGCCGCGTAGCCGGCCTCAGCCGCCTGGTCGGCAAGCTTGCGTTCGGTCCGCGCCCCCACCCAGAGGGCCTGGGCGTTCAGTTCGGTCACGGCGGAGAGTTGCCTGAGCATCTTCCTGGCGGTGACGGGACGTCCAGTATGCAGGTGCAGATCGGCCAGATGCAGCAACGCCATCGGCTGGTTCGGCGCGCGCCTTAGGGCACGCTCCAGATAGTTTTCCGCCACCTTCAGGTCGCCCTGCTTGAGGCTGCAGATGCCCGCGTTGGCGAGCGCCAATTCCGGCGAGGCATAGAGCGGATTCTGCACGGCCGCCTCGAACTGCTCGAGAGACTCCTTGTAACGGTCGCGCTGGCAGAGGAACCAGCCGTAGTTGTTGTGCGCCTCCGAATAGCCGCGCTGCAGGCTCAGGGCCTGCTTGAAGCTGGCCTCCGCCTTGGCGTCCTCGCGCAGTTCGCCATGGACGAGGCCGAGCATGTTGTAGGCCGGGGCGAATTTATCGTCCGACCGCAGCACGATGTCCAGTTCCTGCA
>JALOTG010000317.1 GCA_025458005.1 Thiobacillaceae bacterium
GCGGCGCGGCTCCAGGTGGATGTCGCTGGCGCGCTGCTCGAAGGCGTACTGCCAGAGCCAGTCGACGATGTGGACGATGTGCTGGTCGTTGGCGTCGAGCTGGCGGTTGGACTTGCCCATCTCCACCAGCTGCTCGAAATTCGACAGCCCGGCCGGCCCCTTCTCGCCGGACTGCACCGCCTTCTTCACCGAGCGCGCCAGGTTGTAGAACTCCACCAGATAGCGGCTGATGTCGGCCGGGTTGGCGATCACCCGGGTGATGTCCTTGCGCAGGATGCGTTGCAGCTCCTGCTCCCACTCGCGGATGAAGGGCTCGGCGGTCGCGACCACGACTTCCTTGCTGGTGACCTGGATCGGCAGGATGCGGAAGCGGGTCGCGTAGGCGCTGGACATCACGTCCGTGACCGCGGAGAAGTCGATGCGCAGCGGATCGATGTGGCGGTACTCCAGGCCGCACCAGCCGGCCAGCCACTCCGTCAAGGGCTCGATGCCGAGCGGCTTGTGCGGCGGCCGGGCCGATTTCCACTTCTGGTCGGCCACCACGATCAGCGGATGGTATTCGCCGGCCGCGTAGCGCCGCTCGGTCTTCAGCGCGGCCGCGTCCGCCTCGGCGACCATGCCGTCGGCGACCAGTGCGTCAAGCAGTTCGGCCAGGTTGAGGCGGCGCTCGGCCTGCGCCTTGCGCCCGGTGACGGCGGCCATTCGGTTCTCCACGGCAAACGGGGACTATAGCCAACAAGGCCCGGGGGCTCAACGGCGGCCGCCCGCCGCTCTTAAGCCATTGAAGCGGCGCGCCAAGATTTCAGCCCGGCCGCGCCGGAGACGATATCCTATCCAGCGGCCGGGCAGGGCCCAACTCCCATCCCAGAAGGGCCCTGCGATCAGCGCACCGCAGCAACCGGCCGGCAGGGTCACACCCCGCCGGACTGGAAGGACCACAACGACTGACCCTAGAGGAGACGAGCCATGCTATACGGTCATACCCCCCGCCCCCAGTTCCAGCTGGAGTCCGGTTCCTACGCCGCGGATCCCGCGCCCGTGCTGGACATCCGGCGGGACAGCCTGCGCACCGATTACGACGCAACGGCCAGGGCCGTGTGGATGCGCATGTCGCCGCATCCGCGCCCCTGCTTCACCCCCGAACTGCTCACCGACATACTCGCGGTGCAGAGCACGATCCGACAGGCCGAATCCAGGGCGGACTTCGTCGTGCTCGCCTCCGACGTGCCGGGCGTGTTCAACCTGGGCGGCGACCTGTCCCTGTTCCACCGTCTGGCCACCGCAAGGGATGCCGCCGGGCTCATGGACTACGCCGAGCGCTGCGTGCAGTGCCTGCACAATGCCCTCTCCGGGTTCGGCGCCGGCATCACCTCGATCGCGCTGATCGAGGGCGACGCCCTGGGCGGCGGCTTCGAGGCCGCCCTGTCCAGCCACGTCGTCGTCGCGGAGCGGGGCAGCAAGCTCGGCTTCCCGGAGATCCTGTTCAACCTGTTCCCGGGCATGGGCGCGTTCAGCCTGGTGGCCCGCCGCGCCGGCCCGCAGGTCGCCGAGCGGCTGATCCTGGGCGGCGAGATCCTGCCCGCCGAAAAGATGCACGAACTGGGTCTGGTCGATCATCTCGCCGAGAAGGGCGAGGGCGCCGCCCTGGTCCGCAGGCTGATCCGCGAGCGCGGCCGCGCGGCGAACGGGCTGCGCGCCTTCCGCCGAGCCTGCCTGCACACGCCATTCAGCGTCAGCTACGAGGAGCTGATCGAGGTCACCAAGGAATGGGTCAGGGCCGCCTGCATGCTCGATGCGCGCGACCTGCGCATCATGGATCGCCTGGTCAAGGCGCAGAACCGGCTGGTCGCGGAGGCGAGCCCCGAGCCCGAACAGGCGCTGGCCGCCTGAGCGTCGGGATCCTCCCATCGCCCGGGGCGGCGGCGCCGCACCGCCGCCCCGGGCGATGGGTCAGCCTTCCACGATGATCCGGCTTTCCCCGCCGCCGCTCATCTCCAGCATGAGCTGATTCACCCGCCTGACGAAGCCGGCCGGGTCGTCGAGCTGCCCGCCCTCGGCGAGCAGCGCCTGATCGAACAGCACGCGCGACCAGTCGTCGAAGCGCTTCTCCTCGTACCTCAGACGCAGCACCACCGGGTGCTTCGGATTGATCTCCAGGATCGGCTTCGAGGCCGGCGCCTGCTGCCCGGCCGCCTTGAGGATGCGCGCCAGGTTGCCGCCCAGGTCGTACTCGTCGGAGACCAGGCAGGCGGGCGAATCGGTCAGGCGGTGCGTCACGCGCACCTCCTTGACCTGCTCGCCCAGGCTCTTGCCGATGCGCTCCACCAGGTCCTTGTACTCGTCCGCCTCCCTCGCCTGCTCCGCCTTCTCCTGCTCGTCCTCGAGCTTGCCGAGATCGAGGCCGCCCTTGGCGACCGACACCAGCGGCTTGCCGTCGAACTCGGTGAGATGCCCGACCACCCACTCGTCGACCCGGTCGGAGAGCAGCAGCACCTCGATGCCCTTCTTGCGG
>JALOTG010000140.1 GCA_025458005.1 Thiobacillaceae bacterium
ATCGCGAGGCCCGCAGGGCCGCGGCGATCCAGGCGGCTCCGAGACGATTCGTTTTCCGTCCGCGGTAAACGGCTTGTCGCGGCCCGCCACACCGACCGCGCCGCCCGCGACCGGCTGACAAGAGAGGAACACAATGAAACCTGGCACCCCCTATCTCGTTGAAGTCAACCCGCGCCTGCCCCGCCGCCTGTCCCGGCTGACGGAACTCTCCGAGAACCTCTGGTACAGCTGGGACCGGCCCACCCGAACCCTGTTCGCCCGCCTGCACCCCGGCCTGTGGGACGCCGTCGGCCACAACCCCAAGGCCTTCCTCAAGCGGGTGGACGAGGAACGACTGGTGGAGGCGGCCGAGGACCACATCTTCCTGGGCAGCTACAACCGCGTGCTGTCCTCCTTCGACACCTACCTGAGCGAGCCGCTGCGCCTGGAGCAGCACCTGGACCTGAAGGCGGGCGACCTGATCGCCTACTTCTGCGCCGAGTTCGGCCTGCACGAAAGCTTCCCGATCTACTCCGGCGGCCTCGGCATCCTGGCCGGCGACCACTGCAAGAGCGCCTCCGACCTGCGCCTGCCGTTCGTCGCCGTCGGCCTGCTCTACCGCCAGGGCTACTTCGCCCAGCAGATCGACACCGACGGCAACCAGATCGCCACCTACAACGACGCCGAGTTCGACGACCTGCCCATCGAGCCGGCCCGTCGCGAGGACGGCAGCGAGGTGCACGTGCATCTGGAGATGCCCGGCCGCCAGGTGGCGGTGAAGGTGTGGATGGCCCACATCGGCCACATCAAGCTCTATCTGCTCGACACCGACCTGCCGGACAACCGGCCCGAGGACCGCTACATCACCCACCAGCTCTATGGCGGCGACCGGCACACCCGCATCCAGCAGGAGGTGGTGCTGGGCGTGGGCGGCATCCGCGCCCTGGAGCAGCTGGGCATCAAGCCCACCGTCTACCACATCAACGAGGGCCACGCCGCCTTCCTGGTGCTGGAGCGCATCCGCCGCAAGGTCAGGGGCGGCCTGCCCTTCCACGCCGCCCTGGAGGCGGTGGCGGCCTCCACCGTGTTCACCACCCACACCCCGGTGCCGGCCGGCCACGACCACTTCGCCGAGGACATGGTGTGGGACTACTTCGGCAACTGCTGCACCGACCTGGGCGTCTCGCGCGAGGAGTTCATGCGCCTGGGCGGCGCCGGCCACGGCCAGGACTTCAACATGACCAAGCTGGCCCTGCACGGCTCGCGCCACCACAACGGCGTGTCGCGCATCCACGGCGGCGTCTCGGCGCGCATCTGCTCGGACATGTGGCCGCAGATCACCCCCCAGGAATCCCCCATGGAGTACATCACCAACGGGGTGCACGTGCCCACCGTCCTGGCCCAGGAGTGGCAGGACCTGTTCGACATCAAGCTGGGCTACGAATGGCGCCGCCGGCAGCGCGACGTGAAGTTCTGGGAGGCGGTGGAGAGCATCCCGGACCATCACTTCTGGTCCGTGCACCAGACCCTCAAGGCGCAGATGCTACACACCGTGTGCGAGCGCGTCCGCCAGCAGCACCTGCGCAACAACGGCTCCGAGGCGCGCCTCATGCGCATGCTCAGGCACGCCAACCCGCTCGACCCCAACGTCCTGACCATCGGCTTCGCCCGCCGCTTCGCCACCTACAAGCGCGCCACCCTGCTGCTGGAGAACCGCGACTGGCTGCTGGAGATCATCAACGACGCCGACCGGCCGGTGCTCTTCATCTTCGCCGGCAAGGCCCACCCCGCCGACAAGCCCGGCCAGGAGCTCATCCGCCGCGTCCACGAACTGACCCAAGCGCCCGAACTGGAGGGCCACTTCCTGCTCGTCGAGGGCTACGACCTGGGGCTGGCCCGGCGCCTGGTGTCGGGCGTGGACGTCTGGCTGAACAACCCCATCTACCCGCTGGAGGCCTCCGGCACCTCGGGCATGAAGGCCGGCATGAACGGCATCATCAACCTGTCGGTGACCGACGGCTGGTGGGACGAGGGCTACGACGGCAGCAACGGCTGGGCGATCCGCCCGGCGCCCGAGTACTACGACGAGGCCCGGCGCAACGTCGAGGACAGCCGCGACCTCTACGAGATCCTGCAGGATCAGGTCATCCCCATGTACTACCGGCGCAACGAGCTGGGCTACTCGCCGGACTGGGTGCGCATGGCCAAGCGCTCCATCGCCACCCTGCTGCCCCGCTTCAACGCCTCGCGCATGCTCATGGAGTACGTCAACCGCTTCTACGCCCCGGCCAGCCGGCAGTGGCGGCGCTATTCGGAGGGCGATTTCGCCGCCGCCCAGACGCTGGCCAGCTGGAAGGACAAGGTCCGCCATGCCTGGAACGGGGTGAGCATCCGCCGCGCGGACGAACCGCTCAAGCGCCTCGGCTTCGGCGACAGCATGGACCTCAGGGTGGTCATCAACCTCAACGGCCTCACGCCGGAGGACGTGCGCGTCGAGCTGCTCATCGGCCGCGCCTCCAAGGACGGCCAGGACCGCGACCTCGGCTCCCAGTTCTTCCAGGCCACCAGCTGCAACGGCAACGAATGCGAGTTCGCCCTGGAGCTCACCCCGGAGATGTGCGGTCGCCTGCTCTACCGGATCCGGGTCTATCCCTACCACGAGCTGCTCACCCACCCGTTCGAGACCGGGCTGATGGTCTGGCTGTGAGGCCGAAGCGCGGGCATTCCTGCCGGACCGGGCCGGGCGCTCACTTCAGCCACGGTCGCCCCCCTCACGCGAGGGGGGTTTTCTTTGCAACATTTCCGCGACAAACTCTCGCCACCTCGTGACAACCTTCCACACATGAACAGCGCGACCCTCTCCGCCCGGCCCATCGATGCCCTGAAACTCTGGTGGCCGGTCATCATCGGCCTCCTGGTCCTCTACGTGCCCACCTACAACGATCTGGCCAACGGCATCTGGAACAGCGAGGAGCAGGCGCACGGCCCCATCGTCCTGATGGTGGCCCTCTACCTGATCTGGACCAAGCGACACATCTTCCTGTCCCCCGCCGGCGCGGCCGAGGTGGACATGGCCCTGGCGAGCGTGCGGCCGCGCCCGGTCCTCGGCTGGTCCCTGCTGGTGTTCGGCCTGTTGCTCTACGCCCTCGGCCGCTCCCAGGAAATCCTCCTGTTCGAGGTGGGCTCGCAGATCCCGGTGCTGCTCGGCGCGCTGCTCATCACCCTCGGCGTCGGCGCCGCCCGCGCCTTGTGGTTCGCCCTGTTCTTCCTGCTGTTCATGGTGCCGCTGCCCGGCTTCCTGGTGGATGCCGCCACCGGCCCGCTGAAGCAGCACGTCTCGGTGATCGCCGAGCACCTGCTCTACTTCTTCGACTATCCCATCGGCCGCAGCGGCGTCACCCTCACCGTCGGGCCCTACCAGCTGCTGGTGGCCGACGCCTGCTCCGGCCTGCACTCCATGTTCAGCCTGTCGGCGATGGGCCTGCTCTACCTCTACCTCATGGAGCACAAGAGCTGGGCGCGCAACGCCATCCTCATTGCCAGCATCCTGCCCATCGCCTTCGCCGCCAACGTGGTGCGGGTGATGGTGCTGGTGCTGGTCACCTACCACTTCGGCGACGAGGCCGGCCAGGGCTTCATCCACGACTCCGCCGGCATCGTCCTGTTCGTCGTGGCGCTGCTCTTCCTGTTTGCCCTGGACGGCGTGCTGGGCCTGTTCTTCAAGGACCGCGCGGCGCGGAAGTAAGCCTTCAGAAATGTCTGAGCGTTGGGCCTGCAGGTCGGGCTGCAGGTCGCGCTTCAGCCCGACAACGTCAACCTGCATCCCTACCCCGTCGGGCTGAAGCCTGACCTGCAAGGCCCGCCTGCCTGAGGGCCCGGGCACGGATCGGCCGTGGGAGCGGACCTTGTCCGCGATGGCCGTCCATCTTCGCGGCCAGGCGCCTTCCCGCCAGCTTCCCGCGCCCCGTGCCCTGCCTTCAACGCGGGGGGCGCGCTCAAGGCACCACCACCTCCATCCCCCGGTGCCGCGCCCTGAGCGCCTCGGCCAGCGCCGCCTTGGCCCCGGCGTCGCCATGCACCAGGCGCACCTGCGCGGGCTTCACCCGCATGCGGCCGATGAAGTTGAGCAGGTCCTTGCGGTCGGCGTGGGCGGAGAAGCCGCCCAGGGTGTGGATACCGGCGCGGATGGTGTAGCGCCGTCCGTCCAGATCGACGTAGCCGCCCCGCGGACCGTGGGTCTGGATGGCGCGGCCCGGCGTGCCGGCGGCCTGGTAGCCGGTGAACAGCACGTCGTGGCGCGGATCCTCCAGCATGGCCTTGAGGTAGTTGACGATGCGCCCGCCGCTGCACATGCCGCTGGCGGCCAGGACGATGGCCGGCCGGGCGGTGCGCGCCAGATATTCGACCAGGCGGGTGTGGCCGGCGTGGTCGGGCACGGTGGTGAGCTGCTCGAAGGCCAGCGGATGGCGGCCTGCAGACAGGACGCGGCGCGCCTCGCGGTCCCAGTGCTCGGCCAGGCGGCGGTAGCCGGCGGTGAAGTCCGCCGCCAGGGGCGAATCGACGACGATGTCGATGTCGTCCCAGGTCACGCCGGGCGCGGCGGGCCGTTCGCGGTGGTGGTGGATGATGCGCTCCAGCTCGTAGAGCAGCTCCTGGGTGCGGCCGATGCTGAAGGCCGGGATCAGCACCGTGCCCTTGTTCTTCAAGGCGTGCTCCAGCACCCCCCGCAGGCGTTGGTGGCGGTCCTTGCGGCTTTCGTGCTCGCGATCGCCGTAGGTGCTCTCCAGCACCACCACGTCGGCGGCGTAGGGTGAGCGGGGCGCCGGCAGCAGCGGCGTGTAGGGCGCCCCCAGGTCGCCGGAGAAGACGATGCGCTGCTTGTCGCGACCCCGCCGCAGCTCGAGTTCCACGTAGGCCGAGCCGAGGATGTGCCCGGCGGGCGAGAGCCGCGCGCGCAGTTCGGTGCCGTCCAGCCCGGGACCGTCGACGACGTGCCATTCCTTGTAGGGCAGGGCGACGATCTGCGCGCGGATGCGCCCCAGCACCCGCTCGATCAGCGCCTGGTCGCGGGTGAAGCCCACCTTCATGGCGTCCTCCAGCACCATCGGCAGCAGCAGCGCCGAGGCCTCGCTGCAAAGGATGGGCCCCTTGAAGCCGGCCGCCAGCAGGTAGGGGATGCGGCCGACGTGATCGATGTGCACGTGGGTCACCACCAGGGCGCGCACCCCGTCGAGCGGAAAGCCGATCGTCAGCCGGTCCGCCCCGGCGCCGTCGCCGGCGGTCTCCGCGCCCTGGAACAGGCCGCAATCCACCAGCACCGAGCGCCCGTCAGCCAGGGTCAGTTGGTGGCACGACCCGGTCACGCCGTCCACGGCGCCGTGATGCGTGATTTCGAAAGACAATGCGGCAGCCATCCCGAACCTCCCTCTGTGTTGTCGATGCGGGGCGAGTGTAGAGAAAAGCTCGATACTCCGGTAATACCCGCGCCATGCGCTTGCTCCCGCATCATGGGGTAAAGCAGGTCAAGTGGCGCGCACTTCCGGCATTGGAGACGTATGGCGTTTTCAAGCCTGCTTGACGCAGATGAGCGCATGGCCGCTTCGGGCGTGAACGGCGTTATCATCAACCGTAAGCCAATCCCGCACTCTCCGGACACGCAGCCCATGCGCCTCACCACCAGCCAAGCAAAGCTCATTCGCGATACCGCGCATGACCTGTTCGGTGACGGCGTACGGGTGGTGCTGTTCGGCTCCAGGCTTGATGACACCGCCCATGGCGGCGATGTCGACCTCATGCTTGAAATTCGGCAACCCGTCGAGAACCCCGCGCTCATGGTCGCGCGCATGGCCGCCAAAGTGTCCCGCGCCATGCGGGGACGCAAAGTCGACGTTGTGCTGAGCGCCCCCAATCTCAGGCGGCTGCCAATACACGAAATCGCGAGTCGGGAAGGCCAAGTGCTATGACCCTGGATGCCAGGGTCGCTCTTCGGCTGCAGTTTCTGACGCGAGTCGTGCGCAAGGAATGTCGTCACCTCGCCAGCACGGATCAGCGTTTGTTCGGCAATGGCTTCACGCTTGTCCAGGCAAACCAACTTGAAGCCAACCCCGACCTGGCGGAACGGGTGGAAGCCTTTGTGGGGCGATTCGGTCGCCTGCAGGACACGTTGGGCGACAAATTGCTCCGACTCCTCCTGACCGCTCTGGGCGAGAAACCCGCCGCCGTCATCGACAATCTGGATCGTGCCGAACGCCTGGGATTTCTGGCATCGGCTGACGAGTGGATGGCCATGCGCGAGCTCAGGAACCAGATGATCCACGAGTACGTTGAAGATCCTGTCGTTCTGACCAGCGCCCTGTTAAGCGGCCACGCCTTTGTGCCTGAGCTCGTCGCTGCCGCCGACAGGATGGTGAACGAAATAGAACGTCGCGGCTGGGCGTAGGCACAGCAAGACCTTGCTCCACCTTCCTGCAGCCTTGGGGGGTCAAGCAATCCACGAATCGTGGCCAAGGCCGCTCCTGCGGGCTCCAATGTGACGGGGTGATCCTCCCGCCGGCCCGAACGTCTACAATCCCGCCAACCCGATCACAGAGGACCCCGCCGTGCCCGAACAGCGCCTGCGCATACACGACCTGATGGAATCCAGCGGCGTGCGCTTCGGCACCAGCGGCGCGCGCGGGCTGGTGGCGGACATGACCGACGCGGTCTGCTTTGCCTACACCCTGGCCTTCCTGCACGCCCTGGCGCTGCCCAGGGGCGGCCGCGTCGCGCTGGGCACCGACCTGCGCCCGAGCAGCCCGCGCATCGCCGCCGCCTGTGCCGCCGCCGTCCGCCACGCCGGCCTGGCCGTCGACTACTGCGGCAGCCTGCCCACCCCGGCCCTGGCCTACTACGCGCAGAAAGAGGGCATTCCCGCCCTGATGGTCACCGGCAGCCACATCCCCTTCGACCGCAACGGCATCAAGTTCTACCGTCCCGAGGGCGAGATCACCAAGGCCGACGAGGCGGCCATCAGCGAGGCCACGGTCGCCCTGCCCGAGTCCCTCGGCGTCGCCGACCTGCCCGCGCCCGAGCCCGCCGCCGCCAGCCTGTACGCCAGGCGCTACCGCGACCTCTTCCCCGGCCGGCCCTTGGCCGGCATGCGACTGGCCTTCTACCAGCACTCCAGCGTCGCCCGCGACCTGCTCCAGTGCCTGCTCGACGATCTCGGCGCGCAGGTGATCCCCCTCGGCCGCACCGATGCGTTCGTCCCCATCGACACCGAGGCGGTCAGCCAGGCCGATATCGACCAGGCCCACCGCTGGGCGGGGGAGATCGGCTTCGACGCCATCCTGTCCACCGACGGCGACGCCGACCGCCCCCTCATCGGCGACGAGCGGGGCGACTGGCTGCGCGGCGACATCGTCGGCATCCTCTGCGCCCAGGCCCTGGGTGCCCGGGCGGTGGCCACGCCGGTAAGCAGCAATACCGCCCTGGAGAAGTGCGGCGCCTTCGCAAAGGTGGTCCGCACCCGCATCGGCTCGCCCTACGTCATCGCCGGCATGGAGCGGCTGATGGGGGAGGGGGCGAGCAACGTGGTCGGCTTCGAGGCCAACGGCGGCTTCCTGGTCGGCAGCCCCGTCGAGCACGACGGACGCGTCCTCGCGCCCCTGCCCACGCGCGACGCCGTCCTGCCCATCCTCGCCCTGCTCGTCCGCGCGCGCACCCTGGGCGTGCCCCTGTCCGAACTGCCCCGGACCCTGCCGCCACGTTATACCGCCAGCGACCGCCTGCAGGCCTTCCCCACCGAGAAAAGCCAGGCCCTGCTGACGGAGCTCGCCGCCTCGCCGGCGGCCATCGAGAAGCTGCTCGGC
>JALOTG010000016.1 GCA_025458005.1 Thiobacillaceae bacterium
GCCCTGATCGATGGCCTTCTGGGCGTCCGAGGGCGCCGCGGCGGTGCCGGCCTGGGGCGCCGGGGTGGCCTCGGGCGCGACAGCCGGCGCGGGCGTGGCTACCGGCGCCGCGGGGGCGGCGGCCTCTTCCTTGCCGGCCTCGCTGTAGTCGCCCAGATATTCCACCTTGGACGCCTCGCGCAAGCGCTTGAGTTCCGCCTCGGCCACCTCGCGCTTCTTGGCGTTGGCCAGATAGCGCTCGATCAGCGGCTTGGCCTGATCGAGGCCGAGGGGCTGGCTCTGCGAACCGGCCAGATAGACGATGTTCAGCAGGCTGCCGGCGGACAGGGTGAGGGCCTGGCCGTCCTTGAGGGCGTGCAGGCGCGGCAACAGCTCCAGGGGCAGCTGCTCGGCGTTCTTGACGCTCTGGGCGCCCCGGGCGGGGATGTTCTCCGCCTTGAGCCATTCCACGAATTCGCCCAGGTTGCGGGTGGCGCCGAGCTTGGCCTTGACCGCCTCGGCGTTCTCCGGGGTCACCTGCACGGACAGCTCCTGCAGGCGATAGATGCGCCGCTCGGAGAAGAGGGCCGGATTCTTGTCGAAATAGTCCTTGATCTCCGCCTCGGTCGGTTGCGCGGTGTTCTGGGTGAGGCGCTCGACGTAGGCCTGGGCGAGGATCTGCCGGCGGGTGGACTCCAGGGCCTGCACGACCTTGGGATCGCGGTCCACCTTCTCGTCGATGGCCTTCTGCATCAGCAGTTCCTGGTCCACCAGGGATTTCAGCACGCGATTGGCCACCTGCTGAGCCTGCTCGGGAGGCACGTTGCTGCCCAGCTTGCCCAGCTCGAAATTGAGCTGATGCACGGTGATCTCGCTGTTGCCCACCTTGGCCGCCACCTGGGTGGCCTTCTTTTCCTCGCCCTCCTCCTTGTCGCCGCAGCCGGGCAGGGCGAGGGCGACGGACAGGGCGAGCGCGGACAAACCGATACCTTTGCTGATCTTCATTGAGTTCCCCAATTGAATTGATTGGATGAATGTACGATGGCAATCCGATTTCATGGGCAGCCTGGGCCCCGGCCACGACACAGGCCCCATGATGGCTGCATCGCGGGGCCCAGGGCAAGGATCTGAGCGGATTATCGGACGCTATTGTTACAAACTTGAGGTGGTTTCACAAAACCGTCACAGCACGACGGCGGCGTGATCGGCCAACCGGGACCGCTCGCCGCGCGCCAGGGTGACATGCCCGCTGTGCGGCCAGCCCTTGAAACGGTCCACCACGTAGGTCAGGCCGGAACTGCCCTCGGTGAGGTAGGGTGTGTCGATCTGGGCGATGTTGCCCAGGCAGACCACCTTGGTGCCGGGGCCGGCGCGGGTGATGAGGGTCTTCATCTGCTTGGAGGTCAGGTTCTGCGCCTCGTCGATGATCAGGTACTTGTTGATGAAGGTCCGGCCGCGCATGAAGTTGAGCGACTTCACCTTGATGCGCGAGCGGATCAGGTCCTGGGTGGCCGCCCTACCCCACTCGCCGGCCTCCTGATCGTTCATGTTGAGCACGTCCAGGTTGTCCTCCAGCGCCCCCATCCAGGGGGTCATCTTCTCCTCCTCGGTGCCGGGCAGGAAGCCGATGTCCTCGCCCACCGGGACGGTGACGCGGGTCATGATGATCTCGCTGTAGAGCTTGTCCTCCAGGGTCTGGGTCAGTCCCGCGGCCAGGGTCAGCAGGGTCTTGCCGGTGCCCGCCTGGCCGAGCAGGGTAACGAAGTCGATGTCCGGGTTCATCAGCATGTTCAGCGCGAAGTTCTGCTCGCGGTTGCGCGCCGTGATGCCCCAGACGTTGTTCTTGTGGTGGCTGTAGTCCTTGATGGTGACGAGCAGGGCGGTGTTGCCGGCGATCTCGGTCACCATGGCGTTGAGCGGCCGGGCGCCTTCTTCCTGGTAGACGAACTCGTTGACCTGCAGCGAGGGCACCAGGGGACCGCTCACCCGGTAATAGACCCTGCCCTCCTTCTGCCAGGACGCCATGCCCTTGCCGTGGCTGTCCCAGAAATCCGCGGGCAACTCGCGCACGCCGGTGTAGAGGATGTCCGTGTCCTCCAGCACCTTGTCGTTGAAGTAGTCCTCCGCCGGGATGCCCAGGGCGCGCGCCTTGATGCGCATGTTGATGTCCTTGGACACCAGGATGACGGCGCGATCGGGGAAGCGGCCCTTGAGATGGGCCACCACGCCGAGGATCTGGTTGTCCACCTTGCTGTAGGGCAGCACGGAGGTGATGTCGCTGTCGATGGGGTGGGTCTGCAGCAGCAGCTTGCCGGTGGCGGCGTTGTGGCTGTGCTCGGCCAGCTGGGCCCCTTCGGCGATGTCGGACTCGCGGCCGCTCACCACCTCCTCAATGAAGCGGCTCGCCTGGCGGGCATTGCGCGCCACCTCCGACATGCCCTTCTTGTTGTGGTCCAGCTCCTCCAGCGTGGCCATGGGCAGATAGATGTCGTGCTCCTGGAAGCGGTAGAGACAGGTGGGGTCGTGCAGCAGGACGTTGGTATCGAGGACGAACAGCTTGGCGAGGATCCGTGATCTGGGTTTGCGCGGCATGGGCCTGAAGGAGGAAAAGATAGGAATCAACCGAGGCTGCGCACGAACTCCAGCACATCCTGGGCATGGTTGGGCACCTTCACGGCACGCCACTCCCGGACGACGCGGCCATCCCGGTCGACGACGAAGGTGCTGCGCTCGATGCCGCGCACCTTCTTGCCATACATGTTTTTCATCTTGATGACGGCGAACTGCTCGCAAACCCGCTCGTCCTCGTCGGACAGCAGTTCGAAGGGCAGGCCCAGCTTGGCCTTGAACCCTTCGTGCGACTTCACGCTGTCGCGGGAGATGCCGAACACCTCGCAGTCCAGCGCCTGGAACAGGTCGTGCAGATCGCGGAAGTCCTGGCCCTCGGTGGTGCAGCCCGGCGTGTTGTCCTTGGGATAGAAATAGAGCACTACCGGCTTGCCACGCCGGTCGGAGAGGCGCACCGGGCTGCCGCCGGTGGAGGGGAGTTCGAAATCGGGGGCGAGTTGACCTTGCATGTTCAGCGTTCCTTTCGTCAGCCGGCGTCTATCCGGCATTATCGGCCAGCGTCCATCCGGCCAGCAACCAAGCGCGGATGCCTGACCGGGCCTCGTGCCAGGCCGCCATCAGGCGGCCGGCGGCGCTGCCTCGTCCGGCTGAGCGTGGCGGGCCAGCTTCTGAGGCAGGATTTCCCGGGTGGTGTTGTAGCCCTGGTCGAACAATTCCATCTTCTCGGCCAGGGACAGGGAGAATTCGGCGGGAAAGGATGGCCCCGTGTCGATCAGCACGGTATTGTCCCAATTGCGATCGGCGACGTATTCCCTGGACAGGGTGGCCAGGAAGGTGCGCAGCAGGAAGGCGAGATAATCCGACCTGGCCAACTCCGGTTGGACCTCGGCGTCCCGCCCCTGACCGACGCGCAGCCGGAAGTTGATGGCGGGCGTGCCGTCGCCGGCCCAATCGCGGCGCAGCACGTTTTCCTCCAGGATGCTGCCGTCCACCAGCACCTTGCCGCGCCAAGGCAGATAGGAAAACAGCAGTGGAATCCCCATCGACGCCCGCACGGCCGCAGCCACGTAGACCTTGGGGGTCTGCTGTCGGTCGAAGATCACCGGCTTGCCGCTGAGCACGTCGGCGGCCACCACGTGCAAATCCAGCTCCAGGTCCTTGAACCGGACCCCGCCCAGCTGCGCGTTCAGCCAGGCCTGGAAGGCCTTGCCCGACGATAGCCCACCGTGGGTCATCAGGCGCAGCAGCGATTTGCCCCGAAAGCTCCGGAAATCCTCGCCGCGGAACAGTTCGACCAGCTCGGGCACGCTCCGGCCGGCGGCGCGCATGGCGGCCACCACGCTGCCGCCCGACACCCCGGCCAGGTGGGTATAGGACACCCCCATGTCCTGCAGCGCGGCCAGCACGCCCACGTGCGCCGGCAAGCGCGTGCCGCCGCCGGACAGGATGGGGACAATGCTCATCCCGCGCTTCTCCATTTGACCTCCTTCCGGCATGCCCGTCCCCGATCCCGCAGGACGCCCGGGGCGCGGGCCGTTGGACGCGGGGGGCGGCGACTCATCGCAGCACCTCGACCTTCAGGCCGGATACCGCGTTCGGCAGGTGGGTGGCCATGACCCGGTCGCCCGGAGCGAGTTCCGCGCTGCGGATCAGCAGCGCCGGGGGCTCGCCGGGCAGTTCGCCCGCCACCGCCACCGCCACCGCCCGGATGCGCCCGTCCTGAACCTTGTATACCTGTCCACCGCCATAGAGGGCCGCGTAGGGGATGGCGATGGCATCGTCCAGGGGTGCCCGCGTGAGGTGCAGGGTGAGCAGGCTGCCGACGCGCAGTTGCCCGCCGGCGTCCCGCAGCTGGAAGAATCCATCCAGCCCGCGGGTGTCGGCGGCCCCGGCCACGCGGGCAAGGCGCATGCGCAGTTCCGCGCCGCCCAGCGTGGCCCGTGCATCGAGGGACTGTCCCGTGCCGATCCGGGCGATGATCTCGTCCTGGTAGGGGGCCGGTATCTTCGCCCGAACCTCCAGCCCGGCGTAGGGATACAGGGTGAGCAGGGTCTGGCCGCTGTTGACCTGATCCCCTTCCGCCACCTCCAGGTCCGCGGCATAGCCGTCGAAGGGCGCCACCACCCGGCTGCGCTGCAGCGCCAGCTCGGCTTGTTCCAGGCCGGCGGTCGCCCGCGTCAAGCGCGCCCGCAGCTGGGTCAGGCGGGCCTGATGATCGGCAATGGCCAGCTCCCGGGAGCGCAGGGTGATGCGCTGGCGGGCCAGGTTCTGCCGGCTCTGGTCCACCGCCGCCTGGGAATAGAAGTTCTCCTGGCGCAGCTGCTCGTAGCGGTCGACGTCGGCCGTGGCGAACTCCAGCAATCGCCGTTCCTGCTCGAGTTGCTCGAGATCCGCGGCATGACGCAGCTCCTCGCTGCGGATGGCCGCCATCAGTTCCTCCACCTCGCCGCGCGCCTGGTCGACGCGGGGCTGGAAGTCGCGCGGGTCGAGCTCGACGAGCAACTGGCCGGCGCGCACCGGTTGACCCTCGCGCACCGACACCCGCGTCACCCTACCCACCCCCGGCGCGGCGGCGCGGGTCAGCTCGGGGCTCTCCACCTTGCCATACAGCTTGAGGACCGGGCTCTGGCGGCGTGGCTCCACGGCGACCGTCTCGATCCGCCAGACCTGCTCCTGGGGCGGCACCGGCGACTGCTTGGGGCGGCTGGCCTTGAGGGCGGCGAATCCCGCCACGCCCACCAGCAGCAGGATGACGGGGAGCAGCAGCTTTTTCCTGTTCATGACCTGCGGGGCGATGGCTGAAGGGGGGCATTATCCCGGCAGCGGTACAGGAAAAAAAGCCGCCATAGCCGCCTCAGCCGGGATCGACCCAGACCTGGCCGTCGGCGACCCGCACCGGATAGCTGCGTATGGGACAATCGGCCGGCTCGTTGAGGGGCTTGCCGGTGGCCAGGTCGAAGTAGCTGCCGTGCAGGGAGCACTTGATGGAGCGCCCCTTGATGCAGCCGAAATACAGGGAGTAGTCCTCGTGGCTGCACATCTCGTCGACGCAATACCAGCCGTCCTCGGCGCGGCACAGCAGCAGCTGCTTGCCGCCCGTCACGACGCGCTTCATCTGGCCCGGCTGGAGCTCGTCCTCGCGGGCCGCAGGGACAAAGCCGCCCGCCATCACTTCACCCTCGCCAGGGCGCGGCCGGAGTCCAGCGCGGCGCGCGCCATGTCCGCCGCCTCGGCGAGGCCGCGGGCGCGGCCGACGTGGTGGAGGATCAGGGCGGCGCCCAGCGCCAGGGCGTCATAGGTGGCCCCGCGATTACCGGCCAGGGCCTCCAGGCCTGCCTCGGCCGCGGACCGCGCCGTGGCCGTCACGTCCACCATGATGGCCACCTCGTCGCCGGAGCGCTCGCTCTTGGGCAGATCTGCGGGCAGGGGCACGGCGCGCACGCCCTGCTCGATGCCCAGGGCCTGGGGGTTCACGTCCCCCTCCAGCTCCTCGCCGCGGTCCTGGAACCAGTAGTACTTGCCCGGCTGGCGCAGGCTGGGGATCACTCCGCCCTCCACGCCGCGGATGATCAGTGCCGAGTCGAATCCGGCGTGGCGCGCCAGCATGGCGTAGATGGGCGGATAGGGCTTGTGCACGTAGCCGGTGACGAAGTGGGTGCGCTGGCGGCCGGCGATCGGCCGGGAGGCCACCTCCACGGTGGTGATTGCCTGGCGCTTGATGATCTTGGCACGCAGCGGCACCAGGTCGTGCAGGCTGGGACAGAAGCGGGCCTGGTCGACATACGCCCAGCCCACGGCGGGATCGGCGAGGCGCGCGGCGGCCGCCTCCGGGGCGAGGTCGACGTTCACCCCGGCCGCCTGGAGCACGTGCCGGGCGGTCACGCCATACTTGGGCCCCACCGCGTCCACGCCGTGGTTCACCGCCGCCACCCCCAGCTCGGCCAGCAACGGCGGCAGGAAGGGGGCGGCGGGCAGGCAGCGGTTGTAGCCGTCGTAGGGGTCGGCGATGTCCACCACCTCGTCCACCTCCGCGGTGACGCGCCGGGTCGCCTCCAGGATGGCGTCCAGCACGCCCTTGTTCTCGTCGTCGGTCTCCCGCTTCATGCGCAGGGCAATGAAGAAGATGCCGCACTGCACCGGGTCGATCTGGCCATCCAGGATCGCCTTCATGCCCAGGTAGGCCTCGTCGCGGGTGATGTCCTTGGACAACTCGGGACCCGTGGCGATGCGCTGGATGATGGAATGCATGACCTGCTTCGGATCGGTCAGGGACACGGACTGATTCATCAGGGGCTCCCGGTGGGCATTGGAGGATTATTACCCGACCCATTCAATCAACAATTATTAATGCGCGTCAAGTCTACAGCTTGCGGTAGAGGGTCCGTTCGCTGATGCCCAGCGCCTGGGCCAGGGCCTTCCTGTCACCCCCCATCCTTTCCAGCGCCCAGCGCACATAGCGTTTCTCGGCCTCATCCAGGGGCAGGATGGCCGCGTCGGTTGGAGCTGGCAGCGGCCCCGGGGCAGCGCAGCGCAGATCCTCGGGCAGGTGACCCGCCTGGATGGTGTCCCCATCGGCGAGGATGACCGCGCGCTCGAGCAGATTGCGCAGCTCCCGGATGTTGCCCGGGAAGTCGTGGGCCAGCAGACGTTCCATTGCATCGCTGTCGCAGCGGTAGAGACGATCGGTGGACAGACGCTGCAGCAGGGTGTCGACCAGCAGCGGCAGGTCCTCGCGGCGCTCGCGCAGGGGGGGGAGTTGGACCGGGAAGGCGGAGATCCGGTAGTAGAGATCGCGGCGGAAGCTGCCCTCTTCCACCATCGCCTTCAGATCCCGGTGAGTGGCGGCCACCAGACGGAAATCGGCCATCAGGCTCTCCACCCCCCCCACCCTGCGGAAGGTGCCGGTCTCCAGCAGGCGCAACAGCTTGACCTGCAGGTTGAGCGGGATGTCCCCCACCTCGTCCAGGAACAGCACGCCACCGCTGGCCGCCTCCACCAGGCCGATCTTGCGCTGGTTGGCGCCGGTGAAGGCCCCCTTCTCGTAACCGAACAACTCCGATTCGAACAGGCTCTCGGTGAGCCCGGAGCAGTCCACCGGCACGAAGGGGTCCTGGCGGCGGGGACTCAGGGCATGCAGCGTCTGGGCGGCCAATTCCTTGCCGGTGCCGGATTCCCCCAGGAGCAGCACGGGGGTCATGGAGGGGGCCGCGCGGTTGAGCAGGTCCAGCATGGCATTGAAAGCGGGGGAACGTCCGGCCATGCCCAGTTCGCTGGTGCGAGTGGCGCCACCGCCCAGGAAGCGCATGGTTTCGACGAAATAGCGGATCTCGCCGCCCTCGTCGCGGATCGGGATCAGCTCGACATCGATATGCTCCTCGCCGCGGGAGGTGTGGTGCAGGTGCAGCACGCGGCTGATCCCGCCGCTGCGCATGGCGGCCTGGCGCGGGCAGGACTCGCCGCACTGGTCGCAGGGCTTGTCGAAGTGGTGGGAGATCTCGTAACAGGTCCGGCCGATGAGCTTTCCGGACACCGGGAATTCACGCCGGTAGGCGCCGTTGGCCGCCAGGATCCGATAGTCGGTATCCACCAGGATGCGCGGCTCCGGCAGGGCCTCGATGAAGGAACGCAACTCGTTGGGCAGGGACATGGCGATGACCAGGAAAGAGCGAAACCGGAAGGCAGTGTCCAACCGCCATGTCAATGTTGTCAATATGTCATGTCATAAATGACTTTTATTTCGACCTTGCCTCTACTCCTTGTCGCGGGGGCGACAGGGTTCCTTCATGATTTCAGCATGTTATTCAATTCTGAATGTACCTACGCCCGCTGGCATGAATACTGCTTATGTCTGGAGGCAACCCGTGTTTTCCCGGGCGCATCGTGACCCGAGGCGTTCGAGAAGCGGTTTGTGAGCTTTCTCCTCTACTAGGCAAGGGAGGGGGTCATTCCCCTCCCCTTTTTTTGCCGATCCGCGCGGAGAAGGCGATCCCCCTGCGCCTGTGGTGGGCCGGAATCCGGACCCGAACCCTCCTGCGGTATGATCCTCCGTGATGTCCTCCACGTCGGCACAAGATCCCATAGCATGCAAACCCACTATCAACGCATCGGCGGCGAGGCCCAGGTGAGGGCGCTGGTGGACCGCTTCTACCAGCACATGCACGAGCTTCCCGAGGCCTGGGAGATCCGCAGGCTGCATGCCGAGGACCTCGGCGGCGCCCGCCTGAAGCTGTTCGAGTTCCTGTCCGGCTGGATGGGCGGCCCTCAGCTGTACACGGAGAAATACGGCCACCCCATGCTGCGTCGTCGTCATCTGCCCTTCCCCATCGGTGTCCGGGAACGCGACCAGTGGCTGATGTGCATGCGCATGGCGCTGGACGAAGTGGTCCAGGACGAGGCCCTGCGCCAGGAATTGCTCGCCGCCTTCGCCAAGGTCGCGGACCACATGCGCAACCAGGCGGGGTGAGGCGCGCTGGAGCCGCGCGCGGGCCATCCCCCCCCGGCCGCTTGTTTCACCAGCAAGGCGTCGTTCGAAGGCATAATTATCGCGGGCCGCGTGAATCGGGTCGGATGCGCGCCAGCCGGCGCGATCCGTCCCAGCCCAAACTGAACAGTCTGTCCAATCGGAGGAGTTACACCATGCGCAAGACACTGCTGACCCTGGCCCTGGCGGGCATGACCCTGACCGCCTGGGCCGACGAGGCCAAACTCACGGACGCGGCCCGCCAGACCGCCATGGGGATGATCAAGCAGCTCGGCGGCGAGCTGCAGAAGCAACTCGCCAGCGGCGGCCCCGAGAGCGCCATCTCGGTCTGCCGTGAAAAGGCCCCGGCCATCGCCAGCGAGCTGTCCCGGGCGAACGGCTGGCGCGTCACCCGCGTCAGCCTGAAGGCCCGCAACCCCCTGCTGGGCACCCCGGACACCTGGGAGCAGGGCGCGCTGATGATCCTGGAGAAACGCCTGGCCCAAGGCGAGAAGCCCGAGACCCTGGAGTTCGCCCAGGTAGTTGAAGAGCCGGCCGGCAAGGTGTTCCGTTACATGAAGGCCCTGCCGGTGCAACCGCTGTGCACCACCTGCCACGGCGCCGGCGAGGCCATCCCCGAAGGCGTCAAGGCCCGCCTGGCCAGCGATTACCCGCATGACAAGGCCACCGGCTACGCGCCGGGCATGATCCGCGGCGGCATCTCCATCAAGCGTCCGCTGTAACCGAAGCCGGGAGAGGGGCCGCTCGGCCCCCCTCCAGCCACATCCTGGCCCTCCAACCATGGCGATGCCCGAAGCTCCTGTCTCCCGTCTGCGACACTTCCCCGTCTCCTGGTTCGCCATGATCATGGGGCTCGGCGGCCTGACCATCGCCTGGCAGCGCGCCGAGGCGCTCCTCAGCCTGCCGATCCGGATCAGCCCCGCCCTCCTCGGCGCCTGCACCGGGCTGTTCCTGCTCATCGCCAGCGTCTACTCCGCCAAGGTCATCCGCTATCGCGAGGCGGTGGCCGGGGAATGGGCCCACCCCATCCGCATGAACTTCGTGCCCACCTTCTCCATCGCCCTGATCCTTCTGTCCATCGCCTGGCTGCCGATCAGCTCGGCCTGGTCGGAGCTGCTCTGGACGGCGGGCACCCTGCTGCACCTGATCCTGACGCTCCTCGTCATCACCCGGTGGATCCACCAGGAGAGATTCGAGATCGCCCATCTCAACCCGGCCTGGTTCATCCCGGTGGTGGGCAACATCCTGGTCCCCATCGCCGGGGTGGCCCACGCCCCCGCCGAGGTCTCCTGGTTTTTCTTCAGCATCGGCCTGGTGTTCTGGCCCGTCCTGCTGTCCGTCATCTTCTACCGCCTGATCTTCCACGGCAGCCTGCCGCAGCGCCTGCTGCCCACCCTGTTCATCCTCATCGCGCCACCGGCGGTCGGCTTCCTGTCCTACCTGCGCCTGACCGACGAGGTGGACGCCTTCGCCCGCGTGCTCTACTACGCCGCGCTGTTCTTCACCCTGCTCCTGCTAGTGCAGGCGAAATGGTTCCTGCGCCTGAAGTTCTTTCTCTCCTGGTGGGCCTATTCCTTCCCCCTGGCCGCGGTCACCGTGGCCACGCTGGCCATGTTCCGCCATACGGGCGAGCCCATGTTCCTGCGACTGTCCGGCGTCCTGCTGGGCATCACCAGCGTGGTCATCGCCGGATTGCTGATCCGCACCCTGATAGCGGTGCTCCGGGCGGAGATCTGCGTCGAGGAATAGCGTCGGCCGTCGGCAAACGAGACCGCCCGGGTGCACGGCCTCACCCTTCCATGCCATGCCTCGAGAGGCTGGCATGCCCCGGTGGCGCTGGGGTACAGCCGGGCCCCACCCCCTCCTCGCCCCTCAGCTGTTAAGGCTAATCCTCAAGCCGGGGTTGGCCTTCATCAGCGCCAGCATGGCGTTCAACGCGGCGGCGCCCTGGCCCTGGACCTCCTTGTCGAGGGCGTCAAAGGCCTCGGCGTGCTCCTCCGCGTTGGTCAGGAATTGCCGGATCTCCTCGGGTTGCTCGGCGATGTCCAGGACCGCTGGCGGCACGCCTCCGTCTGCCTCGGCTACCTGGGCGCCCTCGGAAGCGACACCCAGCGCCTGCAGAAAGGACTGCTGCTGCTCCGCGCTGCACTGCCGCAGGGTGCTGGCCACCATCCTGGTCATCATGAACTGCGGCGGCGGGCACACCGGCGGGCCGCCCTTGCCGAGGTGGAACAGCAGGCAGCTGCGGAACATGGGATTGCAACGCACCATCATCAGGCCGAAGCCCAGTATCGGCAGTCCGGCAAAGGACATGCCGGGCGCTTCGGGTATGTTCGGGGAATCAGGCAGATAGGGATTCTTGCTCGACATTTTCTTCTCCCGTTTGATCCATGATGCGAGCCGTGCCGGCCGCCACCCGGAGCGGGTTGGCGGCGCGGGCACTCAATATCATTCTGGATGCGAACATCCGGAAGGCAATCCCATCCTAGCCTCAGTCCCTCGTGCGCCGCGCCGCCGCCCACCCCGTCGGCCGCAGGTCAAGCACCCGCCTGGATGACGACTGTGACCCCCACGTTCGACACTTTCCCGCGCAACTGATTGATTATGCGTAAGTCCATTGATCAGACTTGTCCCTAAAAGCCTTGACGGTGGAGTGCGGGCGGGTTGACGGCGTCGAACCGCTCCTTCTGTTCCAGGGTCAGGGTTGAAAGCCGAGGCGGCTTGCCTGCGATGCAAGTTGCGCTGGAGAAACCGGATGCGGCGCACGATCTCCAACACCCGGTCCGGGGAATAGGCTCTGTGCCCGGCCTTCGTCACGGTGCCTGCGCTGCTGCGCTTACGGTGCGCTTATTCTGACTTCGTACCCCAAATACAAGGCCAACCCCGACTGGCGGGGATCTCGTCGCCTATTCAACTGCCAGAGCACCCGAATAACTACGCCAAGTGATAGTTGTTAATGGCGGAGGCGGTGAGATTCGAACTCACGAACGCTTGCGCGTTGCCGGTTTTCAAGACCGGTGCCTTAAACCGCTCGGCCACGCCTCCGTTAACAGACAGTTGCCGGTTCGACCGGCCGCCCGCTCGCGCGGGCATGACCTTCGCGGCGCGAAGGTTGGGGATGCGCTGTAACTATCCAGTTTCGTCATTCCGGCGGCAGCCGGGGGCCTGTCAGACCAACCACCTGGACCACCGGCCTTCGCGGAGGTGGCGGATGATACAGCGATGCCTCAGGCGGCCCATTGTAACCCGCGGGTGCTTCCCCGGCCGGGTTGCCGAGGTGGACTGTCATGCGTCGCCGACCGGGCCTTCCCATTCCGCCTGTTCGTCCGCGTCGGCCTGGCCACCGTGTTCGCGCAGCAGCCGAAGCAGGGCGGCGGCCTTGTCCAGGCATTCCTGGTACTCCGCGCCGGCCTCGGAGTCGGCGACGATGCCACCGCCGGCCCAGAAGCGCAGCCTGGCCTCGGACCAGACCAGGGTGCGGATGGCGATGTTGGTGTCCATGTCGCCGTTGCAGCCGAGGTAGCCGATGGCGCCGCAATAGATGCCGCGCCGGTGGGGTTCCAGCTCCTCGATGATCTGCATGGCGCGCAGCTTGGGGGCGCCGGTGATGGAGCCGCCGGGAAAGGCGCCGCGCAGCAGGTCGACCGCGTCCCTGCCCGGCGCCAGGCGCCCGGTCACCGTGCTGACCAGGTGATGCACGGTGGCGTAGCTTTCCACCTCGAACAGCCGCGGCACGCTCACCGTGCCGGGGGCGCAGACCTTGCCCAGGTCGTTGCGCAGCAGGTCGACGATCATCAGGTTCTCGGCCCGGTCCTTGGCGCTCGCGCGCAGTTCCGCGACCCGGCGCGCGTCTTCCGCGACGGCGCCGGCGCGCGGCCGGGTGCCCTTGATGGGCCGCGTCTGCACCTGCCCGCCGCGCACCTCCAGGAAACGCTCCGGCGAGGATGACAGGACGCTTGCGAAAGGCAGGTTGAGGTAGGCCGAGTAGGGCGCCGGATTGATCCGACGCAGGGCCTGGTAGGCGAGCCAGGGGTCGCCCGTCACCGGCGCGGCGAAGCGTTGCGCGAGATTCACCTGATAGCAGTCGCCCGCCGCGATGTAGGCCTGGATGCGCCCGAACGCCTCGGCATACGCGGCGCGGGTGAGGTTCGCGTGCACCGTGCCGTTGACCCGGAACGGCTGGCGCGGGCGCGGCGCCGGCGGAGCGCTGAAGGTCTCGACCAGGTCGTCCCATTGCGCCGTGGTCCGGTCGTCGCGCTCCGCCGAGACGAGCCAGGCGAGTTGCCGGTCATGGTCCTGGATGACCGCCCAGTCGTAGAGGCCGACAGCCATCTGGGGCAGATGCTCGGCGTCCGTCGCCCGCTCGGGCAGGCGCTCGATGCGTCGCGCGAGGTCGTAGGCGAAATAGCCGATGGCGCCGCCCGGGAAGGGCAACGGCGAGACTTCGGGCCGCGCCGCCAGGTACTCCCGCAGCAGTTCGAAGGGATCCGAGCCATCGAGGCTGACCTGGTCGCCCCGGCGGCATTCCGTCAGGCCGCCGCGCGTGACCAGGGTGGCATGGGGCCGCGCGGCGAGGATGTCCCAGCGGCCGGCGTCCGACCCTTGCCGGCCACTGTCCAGGAACACCGCCCAGGGCTCGTCGGCGATGGCTTCGAACAGGGCGGCGCTGTCTCGACGATAGGGGATTTGGACCTGGCGCAACTGGGCAATACCCGACGCGGATGATGTGTGTCTCGGGCAACGGGAGGGACTCGCGCATTATGCTATCAATCCCGCTTCGGGGTGGCATCAGCCGCGCGACCCAGATGGCCCGGGTCACCTGGACGCGGCATGGAGGGCCCGGCGGCGGTTTGTGGCGGGCATGGTTTTGACATCGCGCGTATCGCTGCCAGAATCACACCCGGCACGACGGCGCGCGACGCGCGGCCACGCCAGCGCGCAATGCCGCCCAACCCTGGGAGCCCATCATGATGAAAACGCCCGTATCGATCCTGCGCCTGGCGCTGGCCGGCGGCCTGTGCCTGGTCGGCGCGCCACCCGCCGGCGCGGAATCCCCCCCGCCCCGGCTGGGGGTAGTGGAAATGGACCGCCTGATGACCGATTCGGAACCCGGCAAGAACCTCCTCGCGCCGCTCAACGCCCTGCTCAAGCAGAAGCGCGACGAAGCCAAGGCCATGGAGGACGAGATCAAGCAGATCCGCGCGCGGGCGATGGCGCAGTCCCTCGCCTCGCTGCAGCGGCAGTTCGACGCCAGGCGGGAGGAGCTGCGCCGCTTCGAGGCCGAGGCGAACAAAGAACTGGAGCGCAAGCGCGTCGAGACCTTCTCCCGCTTCAACCGGATGGCCTTGCCCGTGATCCGGTCCCTCGGCAAGGAACTCGGCTACACCATGATCTTCCGCAAGGAGGAAGGCGGGCTGCTCTATGTCGACGAGGCGGCGGACCTGACCGGTCAGGCGATCCAGCGGCTGAACGCCCCGCCCGCGCCGGCGAATTGAGCCCCGCCATGAACATGAGCGGCAACACCGCCCGGCCGGTGGTAACTCACCATTCTCGAACCGCCCATGCTGGCGCCATGAAAGCCACTGCATGAATCCCATCCGACAGTTACTCATGGCCGGCCTGCTCCTGACCGGGCTGCGACCTGCCCTGGCCGATGCGGTGATGGTCGCCGTGGCCGCCAACTTCACCATCCCCATGCAGGCCATCGCCACCGAGTTCGATAAGGACACGGGCCACCAGGCACGGCTCGCCTTCGGCTCCACCGGCAAGTTCTACGCCCAGATCCGGAACGGCGCGCCATTCCAGATGTTCCTGTCGGCCGACGACGAGACCCCGGCCAGGCTGGAGCGGGAGGGCATGACCGCCGCCGGCACCCGCTTCACCTACGCCGTGGGCACACTGGTCCTCTGGTCGGCCCAACCGAGGTTTGTCGACGCCAGGGGCGAGGTCCTCGGGAAGGGGTCGTTCGGCAAGCTCGCCATCGCCAATGCCAAGCTGGCCCCCTATGGCCGTGCCGCCAGCGAGACGCTCAACGCCCTGGGCCTGCTGGACGCCCTCTCGCCCCGATTCGTGCAGGGCGAGAATATCGCCCAGACCTTCCAGTACGTGCAGACGGGCAACGCCGAACTGGGCTTCGTGGCCCTGTCCCAGGTCATGAAGGATGGTCGCATCGGCGCCGGGTCGGCCTGGATCGTGCCGGCCAGCCTGCACGCGCCCATCCGCCAGGACGCCGTCATTCTGAAGTCGGGACAGGGCAATGCCGCCGCCCGCGCGCTGGCGCAATACCTGAAGGGCGACAAGGCCCGGGCCATCATCCGTTCCTTCGGCTACGAGCAGTAACGCGCTGAAGTGAAACGACCGCCAACCCCTGACAAGAATGCCGCGTGCGGCGCGAAGGGTTCGGCCCGCAAGCGGGCCTCCTACCCGTGCCCACCTGTCATGCGCCGCGGGCCGCGCGATGCGCGGAGGAACCCCTGACATGGGCTTTTCCGACGCCGACCTGGCCGCCATCTGGCTCACCCTGCGGCTGGCCACGGTCACCACCGTCCTGCTGCTGGTGATCGGCACCCCCCTCGCCTGGTGGCTGGCGCGCACGCGCTCCTGGCTGAAAGGCCCGGTCGGCGCGGTGGTGGCCCTGCCCCTGGTGCTGCCGCCCACGGTGCTGGGCTTCTATCTCCTGGTGACCCTGGGCCCCAACGGGCCGGTGGGCCAGCTCACCCAGGCCCTGGGGCTTGGGCTGCTGCCGTTCACGTTCTGGGGCCTGGTGGTGGCCTCGGTGCTCTACTCGATGCCCTTCGTCGTGCAGCCCCTGCAGAACGCCTTCGAGGCGATCGGCGAACGCATGCTGGAGGCCGCCGCCACCCTGCGCGCCGCGCCGCTGGACGCCTTCTTCAGCGTGGCGGTGCCGCTCGCCCGGCCGGGCTTCGTCACCGCCAGCATCCTGGGCTTTGCCCACACGGTGGGGGAGTTCGGCGTGGTGCTGATGATCGGCGGCAATATCCCGAACGAGACGCGGGTGGTGTCGGTGCAGATCTACGACCACGTCGAGGCCCTGGAATACACCCAGGCCCACTCGCTGTCGGCGGCCATGCTGGTGTTCAGCTTCCTGGTCCTGCTCGCCCTCTACACCTTCAACCCCACCCGGCGGAAGGCCTGAGCGAGCGCGGCATGGTCAAGGCCATCCACCAGTCCATCCGCGCCAGGTTCCGCCTGGACTGGCCCGGCTTCGTCCTCGACGTGGACCTCGCCCTGCCCGGCCGCGGAGTCACCGCCCTGTTCGGCCCGTCGGGCTCGGGCAAAACCACCGTCCTGCGCTGCATGGCCGGCCTGGAGCGCGCGCGCGGCAGCCTCACGGTCAACGGCGTGACCTGGCAGGACGCGACCACCTTCCTGCCCACCCACCGCCGTCCCCTGGGCTATGTCTTCCAGGAGGCGAGCCTGTTCCCCCACCTGAGCGCGCAGGGCAACCTGGAATACGGCCTCAGGCGGGTGCCCGCCGCCGCGCGCAGGGTCTCCCTGGAACAGGCCGTCGCGCTGCTGGGCATCGGCCACCTGCTCGATCGCTCGCCGGACCGGCTCTCCGGCGGCGAGCGCCAGCGCGTGGCCATCGCCCGCGCCCTCGCCCTGAGTCCCGGCCTGCTGCTCATGGACGAACCGCTCGCGGCCCTGGACGCGCGGCGCAAGGAGGAGATCCTGCCCTACCTGGAACGCCTGCACGACGAACTGGAGATCCCGGTGCTCTACGTCACCCATGCCGCGGACGAGGTGGCACACCTGGCCGACCACCTGGTGGTGCTGGATGAAGGGCGCGCGGTAGCCACCGGGCCGCTCACCGAGACCCTGGCCCGTCTCGACCCACCCATCCGCCTGGGCGAGGAGGCCGGCGTCGTGCTGGACGCCCTGGTCGCAGAGCGGGACGAGCGCTGGCACCTGATCCGCGTGGACTTCGACGGTGGCCACTTCTGGGCCCGCGACAGCGGCCACGACCCGGGACAGCGCGTGCGGGTGCGGGTGCTGGCTCGCGACGTCAGCATCGCCCTGCAGCCGGGTGAAAACACCAGCATCCTCAACGCCCTGCCCGCCGTCGTGGAAGCCGTCACGGACGAGGCCCACCCCGCGTCGGCCTTGGTGCGCCTGCGCCTGGGTGCCTCCCCCCTCCTCGCCCGCCTGACCCGCCGGTCCGTGCACGCCCTCGAACTGGCGCCGGGCAAGCCGGTTTTCGCCCAGGTCAAGGCGGTGGCGCTGGTGGGTTGAAGGCGGCAGTCACCATCCCGGCCAGGGAGCCGGGCGAAGCGACTTGATTGGGGGGTGGTGCCGACAGTCTGACTCGAACAGACGACCTACCGCTTACAAGGCGGTTGCTCTACCAACTGAGCTATGCCGGCGTTTTTTTGATTATACGGTGTGGCGGCTTGACGCCGAGCCGAGGGGACTATTTGATCAGGCGCAGGTTGGGCCGGCCCTTGGGTTTGTCCGGGTCGGGCGGGGTGGCCTCGTCCTGGCCTTCGAGGACCTCGGTAGCTATCGCTTCGTCTGCTTGAGTCCCGGATTCCGTCGCGGTCTGTGGGAAGGCCATCCCCTCGCCGCTTTCCCTGGCGTAGATGGCCAGGACGCTGGAGACGGGCACCTGGATCTCGTGCGAGACGCCGCCGAAGCGGGCCGAGAACATCACCCAATCATTGTCCATCTGCAGGTTGCGCACCGCGTTGGGGCCGATGTTCAGGACGATCTGTCCGTCCTTGACGAAGCCGGTGGGGACACGGGTCTGCGGGCCGAAGCGCACCGAAATGTAGGGGGTGTAGCCGCTATCGACACACCACTCGTAGAGGGCCCTGAGGAAATAGGGCTGCTGGGGCAGCGTACTCACCTGGCCATGACCTCATTTGCGCATGGCCTTCTCCACCGGCGTCAGGGCGTCGATGAAGGCCTGGCGGCTGAAGATGCGCTCGGCGTACTTGAGCAGGGGCGCGGCCGGCTTCGGCAGGCTGATGCCGTAATGGTCCAGGCGCCAGAGCAGCGGGGCGATGGCCACGTCCAGCATGGAGTATTCCTCGCCGAGCATGTGCTTCTGCTTGGTGAAGATCGGCGCGATCTGGGTGAGGTTGTCGCGGACGATGACGCGCGCCTTGTCCGCCGCCTTCTGCGAGCCATGCTCGAGCTCGCCGATATGGCTGAACAGGTCGTGCTCGAAGTTGAACAGGAACAGGCGCGCCCGCGCGCGCATGACGGGGTCGGGCGGCATCAGCTGCGGATGGGGAAAGCGCTCGTCGATGTACTCGTTGATGATGTTCGACTCGTACAGCGTGAGATCCCGCTCGACCAGGATGGGCACCCGGTTGTAGGGGTTCATGGCCGCGATCGCCTCCGGCTTCTCGTGGAGGTCCACGTCGCGGATCTCGAAATCCATGCCCTTTTCGTGCAGGACGATGCGGCAGCGGTGGCTGAACGGGCAGGAGGTGCCCGAATACAGGATCATCATGATGTCGGAACCTTCAATGCACGTCCTTCCAGAACTCCTTCTTCAGGTAGAAGGCCACGATGAAGAACAGGGACAGGAACAGGATCACCCCCACGCCGGTGTTCATGCGTTCGGCCTTGGCGGGCTCGCCCATCCAGGCGAGGTAATTGACCAGGTCGGCCACCAGGGCGTCGTATTCCGCCGGCGTGAGCCTGCCCGGCTTGTCCAGGACCAGCCGCTCGATGGCCTGGTGAGGCTTGCCATCCTCGCCGACGGTCTCGTGCATGACCGGCATCATGTGGCCCTGGAGATCCTGCAGCGCATGGGGCATGCCCACCTTGTCGAACACCGTGTTGTTCCAGCCGGTGGGACGGCTGTCGTCGCGATAGAAGCCGCGCAGATAGGTGTAGACCCAGTCCGCGCCCCGGGAGCGGGTGATCACCGTCAGGTCGGGCGGCGCGGCGCCGAACCACTCCTTGGCCTCCTTGGTGCGCATGGCGACGGTCATCAGCTCGCCGGGCTTATCCGCCGCGTAGAGCAGGTTGTCCTTGATCTGCGCCTCGGTCAGGCCGATGTCGGTCAGCCGGCTGTAGCGCATGTAGCCGGCGCTGTGGCAGCTCAGGCAGTAGTTGACGAACACCGCCGCACCCCGCTGCAGGGACTCCTGGTCATGGATATTGACCGGGGCACGGTCGAGCTTCAACGCGGTGGACGCGGCGGTGGCGGCCAGAGGCCAGGCAAGGAGAAGGAAAAGCAGCTTTTTCATTTGTCCGTGACCCTTTCCGGAACGGGTTTGGTCGTGTCGTTCTTGGTGTACCAGGGCATCAGGAAGAAGAAGGCGAAGTACACCACCGTCAGGACCTGGGCGATCACGGTGCGCGCCGGCGTGGAGGGCAGCACGCCCAGCACGCCCAGCCAGATGAACGAGATCACGAACAGGGTCAGGGCGATCTTGAACTTGGGCCCGCGGTAGCGGATCGATCTCACCGGGCTGCGGTCCAGCCAGGGCAGCGCCAGGAAGATCAGCACCGCCACGCCCATCGCCGCCACGCCCGGGAACTGGGAGCCCAGCACCGGCGGGATGGCGCGCAGGATGGCGTAGTAGGGCGTGAAGTACCACACCGGCGCGATGTGCTCCGGGGTCTTCAGGGGATCGGCCGGGATGAAGTTGTTGTACTCCAGGAAGTAGCCGCCCATCTCCGGCGCGAAGAAGACGATGGCCGAGAAGACGATCAGGAAGACCACCACGCCGAGGATGTCCTTGACGGTGTAGTAGGGGTGGAAGGGGATGCCGTCCAGGGGGCGATGGGTGACCGGATCCTTGTGCTTCTTGATGTCGATGCCGTCCGGGTTGTTGGAGCCCACCTCGTGCAGGGCCACCAGGTGCGCGGCGATCAGGCCGATGAGCACCAGCGGCAGGGCGATGACGTGGAAGGCGAAGAAGCGGTTCAGGGTCGCGTCGGATATCACGTAGTCGCCGCGGATCCAGATCGACAGGTCCTCGCCGATGATGGGCACGGCGGCGAACAGGTTGACGATCACCTGAGCGCCCCAGAAGGACATCTGCCCCCAGGGGAGCAGGTAGCCGAAGAAGGCCTCGCCCATCAGCACCAGGTAGATGAGCACGCCGAACACCCAGATCAGCTCGCGGGGCTTGCGGTAGGAGCCGTACAGCAGGCCGCGGAACATGTGCAGGTAGACGACGACGAAGAAAGCCGACGCGCCGGTGGAGTGGACGTAGCGGATCAGCCAGCCGTAGGGCACGTCGCGCATGATGTACTCGACGGAGGCGAAGGCCAGGTTCGCGTCCGGCTTGTAGTTCATGGTCAGGAAAATGCCGCTGACGATCTGGATCACCAGCACCAGCAGGGCCAGGGAGCCGAAGTAGTACCAGAAGTTGAAGTTCTTCGGCGCGAAGTACTCGGCCAGGTGCGCCTTGTAAGTAGCGGTGAGCGGGAAGCGCTCGTCGACCCAGGTGAGGATTTTTTGCATGGTCTGGTTCTCCCCCTAGTGAATCAGGCCTGGTCCTCGCCGATCAGCACCATGCTATCGCTCAGGTACTTGTGCGGCGGGACGACCAGGTTGGTGGGCGCGGGCGAGCCGTTGAAGACGCGCGCGGCCAGGTCGAAACGGGACCCGTGGCAGGGGCAGAACCAGCCGCCGGGCCAGTCGGCGCCCAGATCGGCCGGCCCGACCTCCTTGCGGAAGGTGGGGGCGCAGCCGAGGTGGGTGCAGATGCCCACCACGACGAAGATTTCGGGCTTGATGGAGCGGTTCGGATTCTTGCAATAGTCGGGCTGCTGGGGGACCTCGGAGGCCGGATCGGTCAACCTGTCATCGTGCTTGGCCAGCAGTCCCAGCATCTCGGGGGTGCGCCGCACCACCCAGACCGGCTTGCCGCGCCATTCCACGTCAAGCTTCATGCCTGGCTCGATCTTGGAGAGATCCACCTCCACCGGCGCGCCGGCGGCCAAGGCGCGGGCGCTGGGCATCATGCTCCCCACGAAGGGGATCGCGGCGCCCAAGGCGGCCACGCCCCCCACCGCCGAACTCATCGCCACCAAGAAGCGGCGCTTGGAGTTATCCACGGTCATTTCACTCATATTCATTCCTGACTGACGGGTGTTGATCACGGAACCGTTGTTGCCACCCCGAAGCGGACGCCAGGCACCGATACAGGATATCGGGATCGGCATACGCCAAGCGCGGTCAACAAAATCCTGGCATTGTACATAAATTCGTCACCCTTCTTAAACTCCCTCAGGCAGAATATGCCGCGCATGCCTGTTTCAGGGGCATTACGCGATTCCACCCAGTCCGGTTCATCCTTGTCATGCAGAAAATCTGGCTGTCCTTCGCCCAGATCCTGGCGGCCCTGGTCCTGGTCCTGGCCGCCCTGTTCGTCCTCGACCGCGTCTTTCCCGGTCTGCTGCCGCCACGCGCCCAGGACGTGACCATCCGTGAGGTCGAACACAACGGTTCGGCGCCCTTGGTTTCCACCTTCGCCGATGCCGCCAGGAAGTCGCTGCCCTCGGTGGTCAACATCAACACCAGCCAGCAGACGCGTCGCCCGCGTCACCCGCTGATGAACGATCCGGTGTTTCGGCACTTCTTCGGCCCGCGCGAGGACGGGCCGCCGCAAAGGGCCGCCAACCTGGGCTCCGGCGTCATCGTCAGCCGTGACGGCTACATCCTGACCAACAACCACGTGGTGGAGGCCGCCGACGAGATCCAGGTCACCCTGCCCGACGGGCGCAACCTGCCGGCCGAACTGGTGGGCACCGATCCGGATACCGACCTGGCGGTGCTCAGGGTCGGGCAAAGCGGCCTGCATCCGATCACCTTCGCCAAGCCGGACAGCCTCAGCGTCGGCGACGTGGTGCTGGCCATCGGCAATCCCTGGGGCGTCGGTCAGACGGTCACCCTGGGCATCGTCAGCGCCCTGAACCGAACCCAGCTGGGCATCAACACCTTCGAGAACTTCATCCAGACCGACGCGGCGATCAACCCGGGCAATTCCGGCGGCGCGCTGGTGGATGCCTCGGGCCACCTGGTGGGGATCAACACGGCCATCTTCTCGCGCACCGGCGGCAACCTGGGCATCGGCTTCGCCATCCCCGTCTCTCTGGCCAGGCAGGTCTTGGAGCAGATCATCACCCACGGCACGGTCATCCGCGGCTGGGTGGGGGTCGAGGTGCAGGACATCACGCCGGAGATCGCCGAGTCCTTCAGCCTGAAGAACACCGAGGGGGCGCTGATCGCCGGCGTGCTGCGCGGCGGGCCGGCGGACAGGGCGGGCATCCGGCCCGGCGACGTGCTGGTGGCGGTCAACGGCAAGGGCGTCGCCGATTCCGCCGCCCTGCTCAACCTCATCGCCGCCCTCCCCCCCGGCGCGCTGGCCAACCTGCAGCTGATCCGCAAGCAGAGCGGGATGCGAATGGTGGTCAAGGTGGAGCGGCGTCCGGTCACGCGCCGCCTCGCCGAGGAATAGCGCCGGGCAGGCTCCCCGTCAATGACGCGACGGCCTAGCCATGCTGGCGCGCCAGAACGGGTTGCCGGAGGCCGTCTGCCGGGCCTGGCGGGCGGCTTGCCTGGCCTGCCCCGCCAGCGCGCGATCGCCCAGCCTGCCGGTGACCCAGGTCAGCATCTCGGCCGGCGCCGGTGTCGGTCCATCCTCCCAGGGATCCGCCTGGGGGCCCCGCAGCATGCCGGCCACGGCGGCCTCCTCCATGCGGAATTGCCGTCCATCATGGAAGCGCCGCCAGGCCTCCCGTACCAGGGCACGCCCCATCTCGCGAGCGTCGGCGCGGCCGGTGGCGGCCGCATAGCGCTCCACGCCATAGGCGACGTAGGCATAGTCGGCCAGTTCGGCCCCGGATAGCGGCTTGCCCGCCGACCAGCCCTTCAGCAGCCGGCGGCCATCCCAGAGCCTGCGACTGACGTAGGCGTAGAGGGCATCGGCCTCCCGCCGGTAGCGGGCATCAGCATGGGCGGCCGCGGCGAGGGCCGCGAGCGCCAGGCCGTTCCAGCCGGCCAGTACCTTCTCGTCGCGCGGGATGATGCGCGGTCGGCGCGCCTCCCGCAGCTGCCCCAGCATGCGCCGCAGTTGCGCGCGCTCCGTTGCCGAGGGGGCGCGATGCTCGAGGGGCAGGTAGCCCGCCTCGAACACCGCCGCCCGGTCCAGGGCCCAGAGGCGCCTGGCCAGGGCGAAGTCCTGCTCGGACAGCAGCCGCCTGAGCCCTTCCCGGTCCCACAGGTAGGCGCCGCCCTCACGGCCCTGCCCATCCAGCGCGGACAGGCTGGCGACGAAGCCGGCGGCGGCCCTGCCCCGCTCCAGGCCCATCTCCGCGAGCATGAAATCCAGCGTCTCCAGGCCGACGTGGCGATAGGCCGGCTCGCGCATCTCCTCCGCGGCGCGCAGGTAGAGCTCGGCCAGCTGGGCGTTGTCGTAGAGCATCTTCTCGAAATGGGGCTCGTGCCAGTCCGGGTCCACCGTGTAGCGGAAGAAGCCGCCCGCCACGTGGTCGCGCAGGCCGCCGGCGCGCATCTGCTCCAGGGTCAGGCGCAGGAACTCGTCCAGCTTCGGGTCCCGATCGCGCGACCGAATGTCGAACAGGGCCTGCAGCTGGGGCACCATGGGAAACTTGGCGGTCTCCTGGAAGCCGCCGCGCAGGGTATCGGCCTCGGCCATTGCCACCGTCCGGAAGGCGCGCGGCAGGTCGGCGATGGTCCGTCGTGGGGCGGCTTCGGCCGCCTGGCGTGCCAGCGCGGCCAGGCTCGGGGCCTCCCTGCCCCAGCGTTCCGCCAGGCCCTCGGCGATGCGCAGGAATTCGGCCCTCGGCGCATAAGTCATGGCGAACAGCGGGTAGCCTTCCGGGGTCAGGAAGACATTCAGCGGCCAGCCGGCCACCCCCCGGGTGCGTTTCGAGAAGGCCTGCAGGGCGCCGTCCAGCGCCGCGTTGAGTTCCTTGTCCACCTTGACGGCCACGAAATGCGTGTTGATCAGGCGGGCCGCCTCGACATCGGCCCAGGTCTCCCGCTGCATGACATGACACCAGTGGCAGGCGAAATAGCCAATCGAGACCAGCACCAGGCGATTGGCGCGGCGCCCCTCCTCGAGCGCCGCCCCGCCCCATTCCCGCCACTGCACGGGATCGGCCGCGTGCTGGGCAAGATAAGGCGAGGGATGGCCGGCCATGCGGTTGCCCGCGCCGGCCGGGTACGCGGCGAGCGGGAGGACAGCCAGGGCGGCCAGGATCGCCCTGGCAAGCCAGCCGCTAAAGAAGCCTCGATGCCGGCCGATAAAGTCGGGCAGAGACATGGCGCGGGCCCTCGCGGGGATGGTAACGGCCCCATCATAGTCCTCGGCAAGGCTGCGATGGCGGGGCCGCCCGGGTTGGCTGGCGACCAGGACTCATCAACACGGGGAAGATCAGGGCAATTACGTGAACCATTTTCCGGCGCGATTGATCCGCCACCTTGCCCCGCGCAGCTTCACGCACCAGCTGGCCTGGCTGAACGCCCTGGTGCTCGGCCTCGCCATCCTGCTCTTCGGCGCCCATCAGGCCTCGGAACGGACCGACGCAGCCGTGCGGGACCTGATCCGGGACATGGAGGCCTACTCCCTCGGCCTGGCCGCCGGGCTGGCCCAACAGCGGTCGTCCCCCCACCCCATGGCGCCGAGGGTCGTGCCGCGCCTGCCCGCGGGTCAAGCGCTGCATCCGGAATGGTGGGTGCTGAACGGCGAGGGTCGAGTCACGGAACATGTCGGCCAGACCGACGGTGACCGTCCCAGCGCCGGGGCCGCAAGGGATCGGGGACCGCCCGCCGGGTCGGCCGAGGTGACCGTGCGCTGGCGCACGCCCGAAGGAGAAGTGCCGGACTTCTCCTGGCGCGCCGAACGCATGATCCTCTGGCGTTCCCTCCTGCCCCATGGCCAGACGGGCCATGTGCGCCTGGAGGTCTCCACCGAGCCCCTCAAGGACGACCTCCGGCGCATGCTCATGGACAGCCTCCTGGCCGCGCTGCTGACAGGCGTGGCCGGCGTCGGCCTGATCCTGCTCTACCTGCGCCGCCCGGTGGGGGTGATCCGCGACGCCACCCGTTTCGCCGGCGGCATGATACGCAACGTGGGCGAGCAGTTGCCGCAGCGTCCCGCCCCCCGCGAGGTGGAGGACCTGGTGGAGGCCCTCAACCAGGCCTCGATCTGGCTCTATTCCAAGGACCTCTCCCTCACCGCGGCCAGCGAACGGCTCAACGCGGTGTTCGACAACATCTCCGATGGCCTGCTGACGATCAATGCCGACGGCATGATCGAGAGCGCCAACCGGGGGGCCCGCGAGCTGTTCGGCTACGCCGAGCGCGACCTCGTCGGCCGTCTGGCGCCGGAACTCGTGCCGGACTGGGGCCGGCTCGCCGCGGTGCAGGACGGCACCCGCCAAACCCTCGAGACGGTGGCGCTGCACCGTGATGGGCAGCGCTTTCCGGCCGACCTGACGGTCAACGGCTTTTCCCTGAACGGCCTGCCCTACCGCATCCTGGTGATCCGCGACATCAGTCCGCGCAAGGAGGCCGAGTCGCAGCTGCGCCAGGCCAAGGACGCCGCCGAGGCCGCCAACCGCATGAAGAGCGAGTTCCTGGCCAACATGAGCCACGAGATCCGCACACCGATGAACGGCATCATCGGCATGACCGAGCTGGCGCTGGAAACCCCCCTGGACGCGGAGCAACGCGAATACCTCAACCTGGTGAAGGACTCCGCCGGGCATCTGCTGTCGGTCATCAACGACATCCTCGACTTCTCCAAGATCGAGGCCGGCAAGCTCGCCATCACGCCGCTGCCCTTCGCGCTGCGCGACCTGTTCGAGCGGGCCCTGCGCAGCCTGGATCTGCGCGCCGGCGAGAAGGGCATCCCGCTGCGGCTAAACATCGCGCCCGACGTGCCCGAGCGGATCGAGGCCGACGGCGACCGGGTGCGCCAGGTGCTGGTCAACCTGGTCGGCAACGCGGTCAAGTTCACCCATGCCGGGGCCATCACCGTCAGCGTCGACCGGGCCGGCTGCCTCGCGGACGAGGGCCCCGACTGCCTGCACGTCTGCGTCGCCGACACCGGTATCGGCATCGCCGCGGACAAGCTGGACAGCATCTTCGAGGCCTTCAGCCAGGCGGACGGCTCCATCACCCGCCAGTACGGCGGCACCGGCCTGGGCCTGACCATCTGCAGCCGTCTGGTGTCCCTGATGGGCGGGCGCATCTGGGCGGAAAGCGCGCCGGGCGCGGGTTCCCGCTTCCACTTCACGCTGCCTTACGCGCCGGTGCATGCCGCGCTCGCCGCGCCCGCCGCCGAGGTCCCCAGTCCGGCTCGCCGCGCCGCGCCGGGCCTGCGCGTCTTGCTGGCGGAAGACAACGTCGTGAACCAGCAGCTCGCGCGCAAGCTCCTGGAGCGCCGCGGGCATCGGGTGAGCGTGGCGCAGAACGGCGGCGAGGCCGTGGCGGCCTGGCAGTCAGGCCTGTTCGACCTCGTCTTCATGGACATGATGATGCCGGAGATGGACGGCATCGAGGCCACCCGGCTGATCCGCGAGGCCGAGCGTGCGCGCGGCGGTCACGTGGCGATCATCGCCATGACCGCCAACGCCATGCAGGGGGACCGGGAGCGCTGCCTGGCGGCGGGCATGGACGGCTATGTCTCCAAGCCCATCGATCCGGCCGCCCTCGAAGAGGAGATGGCGCGGGTGGTGGGCGCGGCGGAGACGCCGGCCGACCTTTATTACCCGCCGGCCAGCCGGGCGATGGCTGGCGAGGCGGTCTACGACCGCGCCGAGGCCCTCGGCCGGCTGGACGGCGACGAGATTTTGCTGCAAAGCCTGATCGACCTGTTCGTCGCCGACGCCCCGCGCTACCTCGACGACCTGGAGACGTCCTGGCGGGACGGCGACCTGCCCCGCCTGACCCGTGCCGCGCATACCTTGAAGGGAGTGCTGGCGACCTTCTCCGCCCACCCCGCCCAGGCGGCGGCGGCGCGCCTGGAACAGGCCGCCCGCGACGGCCGGGAGGCGCAGATCGACCACCTCATCGCCGAGGCCAGGGCCGAGTCGCGTCGCTTCCTGGACGCCGTCGCCACCTAGCCGGGCGCCTCTACACCCGGTTGCGCCATTCCGTGTCCTCGGCGTCGAACAGGCGGTTCGACTCGTGCGGCCCCCAGGTGCCGGCCGGGTAGGTGTGGATGAACTCCCGCTCGGTCGCCCAGTACTTCAGGATCGGGTCGACCACCCGCCAGGCCCATTCCACCTCGTCGAAACGGATGAACAGCGTGCGGTCGCCCTCGATCACGTCCAGCAGCAGCGCCTCGTAGGCGTCCAGGGGCGGCTCCTCGGGGTTGCGGTAGCTGGCGTTGAGCTTGACCACCCGGGTGTCCATGCCCAGGCCCGGCTGCTTGGCGTGGATCTCCATGTGCATGCATTCGTTGGGCTGGATGGACAGCACGATCCAGTTCGGCTCCAGCGTCTCCAGGGGGGTCTCGCGGAACAGCTGCTGCGGCGGGTGGCGCAGGCGGATGGCGATCATCGACAGCTGATCCTTCATCCGCTTGCCGGTGCGCAGGTAGAAGGGCACGCCGCGCCAGCGCCAGTTGTCGATGTAGAACTTGGCGGCGGCGAAGGTCTCGGTCACCGAGTTGGGCTCCACGCCCTGCTCGTCCTGATAGCCCACCACCTGCTCGCCGCGCACCATGCCGGCCTTGTACTGGGCGCGGAAGGCGTGCGCGTGGACCGAGCGCTTGGCGATCGGGCGGATGGAGCGCAGCACCTTCACCTTCTCGTCGCGCAGGGCGTCCGCCTCCAGGGCCGGCGGCGGCTCCATGGCCACCAGGGTCAGGAGCTGCATCAGGTGGTTCTGCAGCATGTCGCGCATGGCGCCGGCCTTGTCGTAGTAGTCGGCGCGCTTGTCGATGCCCACATCCTCGGCCACCGTGATCTGCACGTGGTCGATGAAGTTGCGGTTCCACAGGGGCTCGATGAGGGTGTTGGCGAAGCGGAACACGAGCAGGTTCTGCACCGTCTCCTTGCCCATGTAGTGGTCGATGCGGAACACCTGCTCCTCCTCGAAGTAGCGGTGCAGCAGCTCGTTCAGGACCTTGGCCGACTCGATGTCCTCGCCGAACGGCTTCTCCACCACGATGCGGTGCAGTCCGCGCGGCTTGGAAAGTCCCGCCGCGTCGAGGTTCTTGATCACCGGCGGGAAGTCGTTGGGCTTGATGGCCAGGTAGAAGACGATGTTGGAACACGCCCCCAGCTTGGGCTTGGCCAGCATCTCCTTGAGCCGCATGTAGGACGCCGCGTCGTGCAGCTCGCCCTTCAGGTAGTCGAAACGGCCGGCGAAGCGCTCCAGGGCCTCGCCCCCGGCCTTCGCCCGCTTCGCCAGGACCTCCTTCATGTTGGCGCGCCAGGTCTCGTCATCCCATTCCCGGCGGGCGAAGGCGATGAAGTTGAGGCCCTCCGGCAGCCTGCCGGCCAGTTCCAGCCGGTACAGGGCCGGCAGCAGCTTGATGGAGGCCAGGTTGCCGGTGGCGCCGAAGATGACGAAGTTGCAGGGCGGCAGGGGCATTTCCAGGTCGAGCATGTCTGTCTCCTTCGGGTCCGCGCCCGCGTCAGGACTTCACTGCGTGGCCGCCGAAGCCCTTGCGCATCATCGCCAGCATCCGGTTGCCGAAGTCGCCCTTGCCCTGGCTGGCGAAGCGCATCATCAGGGCGAGCGACATCACCGGCGCCGGCACGCCGCGCTCCACCGCCTCCAGGGCGGTCCAGCGTCCCTCGCCGGAATCGGCCACGAAGGGCTCGATGCCGGCGAGCTTCTGGTCGTCCTGGAGGAAGTCCGCCGTCAGGTCGAGCAGCCAGGAGCGCACCACCGAACTGTGCCGCCACAGTTCGGCGATGGCCGCCAGGTCCAGCTCGAATTCCTCCTTGGCCCGCATCAGGGCGAAGCCCTCGGCGAAGGCCTGCATCATGCCGTACTCGATGCCGTTGTGGACCATCTTCACGAAGTGCCCCGAACCGGCCGGGCCGGCGTGCAGCCAGCCGCGATCCGCGGCCGGCGCCAGGACCTGGAGGATCGGCTCCAGCCGGCTGGCGGCCTCCGGCCGGCCGCCGGCCATCAGGCAATAGCCGTTGGCCAGACCCCAGATGCCACCCGAGACGCCCACGTCGGCGAAGGCGATCCCCTTCGCCTCCAGTTCGACGGCGCGGCGCTGGGCCTCCTTGTAGTAGCCGTTGGCCCCGTCCACCAGCAGGTCGCCGGGGGACAGCAGGGGCACCAGGGCGTCGATGGCCGCCTGGGTCGCCTCCCCCGCCGGCAGCATCAGCCAGACCAGGCGTGGCGCCGCGAGTCCGCTCACCATCTCCGTCAGAGTCGCGCAGGCGACGATGTTCGCCTCCTCGCCGGCGATCTGCCGGGTCACCTGCGCATTGCGGTTGTAGGCCCGCACCGTGATGCCACCGCGCGACAGGCGCCTGGCCATGTTGCCGCCCATGCGTCCCAAACCGTACAGGCCGATCTCCAGCATGTTCCCTCCTGAACCGTTGCAAGTTGTCCACGACACTATCGGCAAGCCAGGGCGAGACTGCAAGCGAAACAGACGCGGCGCGGGGCAACCAAGCGCCCCAATCCCGACTTGCGTTCTCGGACATGCCGCCGATAATGGAGGCAAGCCGACGCGGAGACGTCACACATATCAAGGAGGCAACCATGATCGGCCTATCCCCCGCATTCCAGGACATGTCGCGACTGATCGGCCGCTATGCCGGCTGCGACGCCCCCGTGCTCATCGAGGGCGAGACCGGCACCGGCAAGGAACTGGCCGCGCGCACCATTCACTATCAGAGCGCGCGCCGCGACCACCCCTTCATCCCGGTCAATTGCGGCGCCCTGCCGGACACCCTGATGGAGAGCGAGCTGTTCGGCTACCGCCGCGGCGCCTTCACCGACGCGCGTCAGGACCGCGCCGGTCTGGTCGACCACGCGCGCGGCGGCACGCTGTTCCTGGACGAGATCGAGACCCTGTCGACCAAGGGCCAGGTCACCCTGCTGCGCTTCCTGCAGGACCAGCGCTTCCGCCCGCTGGGCCGGGGCGAGGAGCGCAGCGCCGACGTGCGCGTCATCGCCGCCAGCAACAGCCGGCTGGACGCCCTGGCCCAGGACGGACAGTTCCGCCAGGACCTGCTCTATCGCCTCAACGTCCTGCTGCTGGTCTGCCCGCCCCTGCGCGAGCGGGGTGGCGATGTGGCGATGCTGGCCGAGCATTTCCTCGCCCGCTGCGCCAGCCAGAGCGGCATCCGGGCGAAACGCCTGCACCCGGACAGCCTCGCCTGGCTGGAGGCGCAGGCCTGGCCCGGCAACATCCGCGAGCTGGAGAACCTCATCTACCGGGAATGCCTGCTGGCCGACGGAGAGGAGATCCGCGTCCGTCCCTCGGCTGTCGTCCAGGCCGGCGAGCGGCGCGGCCGGGCGGACCGGCGCGTCCAGGCCTGGTGGGGACTGGCCTACAAGCAGGCCAGGAGCAGGGTCCTGGAGGAGTTCGAGCGGCAGTACCTGTCGCGCCTGCTGGCCGAGTCGCGCGGCAACGTCACCCGCGCCGCCCTGCGCGCCGGCAAGGAGCGCCGCGCGCTGGGCAAGCTGCTGAAGAAGCACGGCATCGACCGTAGCGCCTACCTCGTGGCCTGACCCGCCATCGCATTCCCTGGTGGCATGCCGTCGCCGCGTGCCGGCATACTGTCTTTCGATGACGACGACAAAAAGGAGAGGAGCATGACCCACGCGGTGCGCGCGATGTTTCCGGCATGCCTGGCAATCGCCTGTTCCCTGCCCAGCCACGCGGCGACGGTGACCGAGCAGGAGCTGCCCGCCTCCGTCCTGGCCTGCATGTCGTCGGCCAGCTGTTTCGTCATGACCACGAGCAGCCATGAATCGGACACGGCGAGCGCCTTTCCGATCTTCCATCTCACCGGCGACGGCATGGAAGGGAACTGGCTGTTGCGCTACCCCCTGGTTCCCCCTTCCGGGCGGACCGGCATCCATCCGCCCCGCTTCGAGGGCCATGGCGGCCATCTATGGCTGATGGTCGAGGGACGCTACGACGCCTCCGAGTCGAGGCATCCCGTCACCCTCTACCTGGACAAGGTCGATCCCGCGCCAACCCCTTTTTACGGCCAGGAAGGCGATCTGTCGCTGTACGTCTCGACCGCCGACCTGCTCGCCGGCGACAGCCACATGACCGTGGGACTCGGCTACGGCGGCAGCTACGGCCATGGCGACCTGTCAGGCGAGACGCCGCTGCCCTGCCTCGCCGACGGCTGTCGGGTGCATGCCCGACTGAACCTCCTGCAACTGTCCTACGCCGAGGCCGGCCCGGACCTGGTGTTCGCCGGCTTCAATCCGTCCGACAGCCGCGGCCTGCTCTACAGGCAGGAGATTTCCTACCTGACGGGAGATCCGTTCGTCGACATGCACGACGTGCAGGCCTATTACGTGAGCGCCGTGCCCCTGCCGGCACCGGCGTGGCTGATGGGCTCCGGCCTGTTGACGCTGATCGGCCTGGGGAAACGCCGTCACGCCCACCGGCGAACGGACTAGTCAGATCTGGCGACCACGCCGGGTCCTCCAGGGCAGAGGTAGGTGTCTGTCTCAGCCGTGAAGGCTTCGGTTAAACTCACGCTTCCCGAAACCGGGCCTGGAAGCCCAAGATGCCGGGCCGGCTGGCCATCGACGGGGCTCGCCCCCGCGCCGACCGGCATGGCCGCGATGACATGGAAAAACAAGTTTCGGCGCGAGTTCGCGACGACGCGGTCGATGCCCGGCCGCGCGCTGACGACCTGCCCCAAATTGCCGCCAGCGAACTGATCGTCCGTTTCCTGGAGCGTCTTGGCGTCGAGTGCATCTTCGGCATGCCCGGCGCGCACATCCTGCCGGTCTACGACCGCCTGTACGACTCGGGCATCACCACCGTGCTGGCCAAGCACGAACAAGGCGCCGCCTTCATGGCCTGCGGCTATGCCCGGGCCTCCGGTCGCATCGGCGCCTGCATCGCCACCGCCGGTCCCGGCGCCACCAACCTGGTCACCGGCATCGCCAACGCCTACGCCGACCGGCTGCCGGTGCTGGCGATCACCGGCGAGGCCCCCACCTACCTGTTCGGCAAGGGTGGCCTGCAGGAGAGCTCCGGCGAGGGCGGCAGCATCGACCAGACCGCCCTGTTCAAGCCCATCACCCGCTACAACCGGGTCATCGAGCGCACCGACTACCTGGAAAACGTGCTCAACCAGGCTGCCCACGCCCTGCTGGCCGAACCGCCGGGACCGGTGCTGCTCAGTCTGCCCTTCAACGTGCAGAAGGAGCGGGCGGACGCGAGCCTGCTGGACCGCATCCCCGACCGACGCGCGGCGCCGCCGCCGTTCCCCGCCGACTCGCCGGCGGCCCAGAGGCTGGCGGAGATGCTGTGCGCGGCGCGGGATCCGGTCATCGTCGCCGGCTACGGTTGCATCCGCTCCGGCGCGCAGGCGGAGCTGGCCAGGCTGTCGGAGCTGCTGGCCATCCCGGTGACCTCCAGCCTGAAGGCCAAGGGGGTGATCAGCGAGGACTCGCCCATGGCCCTGGGCAGTCTGGGCGTGACCTCCAGCGGCCACGCCTACAAGTACATCGTCGACCACGCCGACCTGGTCGTCGTCCTGGGCGCCAGCTTCAACGAGCGCACCAGCTACCTGTGGGATCCCACCCTGCTGGCGGGCAAGCGGATCGCCCAGGTGGACAGCGACGCGTCCCAACTGGAGAAGGTCTTCCGGGCCGACCTGGCCATCCGGGGCGACATCCGGGCGGTGCTCGCCGGCGTGCTGGAGCGCCTGGAGGGCCAGGGCGGCGACGCCTACGTCTGCGACCGCCTGCGCGAGAAGATCGCCGCGGCCATGGCGGTGGTGGCGAGTGACTACGCCTTGTTCCAGTCTGGCTTCGCCCTGGTGCAGCAGTTCTTCGCCGCCCTGGCGGGCCGTTTCCCCCGCGGCGCGGTCATCTTCGACGACAACATCATCTTCGCCCAGAACTTCTACAGCGTGGCCGGCGGCAACCGCTACTACCCCAACTCCGGCATCTCCTCCCTGGGCCATGCCATCCCGGCGGCCATCGGCGCGCGCCTCGCCGCGCCGGCGGACGCCCGGCCGGCGACCTTCGCCATCCTGGGCGACGGCGGCTTCCAGATGTGCGGCATGGAGCTGATGACGGCGGTGAACCATGCCGTGCCGCTGAACGTGGTGGTGTTCAACAACGCCACCATGGGCCTCATCCGCAAGAACCAGCACCAGCAGTACGCCCGGCGCTTCATCAGCTGCGACTTCGTCAACCCGGACTTCGAGCTCCTCGCCCGCGCCTTCGGCATCCGGCACAAGCGGGTGGAGAACGCGGCGGACATCGACGACCTGTTCGAGCGTTACGATCTCACCGGCGCAATCAACCTGATCGAGATCGTCATCGACAAGAACCTGTTCCCGAACTATTCCTCGCGGCGCTGAGCGACGATGGCGGAAGGCCGGCACGACTTCGTCATCGTCATCCCGGTCGCCGACCGGCCGCGCCAGCTCGCCGCCTGCCTGGAGAGCCTCGCCGCCCTGCTGGAGCGGCATCCCTACCCTGGCCGGGTCTCGGTGCTGATCGCGGAGGACAGCCGCGCGCCGGACCACGTCGCCCGCCATCGCGCCCTGGCCGAGGACTTCAACGCCCGGGGCATCGCCGCGCATCACCTCGGCCAGGCGGAACAGCGCGCCCTGATCGAGACCCTGCCGGCGGACCTGCGGGCGCGGCTCAGCGGCGTGATCGGCGATCCGACCCGGGACCTCCATCACAAGGGTGCGTCCATCACCCGTAACCTGGCCTGCCTGTGGCTCGCGCGCCTGCCGCGCGACGGCGCCCGGCGGCTGTTCTGGTTCGTCGACAGCGACCAGGCCTTTTATGCCAACCTGCAGACCGCCACGGGCGAGGAACAGCCCCGCGTCATCGACTATCTTCACTGGCTGGACCGCATCTTCGCCGAGCGGCCGGTGCGCCTGGTCACGGGCAAGGTCGTCGGCGACCCCCCGGTCTCCCCCGCCGTCATGGCCGGCCACTTCCTGGACGACGTGCTCGCCTTCCTCGCCGAGCTGGCGGACCTGCCGCCCCAGGCGCCATGCGCCTTCCACGGACTGGCGGCGCGGCCGGCCGGCGACGCCGCCTATCACGACATGGCCGATCTGTTCGGCTTCAAGCCGGCCGCCGAGACCTGGCGCCACCGCTGTCGCCTGATCGGCGCGCACGACCACGTCGCCTGCCTGGCCGACTTCGCCGCTCGGGTCGGCCGCTTCCTCGACGGCGAGCACCTCACGCGGCGCGCCTTCTATCAGCCCGACGACCCGATGGCCAGCCTGCGGCCGGCGCGCACCGTCTACACCGGCAACTATGTCGTCGATGCGATGGGCCTGCGCTGGTTCATCCCCTTCGCTGACCTGGGGCTGCGCATGGCCGGTCCCACCCTGGGCCGCATCCTGCGCGCCGAACTGGGCGACACCTTCGTCTCCGCCAACCTGCCCATGCTGCACGGGCGCGCCGTGGAGGACCTCGGCCAGGCGGAGTTCCGGCCCGGGATGGTGCGCGGGCACGACAGCGTCGACCTGTCCGGCGAGTACGAGCGGCAGTACTTCGGCGACGTCATGCTGTTCGCCGTGGAGCGGCTCGCCGAGCAGGGCTTCCCCGGCGCCGAGCCGGACGCGGCGGCCATCTGCCGGGCGGTCGACGCAAGCGAGGCGCGCCTGCGCCAGCTCTATGGCGCCAAGCGCGGCGAGATCAGTGCAAAGCTCAGCCGGCTGGATGCGTTCTTCTCCGACCCGCGGCGCTGGTGGCATCGGGACGCCAACCTGGCCGGCGCGCGCCAGGCCATGCGCCGCTTCCTGGACGACCTGCGGCGCAACTTCGGCGATGATGCCCGCGCCTGGCAGCGGATTGGCTCGGATGCCCACCGCGAGTGGCGCAAGGCGGCCATCCGCCAGGCCATCGCCCGCTACCGCGACGAGCGCGAGGCCTGGCGCGTGGCCCTGGAGGGCGCATGAAGGTCTTCATCCTCAACAGCGGCCGCTGCGGTTCGACAACCTTCATCCAGGCCTGCCGCCACATCACCAACTTCACCGCCGGCCACGAGACCCGCGTCCGGCTGATCGGCGCGGCCCGACTGGCCTATCCCGACCAGCACATCGAGGCCGACAACCGCCTCGCCTGGATGCTGGGCCGCCTGGACCGGGTGCATGGCGACAACGCCCGCTACGTCCATCTTCGCCGCGATCCGCTGACCACCGCCGCCAGCTTCGCCCGGCGCGCGGCGTTCGGGATCATGAAGGCCTACCGGGAAGGCATCCTGCTGGAGGGCGAGCCGGGGCAGTCAGCCGAGGAGATCGCCCTGGACTACCTGGACACCGTGGAGGCCAATATCGACCTGTTCCTGCGGGACAAGCAGCAGCGCATGGACTTCCGCCTGGAGCACGCCAAGCGCGACTTTCGCGCCTTCTGGGCGTGGATCGGCGCCCAGGGGGACCTGGAACAAGCGCTGGCGGAATGGGACAGGCGCCACAATGCCTCGGCGGCATGGGCCGAAGGGGGTGCCCCGCCCGCCGGGGACACCCCCGCCTAGGCCCCTGCCAGTCTAGGGTTGGGACGAAGGCCGCTGCTGGATGCAGGCCAGGAACTCCGCCCTGGCCTCGCTGACGCATTGCCGCCAGCCCTCGTTATCGCCCTCCTGCAGGAACTCGGCGCAGTTCTCATGGTTCCTGGCCTGCGCCTCCACGCAGGTGGAATCGGCCTGGGACGGCCCGCCCGTCCGCCCCGCGCTGGCCTCTCGGGGGCCCGTGCCCGCGCCGCCGGACGCCGGTTCCTGCGGCGCCAGCGTGCCCTTGCCGTCAGCCTGGGCCGGGGGGCCGGCGGCCGCGCCGGCGCCCGGCGCCGCATCGAACAGGAAGACCCATTCCCGATAGCTTGGCAGCTCGGCGAAGTGGCGATAGGCGGCGGGAAAATTCGCGCTCTTGTAGGGGACCCCCTCATGCTGGCTGTAGACCCCGGCGATGCCGCCGTCTTGTCCGCGAACGATTCCCCATTCCTCGCCGCCGGTCATGGGGTCGCGGTAGACGCGGCGCAGATGGCGCACGGTGTTGGGAAAGCGCGGATCCCGGACGAGTTCCGCGAGGCTGTTCGGCAGGCGCTTCTGCGCGCCGGGCGCCGCCCGCCAGAAACTCTCGATGGCGCGGCGATACTGGTCGCCCACGAACAGCAGTTCCTGTTCCTTTTCGCGCTGCACGCTGGCATGCCAGACCACGCCCACGGCAGCCAGCGCGACGCCCAGCCCGGCGATGAGGAACAGCAGCCACAGGAAGGCGAATCCCTCCTGGCGCGGCGCAGAAGGGGACATGAATCGGCTCATGGGAGATGGATTGTAGCCCCGGTGGCGGCTGCAGGCCCCCGCTGTCGTTCACGACCGGCGCGGGAGCCGGGGCATGGCCCGCGGCCTAGCGCCCGCGCAGGTCGCGCAGATGATCGTGATAGCGCGCCCGATAGAGCAGGCGGCGGCGTTCCGGACGATCGGTGAAGCCCGCGCGGGTGTGCAGCACGTTGTTGCAGATCAGGCCCATGCCGGGCCGCAGCTTCAGGGTGAAGACGCCCGGCGGAGAGCTGGCGAGCAGGTCCTCCAGGGCCTTGAGGGCCGCCTGGGTGGCCGCGTCGTCCTTCCAGCGGATGCTCTTGGTGCGCGCGGTGTAGCGCAGGTGCAGTCGCCCCGCCTCCACCAGCAGCGCCGGGCCGACCTCGTCGGGGCGTGCCACGCCCGTCTCGTCCACCCGGGCGGGGATGGTCATGGCGTCCTCCGCCATCAGGGCCCGGATATGGGCCGGATCGGCGTCGCGCAGGGCGATGTAGGCCAGTTCCGGGTCGTACAGGTCGTTCTCGCCACCCTCGTCGGCCTCCCGCACGCAGTGCAGCATCATGGCGTGAATGCGCCGCTCGGGCGGGTTGTAGTAGCCGTCGGTGTGCCAGCGGATGCGGTGGTGGGTGTAGGGAATGTAGTCGCCCCGGCGGCCGGGGTCGGTGCCCGGCGCGCGCCCGTCGGCGGCGCCGCTGTCCTCGTCTCTGGGGGTGAGGCTGGAGATGCCGTCCTCGTCCGCCAGCCAGTTGGCGTCCAGGCGGGTCAAGCCGAACTGGCCGGCCAGCTTGCGGGGGATGTCCTTGTCCTCGGTCTCGCCCAGGGGGGTGGCGTAGATGGCCATGTTGGTCTTGGCCACCAGCCGCCAGATGGACCGGTATTCGTCATCGGTGAGGTGGGCTGGGTCGCGCACGGGCACCACCAGATCCTCGGCCGCGACGGGATA
>JALOTG010000141.1 GCA_025458005.1 Thiobacillaceae bacterium
CAGCCGCGCCCAGGGCAGCCGGCCGTGGGCGCGGTGGGCGGCGTCCAGCATGGCCAGCAGGCCCGGCGTGCCCACCGAGAGTCCCCCGACCATGGCGTCCCGGAACGGCATGGCCTGGCCGTCGGGGGTCCGGAAGCGGTCCGGCCGGGCGGCGGCCGGCGCCGTCTCGCGCCCGTCGTAGGCCAGCACGCGTCCACCGTCGGCGGCGCAATGGAGCAGGAAGCCGCCGCCGCCGATGCCGGAGGACTGGGGCTCCACCAGGTTGAGCACCAGCTGGGCGGCGATGGCCGCGTCCACCGCCGAGCCGCCGGCCTTGAGCATGGCCACGCCAGCCTCGGTGGCGTGGGCATTGGCGGTGACCACCATGAAGCGCTGCCCGGCGGCCACCGGCTTGGGGGCGTAGCCGGTGGCCGCCTCGGGCTGCGCCGGGCCCAGGGCCAGGGCGGCGCCCGCGGCCAGCCAGAGCAGCAGGGCGAGGACCAGGCGCATCAGGGCGGGCCGCCGTCCGATCCGCCGTCGCGAACGGCGCGGATCCAGTCCGCGTAGGCGGGCACCAGCATGCCGCCGCCCAGCGAGCCGAATTGGCCCCTGTTCTCGTCCTGGCCGAGGACGAAGGCGGCCACGCCGACGACCTTCCACTTCCCCGCGTCGAAGACGAACACCGGCGCGCCCGAGTCGCCGCCGGCGAAGGTGGCCTCCATATCCGCGCCCAGACTGGCGTTGATGGGCAGGTCGGGCTTGAAGGCGTTGCTGCCGAATTCCGGCCCGTCGAAATCGAACAGGAACACCTCCGGCCGCTGCATGGCCGGGTCGCGCAGCAGCAGGATGTCGATGCGGTTGTGGCCCACCCGCCGGTAGTTCAGGCCGCCGGGCTGGCTGGTCCCCTTCACGCCGTCGCCGCCCCGGCCATAGCCCACCAGGGCGACCATGGACTTGAGCAGGTGGAAATCGGCATAGAGGTCATAGGCGGGCACCCCGGCGGGCGCCGGGTCGGCCAGCTCGACGATGGCCAGGTCGTCGTACCAGACCCCCTGGATGTTGCGTTTGGTGCCCCGGTAGCCGGGATGGATATGCACGGCGCGGGCACGCAGGGCGGGCGTGTTTCCTGCACCCAGGTTGAGCCGGAAGACGATCTCCGCGACGTCCTTGCCTTTCACCACATGAGCGGCGGTGAGGACGTGGCGCGGCCCGATCAGGGCACCGCTGAACTGGCCCTTGCCGTTGTCCACCACGCCCACCCCGGCCCAGGGCGAATCCGGCGCGGGGGTGTCCGGGCCGGCGCCGCCCACCACCGCCTGGGCGGGCAGGGAGGCGAAGATCAGAAGCAGGAGGCTCAGGCAGAGATCAGTTAGGGCGGGCAGTCGCGACATGGCCGAGACTATAGCCCAAGGCGCCGCGCGCCGGGATCGTGCCGCCACGCCCTGCGTGGCTGGGACTTCAGGCCTGGCGGCAGCGCGAGGCCACACCCACCAGGCCGAGACCGGCGAGCAGCATGGCCCAGGTCTCCGGTTCGGGCACCGGCTGTCCCTGCACGACGAAGCGCGCATTGCCGAAGCCGCCGTCGTACCAGTCATCCGTGCGGCAGAGGGGGTTCTGGATGGTGCCGCACTCATATAAGGGCAGGTCCCACCAGCCCTGCCAGCTGAAGTAGGACGGCGTGCCGATCAGGTTGCCGTTGCCGGGCATGGCGCCGACGACGGTGGAGTTGGGCACGGCCATGACCAGGGCGTACCAGCCGGGGGCCAGGTCCAGGGGCGCGGCCAGGGCGCCGAGCACGTCGCTGCTGGTGTCGACGGCGGGCAGTGTCACCTTGGCCAGGATGTCGGCACCCTCCCAGGCCACCAGCCTGAGGTTGTCGTTCACCTCGACGGTGACGGGCTTGGCGTCGGGAAAGTCGTCCGCGCCGCCGAGTCGGACGAGGGCACCGTACAGCCCGCTGCCGATATCCGACAGGTGGCCGCCGACGCCGGTCACGGTGGCCGCCTGGCCGATCTGGAAGCGCACGCCCAGGAACTGGTCGTAGCCGATGGCCGTGCCGCCGGTGACGCCGGTCGCGCCCAGGGTGGCGGACTCGTACAGCGTATCCCCCCTGACCTCCGCGGAAATCAGGATTGTGATGGCCAGCGCCAGGGCGGCGCGGCCTGTAGTAGTGCTGTTCGATGCTTGCATGCTGTCTTGAATAACCATCAATGGTTGAGGGTTTGCGCGTGGCGGTGGTTGGGCCGGGACAGACGCAGGCCGATCAGGCCCAGGCCGGCCAGCAGCATGGCCCAGGTCTCCGGTTCGGGGACGGGTACCAGCAGCAGGGCATGGGTGGGCTGGTCGCCGTTGTCCACCGCGCCCCAGCCGGCGATCCAGCCCTGATCATTGACGCGCAGGGCGGCATGGACGAGCCAGTCGCCGTTGACCACCAGGTCCTTCAGTTCGTGGGCGACGCCGTTTTCCCACAGCATGGCCGAGGTGACCCAGGGTTCGTGGGCCTGCCAGGCATTGCCGACGATCAGGCCGGCGGCGTTGATGTCGTGGGCGGCGGCGGAGTCGAAGGCATCGGTGGGGGTCAGCCCGACCATGTTGTGGCCGTCCCACAGGAAGCCGAGCCGGAAGCCGCCGCTGTTGGCCTCGCCCACCACCTGGCCGGCGTCGTTGAGGGCGTTGGCCCGGCTGTAGCTGCCACCCGGCAGGGTGCCGAGCAGGTTGTCCGCGCTGCCGACGAAGGCGCGGTCGCCGGTGGCGGTGCCGACGGTGCCGGCGATGATGTCCCGGTCGTTGATGTCGGCGACCCTGCCGCGATTGACGCCCGGGGTCACGTCCTGGATGCCGCTGACCGGGTCCCACACGTAGCCGTGGTAGTCCTCGGCGAATTCGCTGCCGGTGCCGGTGGTGGCATAGCCGACCACCTTGCCGTTGTTGTTGATGTTCAGGGCCGGACTGTAGTGGGCCACATACTGGTTGTGGTGGCAGTCCGTGCTGTCGCAGGTCCAGTACCAGTACTGATACTGGCCGAAGGGGCTGATCTGGGCGACCACGTTGCCGTCCGGGCCGCTGCGCACCTGGCCGTAACCGTCCTGCCAGGAATAGCCGATGCGGCCGGCCACCGTGCCGGCGTCGTTGATGCCCGCCGGCCGGAAATCCTGGGCGCCATACTGGTAGATATTGGCGCCCGCCCCGTCCCAGCGGAACGGAAAGGCGTGGATGGAACCCGAGGTGCCGATCTTCTCCGCCAGACCGGCCACCTTGCCGTTCTCCGATAGGCCATAGGCCCAGCTTTGATTGCCGGTGGGGAATACGCCCAGGTCGATCACGCGATAGTCGCTGACGGCCAAGGCGTGGCCCGGCCCGGCCAGACCGATGAGCAGGACGATCGTCATACCTGTCCCGGGACGGGGGAGATGGTGCAGCCTTCTTGTTTCCATGACTCGATTTCTTCCCTTACCGATGCACGCCGCAAACGGCGTGCGCTTTGATAACCCCTATGCCGTCGGAGGGCGGTTAGGGCCCAGCGAGGCCTGGTTTGCAAATTGGGCCAGCATCAGCCGCCGGTCCGGGGACGGGCGGCTGATGCTGGGTGTGACCGACCGCGTGTTGTCACTATCGCGGCTTGCTGTGGCCGGCAGGCGGGCGGGATGGAGGGATCGGAAGAGTCCTGCCGCCCATCGTCCGACCGCGCCGCGGCTGCCGCCGTGATAAACCTCCCTGACCCCGTGCCGCTTACATGAAACTGTCGGCGAACAGGCTGTCGGCCCATTGGTACATGTCCTCGTAGCTGTCGCCGTTGACTTCCTTCTCCGGGGCCTCGCCGATGTCCAAGCGATGCATGCCCTTGCCCTTCACCTTGCCCGCGGCGTCGTAGATGTCGCCATAGAGGAAGTTGGCCGACAGCCAGGAGGCCTTGCGGTTGGTGATCGGGCTGTAGCAGGCCGAGTTGGTGGCGATGTCCTCGTCCACGGTCTCGCCGTTGAGGGCCCGGACGATGGCGTTGGCGCAGACCTTGGCCTCGGCGTTGGCCATGTGCCCGGACTTGGGCACGCCCTTGCCGTCGCTGGCCGGTACCGAGCAGGAATCGCCGATGACGTGGATGTTGGGATAGGCCGCCGTGGCATAGGTGAGGGGGTCGACCTTGACGAAGCCGGCCGCGTCGAGGGCCAGGCCCCGGGTGATGGTGCCGGCGCGCTGGTTCGGGATGACGTTCAGCACCTTGGCGTTGCTCACCGTCCTGACGGTGGTGACGATGGAGCGGGTGTCGGAATCCACCGACTGCACCACGGCGTTGGGGTGATACTCGATCACCCCCGCGTGGGTGACGCTGAAGGCGTGGCCGAAGGCTTCCGGCTCGGCCTGGATGGAGGCGTTGGCGTCCAGCACGACCACCTTGGCGCCGGTGCGGCCCTTGCGCTTCAGATAGTCGGCCACCACGCAGGCCCGCTCGTAGGGGCCGGGCGGGCAGCGATAGGGCGACTTGGGCACGGTCATGACGAACACGTCCCCGCCGCGCATGGCCGCGAGCTGGTTCTTCAGGAGGGTGGTCTGGCTGCCGGCCTGCCAGGCATGGGGCGTCAGGCCGGGCTTCCAGTTGCCGGGCGGCGTCGCGAAGGCTATCCCCGGGGCCAGTACCAGGTGGTCGTAGTCCAGCACCTGGTGGCCGGAATACGTGCTCACGGTGAGCCGGTTGCCGGCGGCGTCGATGCCCATGGCGCGGCCTTGGAGCACCGAAACGCCGTGGTTGGTCTTGAGGGCGTCGTAACCGAGAGTGATGCGGTTCATGGAGAGGTCGCCGGTTACCACCATATTCGACAGGATGCAGGAGATGTGGCTGGGGTTGGGCTCCACCAGGGTGACCTGGACGTTGTCGCCCCACATGCGCACATACTTGGCCACGGTGGCGCCGCCGAAGCCGCCACCCACCACCACCACGCGAGGCGCGGTCGTGGCGGCGCTCACCGCGCGAGGCAGGGCGGCCAGGGCGCAGCTGGCTCCGGCCAGCCGGATGAATTGTCTTCTGTTCATGGCAGTCATTTCGTGTGCTCCCTGGGCTGGTCAGTCGTCGCCGCCGGGCAGGGCGGAGAGGTAGTCGGCGATGGCGCGCAGCTGGGCGTCGGTGTAACCCCTTGCCTGACGGTCCATGATGCCTTCGATCGGGTTGCGGTATTTCATCTCCGTCAGCTCGTGATAGAGCTCGCGGGCGTCCTTGCCGGCCAGCTCGTCGAAGCCGGGACCGCGACCGTCGGTGCCGTGGCACTGGGCGCACTGGGCGGCAAGCAGACGACCGGGAGGTGTCTGGGCCCCGGCCGTCAGCGGGGGCAGGGCGAAGGTGGCCGCCATCATCAGGACGGCGGCGCGGGGTAGGCGATTCAATGGCATGGTTTCTCCCATAGGCTGTGTACGAAGGGCCCCTGTGCGTCCTGATCGCTCGCGAAGGGGGCTGATATGCCCTCATCCCGAGGCCGCAGGTGGGTATTTCACCCTGCATGCAGTGTGGCCATGACCAAGATACGTGTAAATTAATAACACGTCAAATAAATAATTTGTTCATCTCCACGTAAAAGCCATGGATAGGCTGCTGGGAAAGTGGTTGAAACTTGCTAGTGTGTGCAAATTGCGCATGCCTTAAGATTACGGGATGGACGTCCATGCCCGCGTACTGCTCTTGGCCCCGTCGGCGCTGCTGGCGGCCGTCCAGCGTCTGCTGCGGCCGCTGGCCCGCCTGCTCATGGCCCATGGCGTCGACTACCCCTCGTTCGCCAACCTGGCCAAGGGGGTGTTCGTGGACGTGGCCGCGCACGACTTCCCCGATGACGGCGGCGCCTTGACGGACAGCCGCGTCAGCCTGTTGTCCGGGGTGCATCGGCGCGAGGTCAAGCGGCTGCGCGCCGAGACCTTCCACACCGTCCCGCCCCAGTCCGTGTCCATGGGCAGCCAGATCGTCGCCCGCTGGTGCGCCGACCCGCTCTACCTGGACCCCCAGCGCCGTCCCAGACCCTTGGCGCGACTGGCCAGGCGTGGCGGCGAGGCTTCCTTCGAGAATCTGGTCTCCAGCGTCAGCAAGGACATCCGCCCCCGCGCCGTGCTGGATGAGTGGCTGCGGCTCGGGGTCGCCACGCTGGACGAGGCGGATTGCGTGCACCTGGTCGAGGCGGCCTTCGTGCCCGCCCAGGGGGGCGAGGAGAAGGCCTTCTATTTCGGCAAGAACCTGCACGACCACATGGCGGCCGCCGCCCATAACCTGCTCGATCAACACCCCCCCCTGCTGGAGCGCAGCGTCTATTACGACGGCCTGACCCCTGAATCCGTGCTGCGCCTGCGCGAACTGTCGCGCGAATTGGCCGTGTCGGCCATGCAGGAGATCAATCGCCGGGCCATGGAGTTGCAGCGGGACGATGCCGACAAGCAGCAGGCTCGCGAGCGCATGACCTTCGGCGTCTACTTCTACACTGAACCGGAGCGTCGGGACGCCCCTGGCGTGCCCGAGCCCGCCACGAGCCCGCCTGGGCAGCCATGATTCGCCTGCTCGCGCTGCCCTGCCTGTTGCTCGCCGCGACCCTGGCCCTGGCCAACCCCTGTGCCCTGCCCGGCGGGTCGGGCATGGGGGGGACCGGCCTCACGGACGACGGGTCGGGCATGGGAGGAACGGGCCTGAGCGGCGACAGCGCGGGCATCGGCGGCACCGGACACAGCGGGGAAGGATCCGGCATCGGCGGCACCGGCAAGACTGCCGACGGCTCGGGCATGGGCGGTACCGGCGTGGTCGGGGTCGTTACCGGTTTCGCCAGCATCTGCGTCAACGGCGTGGAGATTCATTACGACGGCGAGACACCCGTCATCCGGGATGGCGAGGCGGCGAGCGCCGATCAGCTGGCGGTCGGCCAGTGGGTCTCCGTCGAGGCGGTGGGACGTGGCGCGCAACTGAAGGCGCGCCGCATTGCCCTGAATTCGGCGGTGGTGGGCCCCGTCTCCTGGGTCGCGCCCGACGGTTCGTCGCTGGTGGTCCTGGGACAGTCGGTTAGGTCGGCGCATGCCGGTTCCGCCCTGAAGACGGCGAGCGGATTCAGCCCCCGGCGGGGTGACCTGATCCGGGTCAACGGGCCCCGGGATGCCGGGGGGGTCGTGCGGGCCACGCTGGTGGAAAAGGCCGCCCCAGGCGCGACGGCCAGCGTGACCGGCCGGCTCGACCAGAACTCCAGTGGGGTCGGACGCATCGGCGGCCTGACCGTCGTCGGCCTGGGACAGGCCAAGGCCGGCCAGGAAGTGCGCGTCACGGGTGAACTGCGCCAGGGTGTGTTGAGTGCCCGCCGCGTCGACGTGAATCCCGACCTGCGTTTTTCCGACAATGTGGACCGCCTGTTGCTGCAGGGCATGGCCAGGCCGAGCCGCGAGGCGGGCGTGGTGTCCCTCGGCTATGTCCGGGTCAAGGCCGGTGGCGAGATGGCCAAGGGCCTCGGCAAGGGTGAGTGGGTGCGCGTGGAGGCGCGGCGACATTCCGACGGCCAGATCGAGGCCAGTCGGGGGATCATCGATCGACCCGAGACTGTCGTCGGCGGCCAGGCCGGCAAGGACAGCCGGACCGGCTCCAGGCAAGGCCAGGCCACTGAGAGGGACGAAGACGCCGATGCCCGCCTGCCCTCCAGGAAAGAAGGGAGCGGCGTGCGAAAAGGGCAACGAGAGATCGAGGCCACCGAGCGGGAGGCAACCAACACCGGACTCCGGGCAGAGAAGGCAGAGAAGATCGAGAAGATCGAGAAGGTCGAGAAGGTCGAGAAGGTCGAAAAGATCGAGAAGCCCGAAAAGATCGAGAAGCCCGA
>JALOTG010000142.1 GCA_025458005.1 Thiobacillaceae bacterium
GGGCTGGATTGCCGCGTCGGCCTGGCCGCCTCGCGATGACGTCCTCGCGAGGCGCGCAGCGCCGTGGCGATCCATGCCTTTACCATCGAGGGGAGCAGTAATGCGTAGGCTGCCCTTCTGGGCGACCTGCATGCCAGCCGCGGGCGGCAATACAAGTCAATGAGCAAAGCGGTAGCTCGAGCCTGCGGTCGTCCCACCAGCGCCGTCCCGGCGGATGGCCGCGAGCCTGACCCACGGCGACAGGCCGAGCCACTCCCGCAGCTCCGCGTCCAGGGCGGCCTGGGTCAGCGGGTTGGCGTCCAGCCAGTCGGCCGGGGCGTTGAGCGCGCAGTCGCCGCCGTCGCAGCTGAGGCTGAGCGCGCGCAGATCCTGGTCGGTCCGGCTGATGTGCAGCAGCACGGCCAGGCGCAGGCAGAGGATGAGGGGCCAGCCGGGGTCGTCCGGGGCGATGGCCAGCTTGCCCAGCCCGCCGCGGCTGGCGCGCACCAGATTGGCCAGGCGCGCCTGGTCGCGCCGCGAAAAGCCGGGCATGTCGGCGTTCTCCAGGATGTAGGCGCCATGCTTGTGGAAGCCGGAATGGGCGATGCCGATGCCGATCTCGTGCAGCCGCGCCGCCCAGCCGAGCAGCCGCATCGCGTCGGCGGGGACGCGGTCGGCGAATGCCCGGGCCAGCCCGAGGGCGAGCCTTTCCACGCGGCGTGCCTGGCGGCCATCGACGTGGTAGCGGCGCATGAACTGGGCGACGCTGACATCGCGCATGTCGTGGTCGTGCACGCGGCCGAGCAGGTCCCAGAGGATGCCCTCGCGCATGGCGCCCTGGGCGGCGGTCATCTCGGTGATGCCCAGCTCCTGGAACAGGGCGTGCATGATGGCCAGGCCTCCGACGATGACCGGCCGTCGGTCGGGCTTCAGGCCGGCCACCTCCAGACGCTCCGCCTCGCCGGCGCGAATCAGCCGCTCGCGCAGCCAGCGCAACCCGTCCAGGGTGATCTGGCCCTGGGAGTGTCCGTTCTGGGCGCAGATCGCGCCCAGGGCGCGGGCGGTGCCCGAGGAGCCCGCAGCCTCCGTCCACTGGCCGACGCGGAAGGCGTGGGCGACGGCCTGCACCTCGATGCGCGCGGCGGTCTCGGCGGCCCGCATGTTGGCCTTGTCGATGCGTCCGGCGGGAAAGAACCGGTTCGTGAAGACCACGCAGCCCATGCGCAGGCTTTCCCGTTCGCGCGGCTCGTAACCCTGGCCGACGATGCACTCGGTGGAACCGCCGCCGATGTCCACCACCAGGCGCCGCTCCTGGTTGAGCGGCAGGCTGTGCGCCACGCCCAGGTAGATCAGGCGCGCTTCCTCGCGGCCGGACACCACCTCGATCTCGAAGCCCAGGGCGGCGCGGGCCCGGTCCATGAAGGCGGCGGCGTTCTTGGCCACGCGCAGGGCGGAGGTGCCCACCGCCCGCACCGCGCCGGGCGGCATGCCTTTCAGGCGCTCGCCGAAGCGCGACAGGCAGTCCAGGGCGCGCCGCTGGGAGGCGGCGTCGAGCTGCTTGGCGGCGGTCAGCCCGCCGGCCAGGCGCACCGGGTCCTTGATGGCGTCGAGGTAGAACAGCTGCTCGCCTTCCACCCGGCCCACTTGCAGATGAAAGCTGTTCGAACCGAGGTCGACAGCGGCTAGGGTTGGATATTCCTGCATGGATGTCCTTCAGTCGGGATCAGGGGGCGTGAGTGGGCATGCCTGGAATGATCAGGTCGAAACATTACAGAAGAGACGCCCAGCCCCCTCGCCTCCCCTCATTCAGGGCCCCGCCGCCGCCGCGGGCGGGGCGGCAGTCGCATCGGCCGGCGCCTTCTTCGGCGCCACGCCCAGGCCGAGCTTCACCGCCACCTCGCGGCCGACCGCCTCGACTGGCTCGGGCGCGGCGGTGGCAACCCGCTCGGCCGGCACGCCGGCGGCGGTCAGCTGCCGGGCGACGGCCTCGCCGCGTGCCTGGCCCAGGGCGGCGAGCTGGGCATCGCTCACCTCCGTGCGGTCCAGCAGGCGCTGGTAGAGCAGCATGTGCAGGTCGGCGCCCTTCAGCTCGGCGACCTCGGCCTCGCTGAGCGGCTTGGGTTTTTCCTTCATCAGGCCGGTGAGCCGCGACAGCATCTTGCCGGCCACACCCTGTGCCTTCTTCTCCGGATTGGCCAGCGCGTGCCGGGCGCGCAGGGTCTTCAGGGCCTCGGCGCCGAGACGCTCCGCGTAGAGGGCCTCCAGGGCGGCCTGGGTCTTGGGCTGGCTGGTGGAGACCGGACCGGGGTCCTCGCCGGCGGCCAGCTTGATGCCCATCTTCTCGGCCACCTGTCGGCGCAGCTGGCGTTCCTGAAGCACCGGCCGCTCGGCCTCGGCGGCATAGGTGCCGCGCACCGTCAGGGTGAGGCCCGGGCGCTTGCCCAGGGCCTCGGCCAGACTCTTCATCTTCTCGCGCTGGGGCGGGGTGAGTTCGGCGTCGCCCAGTTCGAAGCTCACCTTCTCCAGCGCCTCGCCGCTCACGCCGAGCAGCTTGCCCAGGGCGCGGAAGGGGGCGGTGACAATCTTGGTGAGGACGTTGAAGATGGCCTTCCAGATGATGCGGCCGTAGCTGAACTTGGGGTCGTCCAGGCTGCCGGAGACCGGCAGGCCCAGGTCGATGACGCCGTTGCTGTCCTCCAGGATGGCGATCGCCAGGTCCAGCGGCAGGTTCTTGGCGGTCGGGCTCTCGACCCGCTCGCCCAGGGTCAGCTTGTTCATGATGATCTGGTTCTCGCCCCGCAGCTGGCGCTGCTGGATCTTGTAGTCCAGGTCCAGGGACAGCTTGCCCGAGGCGATGCGGCGGCCGACGAAGGTGGCGGTGTAGGGGGTGAGCCGGGTCATCTCCACGTTCTGGAACACCACCTTGATGTCCAGATAGCCGGTGGGGTCGAACATGTCCAGCTCGCCCACGGCGCGGGCCAGGCCGTAATCGTCGACGCGGCCGTCCAGCTCCACCTGGGCGCGCCCGCCGGGCTGGTTGCCGATGCCGTTGATGCCCCCCTTGAGTTCGTGGATGCGGGTGCCGAACGGCAGGGCCAGGGACAGGTCGGCGAAGTCCATTTCGCCCTGGTTCACCCGCACCCGGTCGATGTTGACCTTGAACGCCGGCGGCGCGGCGGGTTTCGCCGCGGCAGCCGGTGGCGCCGTGACCGGCGGCGCGTCCGGCCGAGTGGCGCCAGGCGCCGGCTCGTCCGTATCCGTATCCGTATCCGTCTCCGGCCCCTCCGCCTCGGCCACCGGGGCCTTGGCCGGCGCGCCCTTATGGAAGGCCTTCGCGAGGTTGGTGCTCTTGTCCTGGTAGATGACCAGTTTCATGCCCAGGCGGTCGAGGCGCAGATCGCCGATGTCCAGGGCGGACGGGGTGGCCATCAGCTCCTCGGTGGCCAGGGCCTTCCAGGCCAGGAAGCGCTCGCCGGTGTTGGCCTCGTTGACCAGCAGGTCGTCGACCCGGAAGCCGCCGCTGTAGCTCGCCTTCTGTTTGCGGTACTGCACGCGCCCGGCGGTGGAGGCCCGCCCGCCCGCCAGGACCAGGTGGGAGGCCCGCGCCAGGTAGGGATTGGCCGGCTGCAGGGCCAGGCCGGTGAGCTTCAGGCGCACGTCCGCCTCGGCGCCGGCCGGGACGACCTTCCCGTTCGCCTCGAAGGTGCCGCCCTCCTTGACCCGGAAGCCGAGCTTCACCGGCAGGGGGGCGCGCAGGTCCTGGCTGAAGCCCCGCGCCGAGGCCTGGATGTCGGTCAGCGACAGCTTCGCAGCCGGCCGCACGCCCTCGTCACGCAAGTCGACCTGAAAGCCGGCCAGGTCGATGCCGTCGAAGCGGTATTTCCAGGCGGTCGCCGCGGCGGCGACCTCCTCGCGCACCGCCGCGGCCGTGGTCTTGCTCGGAATGCGCCGGAAGGCCTCGGCGAGCGCGATGCGTCCCTGGGCGTCACGCACGCCCTCCAGGCGACCGTCGAGCAGGGCCAGGCGACGGGCGGCGAAATCCCGCGCCGCCAGGTCCACGCTGCCGCCCTCCAGCGCCAGGCCGCCGAGGACCGCCAGGGGCTGAGGATTGCCTTGCGAGAGTACGCGCACGCCGGAGAGGTCCACCCCCAGGTCGCTCACCTTGAGTTGCGTCTCGCCGGCCCCGACCTGCATGCCGAGCCCGAAACCGACGCGCAGGTTGGCCACCTCCCAGTTCATCGGCGTAATGAAGCCGGTGTCCGTGAAGCGGATGCCGACGCCGTCAAGGCTGAAGCGCGTCAGATTGACCCGCCAGGGCTCGCCCGCCGGCGCGGGGGCGGCCTTGCCAGTCGCTTCGGCCGGCGTCTTCCTTCCGGCGTCCGCGGGAGGCACGAACCAGTCCTGCAGGTTGATGCGTCCCGTCGGGTCCCGGCGCAGGTCGACCCGCCCGCCGTTGAGGGTGATCTCGCCGATGTCCAGGCTGCGCCTGGCCAGATCGAAGCGGCCGCCGGTGAGGGCGATGCGGTCGAGCGTGACGGCGGGCTCGGCTTTCTTCTCGCCGCGCAGGGCGAGCCTGTCCACCGACACGCCCAGATCGTCGATGCTCAGGGAGAGCTTCTTGTCCGCCCAGCCTACCCGGTAGCTGAGTCCCAGGGCCGCCACGCCCTCGGGGGGCTCCATGTTCAGCTTCACATCCAGATAGGGCCAGGCCTTGGCCAGGGGCAGGCTGTCCACGGCCATCTCGCCGGTGGCCAGCACCGGCTTCAGCGTCAGCTGGCCCTTCCAGCGCACCCGCGCGCCCAGGCGGGTGGTGGTGACCAAGGTGTAGGCGCCCTTGTCCTCGGGCAGCGTCGAAAGGTCGGTGAGGGTGAGGGACAGCGGGTGCAGATAGGACTTGAAGTTCACCTTGTCGTCGGCCACGTCCACGCGCCCCTGCTCCAGGTCGATGCGGCGCACCAGCAGCCTGGGCAGGGGCTTGTCCTCTTCTTCCTCCTCCGTCTTGAAGGCCTCGATCAGCGCGCTCCAGTTCAGGTGCCCGTCGGCCAGCAGGGTCACGTGGGCATGCGGCCCGCTGAGACGGATGGCTTCGAAGGTGTAGGCCCACTTGAACAGGCTGGCCGCCTCGAAGTCCACGAACAGTTCGTCGAAGGCCAGCAGCGGCTTGCCGTCCGGTTCGGCCAGCTTCAGCCCGCCCAAGCGCACCGACAGCGCCAGGGGATCGAATTCGGCCCGGTCGATGGACAGCTGGTGGCGGCTCTTGTCGGCGACATACTTCGGCGCCGCCCACTTCACCAGCGGCTCGAAGCCGAACCAGCCGAACAGCAGATAAGCCAGCGCGAGACCCAGGGCGATCAGGACGGGCGTCTTGAGCAACAGCGAACGCAGGCGGGCAAGCATGGTGTCCCCTCAATCATCAGGCCGCATAGTTGAAGGATAGATAACCCGCGGGCAACGCGGCAAATAACCCGCCCCCTCGGTCGGCGCAGCAGGTTTTTCCTCCCGCATGACCACACCGATGTCATGGACATGACGCGGAAACAGGATATATTAGAAATTAATGATGCATTGATACCGAGCCCGGGAGAGCCGGCAGCGTGCGCAACAAAAAAAACACACATCCAGGCGTCGTAACTGACTCCCCTCTGCTCGGCCTGCTCGGCGACATCTATCAGGCCGCGCTGGAGCCGGAGCGGTGGCCGGACGTGATCGCCCGCATGAGCCAGTCCTTCGAGGCCGACCTGGCGTGCATCTACACCCCCTTCCCCGCCCGGCCGGAACACGCCCTCTACCTGACCCACAACTTCACCCGGGAGATGGAAGAGGCCTACGGGGCTTACTACCACCGCATCGACGAATGGACCGGCCACGCCCTGCGCCAGCAGCGCTACATCCAGGGCCACGTGGCCCTGGGCGAGGAGATCGTCGCGCAGGCGGAACTGCGCCGCAGCGAGTTCTACAACGACTTCCTCAAGCCCCACGACATGGAGTGGATGGTCACCACCGCCCTGTTCGACGGCAAGACAGAGGGCCCTGCCGCCCACATGACCTTCACCCGCCACCGGGGCCGCGATGCCTACGACGGCGAAGGCAAGCGCCTCATCCATCTGCTCGCCCCCCACGTGCGCCGCGCCCTGCTCACCCACTGGCGCCTCACCGAGGCGCGGCTGGGCGGCGAGGCGCGGGAAGCGGCGCTGGACCACCTGGGCTACGGCGTCCTGCTGCTGGACGAAACCGGTCGGGCGGTGTACCTCAACCCCCTGGCGGAATCGCTGTTGCGCCGGAATGACGGCCTCGCCCTGCGCGATGGCCAACCCCGCGCCGAGCATGGTAACGACGACCAGGCCCTCGCCCGCCTCGTCCGCCAGGCCGTGCTGGGCGTCGGCGGCGGCCTCAGCGTGGCCCGGCGCGCCGGCGCAGACGGGGCACCGCCGCCGCCCTATCGTCTCTCCGCGACCCCCATCCGCCTCGACAGCCCGCCCCCGCTGCCCGGCGCCCCCACCGTGCCGGCGCGGGTGCTGCTGCTGGCGCGCGACCCGGACCGGCCCGCGGCCGGCCACGACCTGGCCGCATTCGCCCACGCGCGCCACCACATTACCGCCGCCGAACTTCGTGTGCTGGAACTCCTGCTGCACGGCCTGGCCCCCAAGGCCATCGCCGAACGCCTGGACCTGGGCGTGCGCACCGTGCGCAGCCAGCTCTCCAGCCTCTACGCCAAGACCGGCACCCGCGGCCAGCGCGAACTGGTGGCCCTGGCGCTGCGCCAGGGATGGGAGGGGCCGTGATGGCGCGAAGTTTACAAGGACATTTCTATCCGGATTTCCGTCATTTGACGGATGAAACCCGGGCGAAGCTTGGGCTACCTTGGTGCCGTCGAGCCCGGCCGGCGCACCCGCGTGCCCCGAACGAAAACCGCCAACGCGGCACGGATCCGGGAGTGAAAGCGGAGGAGCGCGATGTACGCCGGCGGGTATGGGGTTTGTTTGTTGACCATGGGAGTTGAAAAATGTTGAAACCGCTTGTAGTGATCATGCTCCTGGCTGCGCAGCCGGCTATGGCTGCAAATATGATAAACATCGAGGTGCATTCCGAACTCGAACGCGCCCAATTCATCTACCTATTTGACCAAGACGCCCCTTCGCCGCTTCTGGATTTTACTCTGCCCGCTCCAGATGCGAGGCTGGGGAAAATAAGCAAGATGTCTTATTTGATAGACCCTAACATAAAGAAAGACATTGGTCAGATAACATTGCCCAGCGACGGCAAATATTATGCTTACTCAATCCAATTAGGAGCTAAGTTTAATGTTCAACCGAATTTTTCCGTTCCAGACCCATCAACTTTGCGCACGATGTATATTGGTTTTGTACATTATGATGCCGACTCATGGAGTGCAGAACCATATCATACCACTTACATTACGAAGTATTATAAGACTGAAGAATACCTTTATCATCCTTCGACACCTTTCCCAGATTACCTTTATGGCGCCAATGTGAAGGGGGAGCTACTTACAAATACAGCGGCCTGGTGCTATGACCAAGGGCAATGCGATCCTCCAAGCATCAACACAATGAAGGGTAACAAATTGGTGATCGCTGAAGTAACACTGGGTTACAAGTATGAATTTGATGCTGACGAGCAAGGTTTATTGGATGAGGTAAAAAGGCTTGACCTCAACAAACTCTCCAAAACAACACAGCAAGCAGTCGGTTATAAAGAACTGATCGCACATCTTAAAGGTGAATGTTCGCTTGTCGACGCCGTTGCTCGCATAGTAGGTCCCAGTCTCCTGGTCCTGCGAGCCGGG
>JALOTG010000143.1 GCA_025458005.1 Thiobacillaceae bacterium
CGCTCCTCGACGATCTCCATGGGCGCGGCGAGCGCCCCGGCGCGCAGCAGCAGGGCCACGTCGCGGGACTCCTCCACCGTATCCATGCCGGTGATCTGCACCCGGCCGCCGCCGATCTCCTCGCGGATCACCGGCGCGGTGACCACCTCGGTGCGGCCCTTCTCGATGAGCAGGATGGCCATGCGCTTGCCGACGTTCTCGCGCGTGACGTTCTTGAAGATGCGCGCGCCGCGGCCGTCCAGGTTGATGTGCACGGCGGCCTGGCCGTTGTTGTCGAAGCCGGGCTGGGCGTCGGTGATGTACTCGCCGGTCAGCACCACGTTCTTCTTCACCAGGATGGGCATGCCGCCGCGCTCGTGGTAGAGCTCGTCGCCGAACGGCACCTGGCCGCCGGCCACCGCCGCCTGCACGCGGGCCGGGTCCTGCATGACCTCCTCGTCCACCATGCGCACCTCCAGGGTGGCGGTGCGGCCGAGGATCTCCTTGGCCTTGGCGGTGTCCTGCACGCCGGGCAGCTGCACCACCACCCGGTCGACGCCCTGCTGCTGGATGACCGGCTCGGCCACGCCCAGCTCGTTGACCCGGTTGCGCAGGGTGAGCAGGTTCTGCTGCAGGGCGGTCTCCTGGGTCTTCACCTGGGCGGGCTTGTTGAGGGTGGCGGTGAGCAGGTAGTCCTCCGCCGCGTCGCTCTCCGCCAGCTCCAGCTCCGGATAGGTCTCCTCGATGACCTTGCGCGCCTCGCCGCGGGTCGCGGCGTCGCGGAAGCGCAGGTTGACCACGTCCTTGTCGCGCGCCAGGCCGGCGTAGCGGATCTTCTTCTCCCTGAGCAGGCTGCGGATGTCGCCCTGGTAGCGCTCGGCCGCCTTTTCCAGGGCCTTGGGCATGTCCACCTGGAGCAGGAAATGCACGCCGCCGCGCAGGTCCAGGCCCAGGTACATGGGCAGGGCGCCGATGTCGGCCAGCCACTGGGGCGAGGCCGAGAGCAGGTTGAGGGCGACCGTGTAGCCCGGGCCGAGCGCGGCCTGCAGCGCGTCCTTGGCCTTGAGCTGGGTGTCGGTGTCCGCCAGGCGCGCCTTCACGCTGCGCGCGTCCTGCGTGACGCCGGTGGGCTGGATGCCGGCCTGCTTGAGGGCCGCCTCGACGCGTTGCATGAGGGCGGCGTCCACCTTCTCCGTGGTGCGCACCGGCGAGACCTGCACCGCCGGCACCTCGCCGAAGAAGTTGGGCAGGGTGTAGGTCAGGCCGATCAGCAGGGCGACGGCGATGGCCAGGTATTTCCAGAGGGGATAGCGGTTCATTTGCGCGTGAGGGGTTAGGGATGGGGGGTGAGGGGGAGAGCGGGTGAGTGGGCTTTGCTCCTCACCCCTCTCTCCTCACGCCTCACAGATCCTTCATCGTGCCCTTGGGCAGCACGGTCTGGATGGCGGCGCGCTGGAAGATGTTCTGCACGCCCTTGGCCACTTCCAGGGTGACGTATTGCTCCTTGATGTCCACCACCCGGCCCAGCTGGCCGCCGGAGGTGATGACCTCGTCCCCCTTCTGCAGCCCCTCCTGCATCTTGCGCTGTTCCTTGGCGCGCTTCATCTGCGGGCGGATGATCAGGAAGTAGAAGACGACGAAGATGACGATCAGGGGCAGGAAGCTCAGGAACGGGTCCGGCTGCTCGGCGGCCGGCGCGGCGTGGGCGAGGGAAATGAACATGGGTACGGCTCCTAGGAAAACTGGAGGATTCTAGCACGCGGGCCCGGCGTGGCCCGCCGGGTGCCCGGGGCGGCCGGGTTCATGCCGCCGCATGGCCGCCGCGCTGGGCATGGAACCCGGCGATGTATTCCGCCAGCCGGCCGGCGACGATGGCCTGGCGCAGTTCCGCCATCAGGACCTGGTAGTAGCGCAGGTTGTGGATCGTGTGCAGGCGACCCGCCAGGCTCTCGCCGGTGCGGAACAGGTGGTGCAGGTAGGCGCGGCTGAAGTGGCGGCAGGTGTAGCAGTCGCAGCCCGCGTCGATCGGTCCGGTGTCATGGCGATGCCGGGCGTTCTTGATGCGCAGGTCGCCGTGGCGGGTGAACAGCACGCCGTGGCGGGCGTTGCGGGTGGGCATCACGCAGTCGAACATGTCGATGCCGTGGGCGACGGCGTGGACGATGTCCTCCGGCGTGCCCACCCCCATCAGGTAGCGCGGCCGATCGACCGGCAGCAAGGGCGCCGAGTGGGCCAGGATGCGCCGCATGTCGGCCTTGGGCTCGCCCACGGAGAGTCCGCCCAGGGCATAGCCGTCGAAGCCGAAATCGGTCAGGTCGGCGAGGGAGCGCTCGCGCAGATCCTCGTGCATGCCGCCCTGGACGATGCCGAATAATGCATTGGGGTTGCCGGCATGGGCCGCCTTGGAACGTTCCGCCCAGCGCAGCGACAGCTCCATGGACTGGCGGGCGGTATCGCGGTCGGCGGGGTAGGGCGTGCACTCGTCGAAGATCATGACGATGTCGGAGTTCAGGACCTTCTGGATCTCCATGCTCTTCTCCGGCGAGAGCATGAGGCGCTCCCCGTCCACCGGCGAGGCGAAGCGCACGCCTTCCTCGCTGATCTTGCGCAGGTGGGTCAGGCTCCACACCTGGAAGCCGCCCGAGTCGGTCAGGATCGGTCCGTCCCAGCCCATGAAGCCGTGCAGGCCGCCGTGGGCGGCGATCACCTCCAGGCCGGGCCGCAGCCAGAGGTGGAAGGTGTTGCCGAGCACGATCTGGGCGCCCACCTCGCCGACCTCCTCGGGGGTGAGGGCCTTGACCACCCCGTAGGTCCCCACCGGCATGAAGGCGGGCGTCTCGACCCGCCCGTGGGCGGTCTGCAGCGTGCCGCGCCGGGCCGGGCCATCGCGGGCGAGGAGCTCGAATTTCACGGTGCCGAGGAGGCTGCGCAGGACACGCCCGGGGCGCTCAGCGCACTTCCAGGCCGTGCTCCAGGACCAGGGGCCGGCCGTCGTCGCCGCGCAGGCCGAGATAGGCGACCCAGGTGCCCCGCTCCAGGGGCGGCAGGGCGGCCTGGTAGGCGCCCTCGCCGAGGGCTTCGAAGGCCAGCGTGGCGTCGGCCTTCTGCCCGGGCCGGGCGAGGCGCAGGCTTACCGCCACCCCGTCCACCCCCCGGCCGGAGCGGTCCCGGATCAGGACCCGCAGCGGCGCCGTGGCGCCGGCCTGGACGCCGCCCAGTCCATCGACCTCCACGCGCCAGCCGAGGCGGTTCAGGCGGTCCTCGATGTTCAGGTGATGGGCGATGCCCTTGGCCGCCTCCTCCCGATGCGTGACCACCCCCGAGAACCCCGTGTGGATGTTCCGCCCCTCGGCGCCCGGCAGCAGCAGGCGGGCCACGGCGGGCGGCAGCCCCTGGCTGGCGATGTAGACGAAGCTGCCCAGGACGACGCTGATGAACAGGAAGAAGGCCACCATCAGCTTGGGCGCCCAGTGCATGGTCTCGGCGTGGCGCGCCTTGCTGCCGTAGAGCATGTACAGCAGCAACGCCACCGTGGGAAAGGCCACCACGTGCATGGTGACCACGTCCAGCCCCGTCCAGCGCGCCACCGCGTAGGCCAGGTAGGCGAACGTCGGCAGGGCGCAGGCCGCCACCGCGGACCAGAAGTTGGACAGGCGGCCGAGGCGGCCGACCCCGTAGAGCAGGGCGGTCAGCAGCATGCCGCCGAAGAGGGTGACGAGCAGATTCATCCAGATTTGCGGGTGAAGAAGTGGGCCGGGTCGAGGACGGTCTCGCCCCGGTCGTTGCGGATCACGAACTCGAACTCGCTGATGCGCTCGGCGGTGCGCGGGTCGAGGCTGACGCTGGCCATGACCATCACGCTCTTGCCGTTGCGGATGGTCACCTGGCGGAAGTTGCCCAGGTCCAGCGCGCCGTCGGGCAGGCCCCGCGCGTCGATGCTGTAGGTCTCCTCGGCGCCGGAGATGTTGGTCAGGCGGATCTGGTAGCGGTTGCGGATGCTGCCGTCGGAGAGCACCACGTAGAGCGGCTGGCGCACCTGCTGGACGCTGTGCTCGAAGGACTGGCGATGGGTCATGTCGTAGGCCAGGTAGCCGGTCATCAGCACCAGGGAGACGCCATAGCCGATCACCTTGAGGCGCTTCCAGTCCAGCCGCGGCCGGGCCGGCTCGGGCCGGGCCAGGTTGGTCTCCGAGTCGTAGCGCACCAGGCCGCGCGGATAGCCCATCTTGTCCATGATGGAGTTGCAGGCGTCCACGCACAGGCCGCAGGAGATGCACTTGTATTGCAGCCCGTCGCGGATGTCGATGCCCACCGGGCAGACCTGCACGCACAGGCCGCAGTCGATGCAGTCGCCGTGGCCGCGGGCGGCACGCTCCTCGCGGCCGCGCAGGCCGGCGCGCGCCGAGACGCGGCCGCCCGTCCCTTCGCCGCGCCGCGCGTCGTAGTGCACGGTGAGCGTTTCCGGGTCGTACATGGCGCTCTGGAAGCGGCCGTAGGGGCAGATGAACATGCAGACGTGCTCGCGCAGCACGCCCGCGGCCAGGTAGGTGGTGAGGGTCAGGGTGGCGACGGTGATGTAGGCCGCCGCCGGCGCCTGCCCGGTGAAGAAGCGTGCGAGCAGCTCCGGGGCATAGCCGAAGTAGAGCACGAAGGTCATCGCCGTCCAGAACGACAGCAGGCCCCAGGCGAGCTGGGTGCCGCCCACCTTGAGCAGCTTCTCGCGGTTGCCCCAGGATTCGCGGGCCAGCTTCAGGCGATGCGGTCGTTCGCCCTGCAGGAAGTGCTCCAGCCAGATGAAGGCGTCGGTCCACAGGGTCTGGAAGCAGAAGTAGCCGCAGAAGGCGCGCCCGACCAGGGCGGTGGCGAAGAACAGCAGCACCGAGGCGATGAACAGCAGCAGCGACAGCCAGAAGATGTCCTGGGGATAGACGGCCAGGTCGAAGAGCAGATAGCGCCGGCCCGGGATGTCGAACATCACCACCTGGGAGGGACCGTCCGGCCGCGGCCAGGGCATCCAGGGCAGCAGGAAGTAGACGGCGAAGCCCAGCAGCAGCAAAGCGTTCTTGAAATTGCGGAAGGCGCCCTTGATGGATCTGGGCGTCACCGCGACGCGCTTGGCGTAGAGCTGCAGTTCCTGGGTTTCGGGTTTCACTTAGCTGTCCTGCCGAGGCTGAGACTGATGGGGTTCCTGTGGTCGGATCGCCGCCCTTGCGCGGCCTCGCTGGCGCTCAAACGCAAAGACCCCGGCGCGCCGGGGTCTTTCGCCTAGCAAACGCGATGATTACTTGCCGCCGCCCAATTCATGCACATAGAGGGTCAGGACGCGGATCTGTTCCTCGCTCAGGCGGCCTTCCCAGGCGGGCATGACGCCGCTGTCGAGACCGCCGGCGATCACCTTGCGCACCGCCGCCACCTTGCCCGCGGTGTCCGCCGCCCCCGGCACGTCGGCCCACAGCCAGACCTTGTCGGTCAGGTTGGCGGAACCGATGTCCATGCGCCCCTTGGCGTCGTTGCCGTGGCAGTAGTAGCAGGCCGCCGCGTGGGAGTGGAACAGATCCTTGCCCTGCGCCGCCTTGGCCGCGTCGGCCTGCTCGCCGCCCAGGGACAGCACGTAGTGGGCCAGGGCATCCACCTGCGCGGCGTCCAGGGCCTCCGCGTAGGGGGGCATGTAGCCATGACGGCCCTGGGCGATGGTTTCGTGGATCTTGTCGAAGCTGCCGCCGTAGATCCAGTTGTCGTCGGCCAGGTTGGGATAGTGGCCGATCTTGCCGGCGCCGCCGGTCTGGTGACAGCCGGCGCAGTTGTCGGAGAACAGAGCCCGGCCGGCGGACTGCACGAAGCTGCTGAGCTCGGCGTCCTTGGTCACCTGCTCGTAGGGCAGGCTGGCGATTTTGTCGAACCAGGGCTTCTGCTGGGCGGCCGCCTCCTGGGTCTCGCGCAGCAGCTTGGCGCGGGTGTTCCAGTGCCAGCTCTCCTCCTCGCCTTGCGCGTTGACGTAGGTCTCGCTGCCCATGCCCTTCAGGAAGCCGCTGCCCACCGGCCAGGACGGGTAGTAGAACCAGTAGACAAGGGCAAACACGATGGTGGCGTAGAAGCCGTAGGTCCACCACACCGGCAGCGGGTTGTTGAATTCCTGCAGGTCTCCGTCCCACACGTGGCCGGTGGTCTGGACACCCTGGGAGGTCTGTTGCTCATTTGCCATTGCTATCGTCCTTCGCTACGTCCGCGTCATCCAGGAAGGGTATGTTCTTGTGCTGCTCCAGCCGCTCGCCGCGCTTCTTGCTGCCGTAGACCCAGAGCACGATCAGGCAGAAGGTCGTGAACAGGATCACCAGGCCCAGCGACTTGGCCTGCCGGGCATCGGACAGCCACTCGAGCATCGCGTCAGCGGAACTTCACCAGATCCTCGGGCGCCACCTTGCTGAAGTCGACCATGGTGCCGAGCACCTGCAGGTAGGCCACCAGGGCGTCCATCTCGCTGATGCTGGAGCGGTCGCCGTCGAAATTGCCCTCCTGGGCCTGTTTCACCAGGTTCCTCTGGGCATCCGGGATGTGCAGCTGGACCGCCACCTCGGCGCCGAACTCCTTGACGTTCTGGTCGTATTCCGCCTGGGTGGTGGAATAGGGCACGCCCACGGTGCGCAGGGCGCGCATGCGGGCGCCGACGTCGGAGTAGTCCAGCGGCGTCTCGATCAGCCAGGGGTAGTTGGGCATCACCGACTCGGGCACCACGGACTTGGGCTGGATCAGGTGTTGCACGTGCCACTCGTTGGAGTACTTGCCCCCCACCCGCGCCAAGTCCGGGCCGGTGCGCTTGGAGCCCCACTGGAAGGGATGGTCGTACTTGGACTCGGCGGCCAGGGAATAGTGGCCGTAGCGCAGCTGCTCGTCGCGGAACGGCCGGATCATCTGCGAATGGCAGGTGTAGCAGCCCTCGCGGATGTAGATGTCGCGGCCGCGCTGCTCCAGGGGGGTGTAGGGCCGCACGCCGTCGACCTTTTCCATGGTGTCGTCGATCAGGAACAGGGGGGCGATCTCCACCAGGCCGCCGATGCTGATGGCCAGCATGGTGCCCACCAGCAGCAGGCCGGTGTTGGTCTCCAGGGATTCGTGCTTGAACTTGAACATGCTCGGCTTCCTCGACTAGGCGGCTCAGGCGGCCACGACCGCTGCCCTGGCGGCAGCCTCGGATTCACGCACCCCCTGGCGGATGGTCAGGGTGCAGTTGTATGCCATGACGACCATGCCGGTCAGGAAGAACATGCCCCCCACCGCGCGCATGACATAGAAGGGATGCATGGCGGCGACCGACTCGACGAACGAGTACTGCAGGTTGCCGAACTCGTCGAAGGCGCGCCACATGAGGCCCTGGGAGATGCCGGAGATCCACATGGCGGTGATGTACAGCAGCACGCCGATGACGGCCAGCCAGAAGTGCACGTTCACCAGACGCTCGCTGTACAGGCGCGTGTTCCACAGCTTGGGGATCATGTGATAGAGCGAGCCGAAGGAGATCATCGCCACCCAGCCCAATGCCCCGGAATGGACGTGGCCCACGGTCCAGTCGGTGTAGTGGGACAGAGCGTTGACGTCCTTGAGCGACATCATCGGCCCCTCGAAGGTGGACATGCCGTAGAAGCCCACCGCGGTCACCGAGAAGCGCAGGCCCGGATCGGTGCGCAGCTTGTCCCACGCGCCCGACAGGGTCATCAGCCCGTTGATCATGCCGCCCCAGCTGGGCATCCACAGCATGACCGA
>JALOTG010000144.1 GCA_025458005.1 Thiobacillaceae bacterium
ACCCTGGCCGATGCCTTCGATCATGGCATTTGGGACGGCCTGCTCCAGCGCCATGTCCGGCCCATCCGGGGCGGGGTCGCGACCCAAGTGGACTATGCCGGCATGGCGCGCGAGCGTGCCCTCCTGAAAGGCTATCTCGACGCACTCGCCGCGGTACCCGAGGCGGACTTCCTGCGCTGGCCCAAGCCCGAGCGGCTTGCCTTTCTGATCAACGGCTACAACGCCGGGACGGTGGAGCTGGTGCTCACCGCCTGGCCGAAGCTCGCCTCCATCAAGGATCTGGGCTCGCTGCTGACCAGCCCGTGGAAACAGCGCTTTATGTCGCTGCTCGGTCAGACCCGTTCACTGGACGACATCGAACAGGGGCTGATCCGCGCCAAGGGCCGCTTCGATGAGCCGCGGATTCACTTCGCCGTCAACTGCGCCAGCATCGGTTGTCCCGCGCTGCGCCCGGAGGCATATACCGCCGCTCGACTCGAGGCCCAGCTTGCCGACGCCACCCGGGGCTTCCTTGCCGACCGCACCCGCAACCGCGCGGCGGCCGGCGCCCTGGAAGTCTCCAGCATCTTCAAATGGTACGGAGATGACTTCGTGCCTGTTGGCGGGCTGCGAACCTTCCTGGCCAGTCAGGGCACGGCCCTGGGGCTGACCGACGCCCAGCGCGCGGCCGTGGTCGACGGGTCGCTCAAGATTGTCTTTCTCGATTACGACTGGCGTCTGAACGGTATGCCATGAGACTTAGCATCGTCATCCCCGCGCGCAACGAGGCCATCGGCATCGTCGCGACCCTGGCGGCGCTCCAGCCACTGCGCGCTGCCGGCCATGAGGTGATCCTGGTCGACGGCGGCAGCCGGGACGGCACACTGGTGTTGGCCGCGCCGTTCGCCGATCGCATCCTGACGGCCCCGCCGGGGCGGGCGCGGCAGATGAACGCGGGCGCGGCCCTGGCCGCCGGGGACTTGCTGCTGTTCCTGCACGCCGACACCCGCTTGCCGGAGGGGGCGGCGGCCCTGGTCGCCACGGCCCTGGGGACCCGGACCTGGGGGCGTTTCGACGTGCGCATCGCGGGCCGCCCCTGGCTGCTGCGCGGCGTCGCCTGGATGATGAACCGGCGCTCACGCCTGACCGGCATCGCCACCGGTGACCAGGCCCTGTTTGTGCGCCGTGCCGTCTTCACCGCCGTGGGCGGCTTTCCCGATCAGCCGCTGATGGAGGACATCGAATTGTCGCGGCGACTCAAGCGCCGCGGTCCGCCCGCCTGCCAGCGCGAGCGGGTGGTCACCTCCGGGCGGCGCTGGGAGGAACAGGGTCTGTGGCGCACCATTCTGCTCATGTGGCGGTTGCGCTTCGACTACTGGCGCGGCGTGCCGGTGCAGCGGCTCGCCGCGCGCTATCACGCCCCGGGCCGCGACGCGGCGGTCCGGTTGTTGGATGCCGGGTCGTGAGCGGCGCGCGCATTCTGGTCTTCGCCAAGGCGCCGGTCAGCGGCCGGGTCAAGACGCGACTGATCCCGGCCCTGGGCGCGGCGGGCGCGGCCCGGCTGGCCCGGCGCCTGCTGGACCACACCCTGGCAGAGGCCCTGGCGGCCGGCTGCGGGACGGTGGAACTGTGTGCCAGCCCGGACTTCAGCGCCCCGGACTGGGCCGCTCTCCCATTGCCACCCGGTGTGGCGACCAGCGCCCAGGGCGATGGCGACCTGGGCGCGCGCCTGGCCCGCGCCGCCCGGCGACACCTGGCGCGGGGCCGCCAGGTGTTACTGATCGGCACCGATTGCCCGGCCCTGTCGGCGGTGCGTCTGCGGGCCGCGGCGGCGGCCCTGGCCGACCACGACGCGACGCTCTACCCGGCGCTGGACGGTGGCTACAGCCTCCTGGGCCTGCGGGCCGACCACCCCAGCCTGTTCGCGGCTATCCCCTGGAGCACCGCCCAGGTTGCCGCCGTGACCCGGGCGCGGATGCAGGCCCTGGGCTGGCGCATCTGGGTCGGGGAGGCGCTGCCGGATATCGACACACCGGCGGATCTTTCCCATCTCCCGGAGCGGCTCCGATAGCCCCTCGACCAACCGTCTAACGGATCGACTGGCGTTTCGTCCGCCGCCATCCCCAATACACCGCTCTCTCACGACCCACCGCTTCCGGAGAACACCATGCATGACCACGTCAAAGAATATTACGGCCGCCACCTGCAAAGGACGGCGGACCTGCGCACCACCGCCTGCTGCGACGCCAGCCAGACGCCGGATTGGCTCAAGCCCCTGCTGGCACGCATCCATCCGGAGGTCACGGCACGCTATTACGGTTGCGGCCTGGTCTGCCCGCCGCTGCTTGCTGGATGCCGGGTGCTGGACCTAGGCTGCGGCGCGGGCCGCGACCTCTATGCCCTGGCCCAGTTGGTGGGGGAGGGCGGCCAGGTGGTGGGGGTGGACATGACCGAGGAACAGCTCGCCGTGGCCGAACGCCATCGCGACTATCAACGCCAGGCCTTTGGCTTCAGTCGTGACAACGTGGAGCTGCGCCTAGGCTACATCGAGCGCTTGGATGAGCTGGGCCTGGCGGAAGCATCGTTCGATGTCGTAGTCTCCAACTGCGTGGTCAATCTCTCCCCGGACAAGGACGCGGTGCTGCGCGCTGTCCTGCGGCTGCTCAAGCCTGGCGGCGAGCTGTATTTCTCGGATGTCTACGCCGACCGCCGGGTGCCCTCCGCGGTGCGCGATGACCCGGTGCTGTACGGCGAATGCCTGGGCGGCGCCCTGTACTGGAACGACTTTCTCCAGCTCGCGCGGCGCCAGGGGTTCGCCGACCCCCGCCTGGTGGAGGACCGCCCCATCGCCGTCACCGACCCGGCCTTGGCGGCACGTACCCAAGGCATCGGTTTCTATTCCGCCACCTACCGGCTGTTCAAGCTGGAGGGATTGGAGCCGGCGTGCGAGGACTACGGCCAGGCGGTGGTCTACCGGGGGGATATCGTCGGCCACGAGCAGTGCTTCATCCTGGACAAGCACCACCGCATGGACGCCGGGCGGGTGTTCCCGGTCTGCGGCAACACCTGGCGGATGCTCCAGGAGACGCGCCTGCGACCGCACTTCGATTTCATCGGCGACTTCAGCCGGCACTACGGGGTCTTCGCGGGCTGTGGCGGCGGGTTGCCCTTCACGGCCGGCAACCCGGAGACGGCTGCGGCCTGTTGCTAACCCAGGGCCGCTTTTCCTGCAGGGTTTCGGAGCCTGCTGCCGGGGCGCTCCGTCTAGCCTGCGCCGCGGGGCCGCCCTGCCACTTTAACCGCGACCAGGGTCAGGTTGGGGGAACGACCGATCGGCCAGTTCGCGGATAGCGTGTTTGGCTTGACCAAGACACTGGCCCGGCGATTTCGAAACCGCAGCGCTGGGCCGTCAGCCAAACGCAGCCGGACGCGCGCTCCAGCGCCTGTTCGCATACGAAAGCGTCCGCTTGTTCCAGTAACCCTTGGAGCGCCAATCCCAAGGCGCCGCGCTGATCGTAATCCAGTCGGTGGGCGGCATAGCGCGCCGCGGCTTGCGCGGCGCCGGCCTCCCCCAGCTCGAAAAAGCGCGCGATGAGACGTTCGCGCAGACCCGCCTTCCCCAACACTGCCTGCAACGCGGTGATGATGGCCCGCCCGTCCTGATCCGTCGCCGCAAGGTGCGAGACGAGATCCGCAGGCAGAAAACCGACGAGGGACTCACCGATGATCCGTCCCTGCAAGAGATCTTCCTCGACCATCTGAATGAAGTCCGGGGTCGGATCGGCGCCAGTGCGCCTTGCCAATTGGACCAGGGCGACCGCCTCGTTGCGGTGCCCGCTATGCGGTAATCCGCACAGGACGTGATCCAAGATGTCATGCACGAACACCGAGGTGCGGATGCGCTCCCCCGTCGCGGCGGTGGAGGCGATCACTTCCGGATCGCCGACCGCGCTGGCCAGCTTCCAGCCGCGCGCGCCGAAACCGTCCTGCCAACAGCGTTGGTAATGGCAAGCCAGGCGAACCGCGGCAATCTTCATGCGCATAAACTCATGGGGGCATCACTCAGAGCGGACGGGAAACACGCCTAGTGTATCGTGGTATACCTGCTTCTGGCCCTCGGCGCGGCGCGTAAGGATCGCCCGCGCCGCGCGACTAACGATGGCGGATCACGGTTGCGGGTGAAGGGACCGGCGGGGCTCTACCCAGCGGCCCACCGGTACGCAACGCATTGTGGCGCCGCGGGCGACAAGAGGGCGGACCAAATCATGCGATAATCCCTTTTTGTTCACCGCCCGCGAGGTGTGCCCGTGGCCATTGCCGAACAGCTTCAGGAATTCTGCGGGGAGCGGCGCCGCGACCTCGTGCGCTTTGCGAACCTGCAGTTGCGCGACGAGGCGTTGGCGGAGGATGTCGTGCAGGAGACCCTGCTCGCCGCCCTGCAGGGTAGCGACGCCTTCAGCGGCCGCGCCAGCGTCAAGACCTGGTTGTACTCGATCCTGAAACATAAGATCGTCGATACCCTGCGCAGCCGCCGCCGCGAGGTGCCGCTCTCCGGCATGAGTAACGCCGACGACGAGGACGAGGGTTTCGAGACCTTGTTCGACCGGCGCGGCTTCTGGGCCACCGAGCACAAGCCGCACCGCTGGGCGGACCCCGAGGATTCCCTGGAGCAGCAGCAGTTCTGGCAGGTCTTCGAGCTGTGTCTCGACCGCCTCCCGGCGCGCACCGCCCGCGTCTTCATGATGCGGGAGCTATTGGGCCTGGAGACCGCGGAGATCTGTCAGGAACTCGCCATGGCCATGACCAACTGTTGGGTCATCCTGCACCGCGCCCGCATGGGCCTGCGGCTCTGCCTTGAGGAAACCTGGTTCACCCGCTGAGCTGACGGAGAGCACGTCCATGATGAATTGTAAAGAGGCCACCCAACTGATGTCGCAGGAGCTCGACCGGCCGCTCACCTGGCGTGAGCGCCTGGCCCTGCGGCTGCACAACCTGATGTGCAGTGGCTGCCACCAGTACCGCCAACAGATGGCCTTCCTGCGTCGGGCCCTGCGCTCCCGTTCGGGGGGCGATTGATGCGATCAACCCATCCGCGCGGCCTGGGGTCCTTTTAGTGGGCTGCCATCATCGGATTCCCCATGAGGCCCTGGTGGAGTGGCTGGGGCGGAATCAGCGGTACGAGCGGGAGAGTGCGTGAATTGATGGGGCGGCGGGGGGCAAGCGGTTAGCGTTGCCCGGACCCTCGGCCTGGCATCGGCGCGCGCGGGCGACAGGCCCCCTTGCGTCGCTCCTCGGTGGCATCGCGCCCGGCTAATGCCGGTGGGGGTGATGAATATCCGGAAAATGCGGGTGGGTATGCCTCATGCTGACATGGGTATGCCGGTGGTCGTGTGGTTCCTGGCCAGCCCCGTCCGCGTCGGCGTCGTGGTCGTGCTGGTGATGGGGGTCATGCGAGTGGGGATGTTGATGGGTCAGGGGGGCATGGCCATGATCATGGCCGTGTCGCTCGGTCAGGTGCAGCCAAACGCCACCGGCCATCAGGGCGCCCGCCAACCAGAAGGTGGGTGACGTCGGTTCACCCAACAGGACCAGGGCCACCACGACCCCGATAAAGGGGGCGATCGCAAAATAGGCCCCGGTGCGCGCCGTCCCCAGCCCCCGCAGCGCCAGGACGAACAGCACCAAGCTGATGCCGTAGCCGAGCAAGCCAACCAACATCGTCCCCAGCAGGGTCAGGGGCGCGGGTAAGGACATACCCCAGGCGAGCGCGAGGGCACAGTTGACCCCGCCGGCCATCAAGCCCTTGGTCCCGGCGATGAACAGGGCATCGGCGGCCGAGACGTGGCGGGTCAAGTTGTTATCGATGGCCCAGCACAGGCAGGCGCCGGCGATCGCCAGCGGGCCAAGCCCCGCTGCCACCCCGACCTCCCCCGTCGGCCACGACAGCAGGATGCCGCCGGCCACGATCGCCACCATGCCCAGCACGATGCGCGGGTCGGCGTTCTCCTTGAACACGACCCAGGCCAGCAACGCCGTGAGGACGGACTCCAGATTCAGCAGGAGGGACGCCGTCGCGCCCGGGGTGGAGGTCAGGCCCACCATCAGTGCCACCGGCGAGGACCCCCCCGAAGAGGATGGCCCCGAGCAGCCAGGGCCACTCCCGCGGGGCCAGGCCAGCGGCCCGCCACCCGCGATCGCGCGCCAGGCGCGCCAGGGTCAAGCCGACCCCACTCCCGAGGTAGAGCAAGCCGCCGAGGAGCAGCGGGGACATTTCCCCCACCAGCAACTTGGCAAAGGGGGTACTGGCACCGAACAAGCTGGCCGCCAGCAAGGCGAGCCAGACGGCCGGGGTTGAGCTCATGGGGTTAGCCTCCGGGTTACCGCATCGGCAGGAGCATGGGTCCGCTCAGGGTAACAGACCCCAGGATAAATCCCCTACCCAGGCGCGCTCGGCCACCAGCCGACCATCAGACCGTGAGGATATCGCCATGACGAACCTGAGCCTGAGTCCCTCGACCGCCTCGCCCTCTTGGCCATCATAGTCGTGTCCCTGTTACCCCTGGTGCCTTATGCCCTCTAGGGCGGTCGCGGCGCGGGCGCACCTGATCAGGACGGGACCCGCCCCAGGCGTTACACCTTCAGGCACCCTGCTTGGCCTGTCTGCCCAACCCCAGGGCCGGCCCGCTTACGGAGGAGATGATGAACCAAGCAGTGGCCGGCCGCCGGCGCCGTCTTACTGGAAGACAGCACCGATGACCTGGCACGGGAAAGGTCTTTGTTGGGCGAGCGGACCAGAAAATAACACCATCCTGGGTACGCCCCGATACATTAACCGGACTAAGGGCGCTTATGTCTCCTCAACTATAGATCCCCGTACCCGATTTCATCGACCTTGGCGCTGCCGAGCTTCGCCTGCTCCTGGAGGATCTGCGCGACGCCAGCAAGCGCCGGCTGCTCAAGTGGGCCTTCAGCGATCCCGAGCGCCTGCGGCCGGGCCAGACCACGGCCGCCCTCACCGAGGCCGCCGCCGGGCGTTTCGGCGATCTCGCGCAGGGCTTGCGTGCCCGTGGTCACGACCCCTGGGCGGTCGGTCACTTCTGCATCCGGCCGCTGTTCTGCCTCTTCGCCGAGGATATCGAACTCCTGCCCCGCCAGATGTTCACCCGGCTGCTGGATGCGGGGCTCAAGGACCCGGCCAGCCACACCGGGATGCTGCAAGACCTGTTCGGGGCGATGGCGAAGGGCGGGCGCGTCGGCTTCGATCCGGTTGACTGGTTCAACGGCGGGCTGTTCGATTCCGCTGACACCCTGCCGCTGGAGGTGGACGACATCAGGACCCTGCGGGCGCTGGCCGGGCTCGACTGGTCCGCCATCGAGCCGACCATCTTCGGTACCCTGTTCGAGCGCGGCCTGGACCCGGACAAGCGCAGCCAGTTGGGCGCCCACTACACCGACCGCAGTTCGATCATGCGCCTGGTCGATCCGGTGGTGCTCGATCCACTCCGCGCCGCGTGGACGGCGAGGAAAGCCGAGATCGCGGCCCTGATGGCCAAAGCCACCGCCGCCAAGTCCCTGTCCGCCCGCACCAAGGCCCGGAACGAGGCCCATGGGTTCCTCCAAGGCTTCCTCGCGCGGCTCGCCCAGTCCTGCGCCAGCAGCCGGCGGTCGCGCCCTGCGGCGCTGAGCTCGTCGCGCAGCGACAGCAGTGCACGCATGAAGGCCGTCGTGGCACGGTCGAACAC
>JALOTG010000017.1 GCA_025458005.1 Thiobacillaceae bacterium
GTGATGGAGTTCCTGCTCATCAACCACCCGCTCGACTGCCCGATCTGCGACCAGGGCGGCGAATGCCAGCTGCAGGACCTGGCGGTCGGCTACGGCGGCAGCGCCTCGCGCTACCAGGAGCCCAAGCGGGTGGTGAAGGAGAAGGAGCTCGGCCCCCTCATCGCCACCGACATGACGCGCTGCATCCACTGCAGCCGCTGCGTGCGCTTCGGCCAGGAGATCGCCGGCCTGATGGAGCTGGGCATGCCCGGCCGCGGCGAGCACACCGAGGTGATGCCCTTCCTGGAGAGCCAGGTCACCTCCGAGATCTCCGGCAACGTCATCGACCTGTGCCCGGTCGGCGCGCTCACCTCCAAGCCGTTCCGCTTCTCCGCCCGGACCTGGGAGCTGTCGCGGCGCAAGTCGGTCAGTCCACACGACTCGCTGGGCGCCAACCTGCAGGTGCAGATCAAGGACAGGCGGGTCTACCGTGTCCTGCCCCTGGAGAACGAGGCGGTCAACGAATGCTGGCTGGCCGACCGCGACCGCTATTCCTACGAGGCCCTCAATTCCGAGCTTCGTCTCACCCGGCCCATGGTGCGCCAGGGTGAGCAGTGGATCGAGGTGGATTGGCAGAAGGCCCTGGCCCAGGTGGCCGGCGCCCTGAAGGTGCTCGTCGACGCCCACGGCGGGGATGCCCTCGGCGTGCTGGCCTCCCCCCACCAGACCGTGGAGGAGCTGTATCTGGCGCAGAAGCTGGCGCGCGGTCTGGGCTGCGAGAACATCGACCACCGGATTGACCAAGCCGATGGCACGGTCACCGCGGGCGTGCCCTGGTTGGGGCTCCCCATCGCCGACCTGGAGGGGCTCGATCGGGTCCTGCTCATCGGCTCGACGGTACGCAAGGAGCAGCCCCTGGTTGCCCACCGGCTGCGCCAGGCGGCGAAGCGGGGCGCGCAGCTGAACGTGGTGCACGCGGCCGATGACGATTTGCTGTGCCGGGTCAACGGCAAGCTGATCGCCCGGCCGTCCGGGTTGGTGATGGCCCTGGCCCGGGTGGTCAAGGCCCTGCAGGAGGCCGGCGCGACGCTGGCCAGCGATCTGTCCGGCCAGATCGGGGCGGTGAGCGTCCCGGCGGAGGCCCGGGAGATCGCGCAAAGCCTGCTGTCCGGCGAGCGCAAGGCCGTCCTGCTTGGCGCCTATGCCCAGCAGCATCCGGCCGCGAGCGAATTGCACGCCCTGGCCCAGGCCATCGCCCGGGCGACGGGGGCTACCCTGGGCGTGTTGCCGCCAGCGGCCAACAGCGTCGGCGCCGGACTGGCGAACTGCCTGCCCGGCGCGCAGGGGCGCCCTGCCGCCGCCATGCTGGCCGAGCCGCGCAAGGCCTATCTGCTGCTCGGCGCGGAGCCGGATCTGGACGCCTACGACCCCGTCCAGGCGCGCGCCGCGCTGGAGTCCGCCGAGCTGGTGGTGGCCCTGACCGCCTTCAAGGACCGGGCCATGGCCTACGCCCATGTCATGCTGCCGATCGCGCCCTTCACCGAGACGGCCGGCAGCTTCGTCAACATGGAAGGCCGTCCCCAGTCCTTCCACGCCGCCGTGCCGCCCCTGGGCGAGGCCCGCCCCGCCTGGAAGGTGCTGCGCGTGCTGGGCAACCTGCTCGGCCTCTCTGGCTTCGGGCAGGACAGCGCCGCCGAGGTGCTGGCCGAGGCCCTGCCCGAGGGCGAGGCCGGCGTCGCCGGTCGCCTGGACAATGGCATCGGCGCGGTCGCCATCCGCCACCTGAGCGCCGGCGAGGGGTTGGAGCGGCTCGGCGAGACGCCCATCTACCAGCTCGATCCCCTCACGCGTCGCGCCCCCGCCCTGCAGGCGACCCGCGATGGCGAGGCCGCCGCGGCCTGCTGGGCGAATGGCGCCCTCATCCAGCGCCTGGGCCTCATCGAGGACCGGCCGGTCAAGGTCCGGCAGGGCTCCGGCGAGACCGTGCTGAAGTTGCAGCGCGATGACCGGCTGCCCCAGGACGTGCTGCGCGTGGCCGGCTCGCATGCCCTGACCGCGCGGCTTGGGGCGCGCTTCGGGACCCTGAGCCTGGAGAAAATGTGATGCAATTCTTCGCAGAACTGCTCGGTCCCGCCTGGCTGCCGGTCTGGACGCTGGTCAAGATCGTCGCCATCGTCCTGCCGGTGCTGGTGGTGGTGGCCTATCTCACCTACGCCGAGCGCAAGATCATCGGCTGGATGCAGATCCGCATGGGCCCCAACCGGGTCGGCTTCTTCGGCTTCCGCCTCTGGGGCCTTGGCCAGCCCATCGCCGACGCGGTGAAGCTGATGACCAAGGAGATCATCATCCCCAGCGGGTCGAGCAAGGGCCTCTTCCTGCTCGCGCCGGTGCTGGCGATCGCCCCGGCGATGGCCGCCTGGGCGGTGATCCCGTTCACCGACACGCTGGTGCTGGCCAACATCGACGCCAGCCTGCTCTACATCATGGCCATCACCTCCATGGGGGTGTACGGCGTGGTGCTGGCCGGCTGGGCCTCCAACTCCAAATACGCCTTCCTCGGCGGGCTGCGCTCGGCGGCCCAGATCGTGTCCTACGAGATCGCCATGGGCTTCGCCCTGGTCGGCGTGCTGATGTCCGCCCAGAGCCTCAACCTGGTCGAGATCGTCGAGGCGCAGCGGGGCGGCTTCTGGCAGTGGTACTGGCTGCCCCTGTTCCCGATGTTCCTGGTCTACCTCATCTCCGGCGTGGCGGAACTCAACCGGGCCCCGTTCGACGTCGCCGAGGGCGAGTCGGAGATCGTCGCCGGTTTCCACGTCGACTACTCGGGCATGGCCTTCGCCGTGTTCTTCCTGGCCGAATACGCCAACATGATCCTGGTCTCCGCCCTGACCAGCCTCATGTTCCTGGGCGGCTGGCTGTCACCGGTGCCCTTCCTGCCCGACGGGTTCTTCTGGATGGCGGCCAAGATGAGCTTCGTGCTGCTGCTCTTCCTCTGGTTCCGCGCCACCTTCCCCCGCTACCGCTACGACCAGATCATGCGCCTGGGCTGGAAGGTGTTCATCCCGGTGACCCTGGTCTGGCTGGTCCTGATGGGGGCCGCCATGCAGACCCCGCTGGGTTCCCTGTTCCATTGAGGAGGTCGAGATGCTGACGCGTATCAAGCAGTTCTTCGACACCTTCCTGCTCACCGAGCTGGTCAAGGGCATGTCCGTCACCGGGCGCTACCTGTTCGCGCGCAAGATCACCATCCAGTTCCCCGAGGAGCGCACGCCGCTGTCGCCCCGCTTCCGCGGCCTGCACGCCCAGCGCCGCTATCCCAACGGCGAGGAACGCTGCATCGCCTGCAAGCTCTGCGAGGCAGTCTGCCCGGCCCTGGCCATCCACATCGAGTCCGAGCAGCGCGAGGACGGCACCCGCCGCACCACCCGCTACGACATCGATCTCACCAAGTGCATCTTCTGCGGCTTCTGCGAGGAGGCCTGCCCGGTGGACGCCATCGTCGAGACGCGCGTCTTCGACTATCACGGCGAGAAGCGCGGTGACCTCTACTACACCAAGGAGATGCTCCTGGCGGTGGGAGACAAGCACGAGGAACAGATCGCCCGGGACAAGGCGGAAGACGCCAAGTACCGATAAGCAGAACGGACCCGCTCAGCCAACATAAGACAACGGTCGACAACGCATGGAATTCACCACCGTCGTGTTCTATTTCTTCGCCGCCATCCTGCTGGCGGCGGGCGTGCGCGTCATCACCGCCCGCAACCCGGTGCACGCGGCGCTCGCCCTGGTGCTGGCCTTCTTCACCGCGGCCGGCCTGTGGATGCTGCTGGAGGCGGAGTTCCTGGCCATCACCCTGGTGCTGGTCTACGTCGGCGCGGTGATGGTGCTGTTCCTGTTCGTGGTGATGATGCTGGACATCAACATCGAGCGCATGCGCCAGGGCTTCTGGGACTACCTGCCCATCGCCGGGCTGGTGGCCGGCCTGATGGTGGTGGAGATGGTGATGGTGCTGGGCGGCGAGCGCTTCGGCCTGGTGGCGCCGGAGCCCAAGCCGGCCGACTACAGCAACACCCGCGAACTGGGCCTGCTGCTCTACACCGAGTACGTCTACCCCTTCGAGATCGCCGCGGTGATCCTGCTGGTGGCCATCGTCGCCGCCATCGCCCTGACCCTGCGCCGCCGGCCGGGCGTCAAGTGGATGGACCCCGCCAGGCAGGTCAAGGTCACCCACGAGGGCCGCATCCGCATGGTCAACCTGAAGCCTCAGAAGCCCGAGTCCAAGACCGAGTAGGTCGACGCATGATCGGCCTGGACCACTTCCTCGTGCTCGGCTCGGTGCTGTTCGCCATCAGCGTGGTGGGCATCTTCCTCAACCGCAAGAACATCATCGTCCTGCTGATGGCCATCGAGCTGATGCTGCTGGCGGTGAACATGAACTTCATCGCCTTTTCCCATTACCTCCACGACACCGCGGGGCAGATCTTCGTGTTCTTCATCCTCACCGTGGCCGCGGCCGAATCGGCCATCGGCCTGGCCATCCTGGTGGTGCTGTTCCGCGCCCGGCGCAGCATCAACGTGGATGACCTGGACAGTCTGAAAGGTTGACGGCCATGGACATGAAGACCCTCTACCTCGTCGTTCCCCTCGCCCCCCTGGCCGGCGCCATCGTCGCCGGCCTGTTCGGCAAGGCCATCGGCCGGGCCGGCGCGCATACCGTCACCATCCTCGGCGTGCTGGTCTCCTTCCTCGCCTCCCTCGTCATCTTCCAGGACGTGCTGGCCGGCAACACCTTCAACGGCGCGGTCTACACCTGGCTGACCTCGGGCGACCTGCGCCTGGAGGTGGGCTTCCTGATCGACCCGCTGTCCGCCGTGATGATGCTGGTGGTGACCTTCGTCTCGCTCTGCGTGCACGTCTACACCATTGGCTACATGGCCGACGATCCCGGCTACCAGCGCTTCTTCAGCTACATCAGCCTGTTCACCTTCTCCATGCTGATGCTGGTGATGTCGAACAACTTCCTGCAGCTGTTCTTCGGCTGGGAGGCGGTGGGCCTGGTGTCCTACCTGCTGATCGGCTTCTGGTACACGCGCGAGTCGGCGATCTACGCCAACCTGAAGGCCTTCCTGGTCAACCGCGTCGGCGACTTCGGCTTCCTGCTGGGCATCGGCCTGGTGCTGGCCTATTTCGGCAGCCTGGACTACGCCGAGGTGTTCCACAAGGCACCGCACCTGGCCGACCAGACCATCAGCCTGATCGAAGGCCAGAACTGGCTGGTGATCACGGTGATCTGCATCCTGCTGTTCATCGGCGCCATGGGCAAGAGCGCCCAGTTCCCGCTGCACGTCTGGCTGCCCGACTCCATGGAGGGCCCCACCCCCATCTCCGCCCTGATCCACGCCGCCACCATGGTCACCGCCGGCATCTTCATGGTGGCGCGCATGTCGCCCCTGTTCGAACTGTCCGACACGGCGCTGTCCTTCGTCATGGTCATCGGCGCCATCACCGCCCTGTTCATGGGCTTCCTGGGCATGATCCAGAACGACATCAAGCGGGTGGTGGCCTACTCCACCCTCTCCCAGCTCGGCTACATGACCGTGGCCCTGGGCGTGTCGGCCTACTCGGTGGCGATCTTCCACCTGATGACCCACGCCTTCTTCAAGGCCCTGCTGTTCCTGGCCGCCGGCAGCGTGATCATCGGCATGCACCACGACCAGGACATCCGCAACATGGGCGGCCTCAGGAAGTACATGCCCATCACCTGGATCACCCTGCTCATCGGCTCCCTCGCCCTGATCGGCACGCCCGGCCTGTCGGGGTTCTTCTCCAAGGACTCCATCATCCTGGCCACCCAGGCGTCCGACCTGTGGGGCTCCGGCTTCGCCGCCTTCGCGGTGACCGCCGGCGTGTTCGTCACCGCCTTCTACTCCTTCCGCATGTACTTCCTGGTCTTCCACGGCAAGGAGCGCTTCCACACCGCCCATGCCGGGCATGACCAGGAAGGCGGCAAGGACGACGACCACCACGGCCACCACCACGGTGGACACAGCACGCCCCACGAGTCGCCCTGGGTGGTCTGGCTGCCCCTGGTGCTGCTCGCCATCCCGTCCGTCTACGCCGGCTGGGCCTACATCGAGCCGATGCTGTTCGGCGACTTCTTCGGCGCGTCGATCTTCGTCGACAGCGAGGCCCACCCGGCCATGGCCAGTCTGCGGGAGCACTTCCACGGCGCCGGCGCCATGGCCCTGCATGCCCTGATGACCCTGCCGTTCTGGCTGGCGGTGGCGGGGGTGGCGGCGGCCTGGTACCTCTACCTGGTGCGTCGCGACCTGCCCGAGCGGATCCGCCAGAGGGCCGGCATCCTCTACACCATCCTGGACCGCAAGTACGGCTTCGACGACTTCAACGACTGGTTCTTCGCCGGCGGCGCGCGCCTGCTGGGCAGCCGCCTGTGGCGCTGGGGCGACGTGACGGCCATCGACGGCGTGGTGGTGAACGGCTCGGCCCGCGTGGTGGGCCAGCTGGCCGCCATCGTGCGCCACCTGCAATCCGGCTACATCTACCACTACGCCTTCGCCATGATCATCGGCGTCGCCGCGCTGGTGACCTGGTTCGTGGATTGACGCCGTCACCCGATAAGAACAGACCGCTCAGGAAAACTTGATGCTCGAAGGAATCGGAATCTTAAGCCTCACCATCTGGGTGCCCATCGTGGCGGGCCTGATCGTGCTCGCCCTGGGCGGCGACGACCGCAACGCGGACGGTCCACGCACCCTCGCCCTGATTGGCGCCGTGCTGGGCTTCCTGGTGGCCATCCCCCTGTGGACCGGCTTCGACGCCTCCACCGCCGCCATGCAGTTCGAGGAGCTGGCGCCCTGGATCCCGGCCTTCAACATCCGCTACCACCTGGGCGTGGATGGCATCTCCATGCCCTTCGTGCTGCTCAACAGCTTCACCACCGTGCTGGTGGTGCTGGCCGGCTGGGTGGTGATCAAGACCAAGGTGGCCCAGTACATGGCCGCCTTCCTGATCCAGTCGGGCCTCATCAACGGGGTGTTCGCCGCGCTGGACGGCATCCTGTTCTACGTCTTCTTCGAGGCCATGCTGATCCCGCTGTACCTGATCATCGGCATGTGGGGCGGGCCGAACCGGGTCTACGCGGCGATCAAGTTCTTCCTCTACACCCTGCTCGGCTCGCTGCTGATGCTGGTGGCGGTGCTCTACCTGTTCGTCCAGAGCGGCAACAGCTTCGAGATCCTGGTCTGGCACAAGCTGCCCCTGACCATGGCCGCCCAGCTGCTGCTGTTCGTCGCCTTCTTCTTTGCCTTCGCCGTCAAGGTGCCCATGTGGCCGGTGCACACCTGGCTGCCGGACGCCCACGTCGAGGCGCCCACCGGCGGCTCGGTGGTGCTGGCGGCGATCACCCTGAAGGTCGGCGCCTACGGCTTCCTGCGCTTCGTGCTGCCGATCGTGCCGGATGCCTCCCACGAGCTGACCTGGCTGATGATCACCCTGTCCCTGGTAGCCGTGGTCTACATCGGCCTGGTGGCGCTGGTGCAGACGGACATGAAGAAGCTGATCGCCTATTCGTCCATCGCCCACATGGGCTTCGTCACCCTCGGCTTCTTCGTCTTCAACCCGCTCGGCATCGAGGGCGGGCTGATCCAGATGATCTCCCACGGCTTCGTCTCCGGCGCGTTGTTCCTGTGCGTCGGCGTCATGTACGACCGGGTGCACTCGCGCCAGATCGGCGACTACGGCGGCGTGGCCAACACCATGCCCAAGTTCGCCGCCTTCTTCATGCTGTTCGCCATGGCCAATGCCGGCTTGCCCGGCACCAGCGGCTTCGTCGGCGAGTTCATGGTCATCCTGGGCACCATCCAGGTGAGCTTCTGGTGGGCCGCCGCCGCCGGCCTCACCCTGATCTTCGGCGCCGCCTACACCCTGTGGATGTACAAGCGGGTGGTGTTCGGTCCGGTGGCCAACGAGCAGGTGGCGAAGCTCCAGGACATCGACGGACGCGAGTTCATCGTCCTCGCCATCCTGGCGGTCTGCGTCCTGGCCATGGGCATCTATCCCCTGCCCGTCACCGAGGTGATGCACGCCTCCGTCAACAACCTGCTGGACCACGTGGCCCACAGCAAGCTGGTCTATTGAGCCCCCCATGCAAGCGACGAACTTCCCCATGCCCGACCTGCTGCCCGCCCTGCCGGAAATCGTCGTCCTGGTGATGGCCTGCGTGGTGCTGCTCGTCGAGGTCTACAGCAAGTCCCGCGCGGCCGGCTACGTGCTGACCCTGCTCACCCTGCTGGCCGCCGCCGGCGTCACCACCTTCACCGCCGGTCCCGACACCGCCTACACCTTCAGCGGCATGTTCGTCGACGACGCCATGGCCGACCTGCTCAAGCTGATGACCTACCTGGCCGGCATCGCGGCGGTGATCTATTCGCGCCAGTACCTGGCGGACCGGGACATGTTCCGCGGCGAGTACTTCGCCCTGCTGCTGTTCGCCGTGCTGGGCATGATGGTGATGATCTCCGCCAGCCACTTCCTGACCCTCTACCTGGGCCTGGAGCTGTTGTCGCTCGCCCTCTACGCCATGGTCGCCCTGCAGCGCGACTCGGCGACGGCGGTGGAAGCGGCCATGAAGTACTTCGTGCTGGGGGCGCTCGCCTCCGGCCTGCTGCTCTACGGCATGTCCATGCTCTACGGCCTGACCGGCACGCTGGAGCTGGCGAAGATGGCCGAGGCCCTCAATGCCGGGGTGAAGAGCGAGTTGGTGCTGGCCTTCGGCCTGGTGTTCCTGGTCGCCGGCCTGGGCTTCAAGCTGGGCGCGGCGCCCTTCCACATGTGGGTGCCCGACGTCTATCACGGCGCCCCCACGGCGGTGACCCTGTTCATCGGCTCGGCGCCCAAGCTGGCCGCCTTCGCCTTCGCCATCCGCCTGCTGGTGGACGGCCTGCAGCCGGCCCACGGCGACTGGCAGCAGATGCTGGCGGTGATGGCGGTGCTGAGCCTGGCCATCGGCAACCTGGCCGCCATCATGCAGACCAACATCAAGCGCATGCTGGCCTATTCCACCATCTCGCACATGGGCTTCCTGCTGCTGGGCGTGCTCACCGGCACCTTCGCCGGCTATTCCTCCGCCCTGTTCTACGTGGTGACCTACGTGATCATGAGCCTGGGCGCCTTCGGCATGGTCCTGCACCTGTCGCGCGCCGGCTTCGAGGCGGAGAACCTGGACGACTACCGCGGCCTGAACGCGCGCCATCCCTGGCTGGCCGGCGTGATGGGCATCCTGATGCTGTCCATGGCCGGGCTGCCGCCCTTCGTCGGCTTCTACGCCAAGCTCACCATCCTGCAGGCCCTGGTCGGGTCCGGCTGGCTCTGGCTGGCGGTGCTGGCGGTGCTGTTCTCCCTGATCGGCGCCTACTACTACCTGCGCGTGGTGAAGCTGATGTACTTCGACACGCCCCATGCCGAAGCGATGGCGCCCGCCCCGGCCGGCGACGCCCGCCTGCTGCTGTCGATCAACGGCCTGGCCGTGCTGGTCCTGGGCATCCTGCCGCAGCCGCTGATGGCGCTGTGCGCCTACGCCATGCAGGCCTCCCTGCAATAGGACCTCATCCCCGGGGCCCGGTCCGGGTCCGGCACGATTCACGCGCGTAGGGCAGGGCGCGGGTGAGTTTCCTGTCCGGCTTCAACGCCTGCCGCCCATACCGCTTCAAGCGCCCCTGGGGGCGTCGGCCGAGCCTGGCATTGCCAGGCGGACGTCCCGGTTTCCCGCCGCCATGCATCCCCGCTCGGGTCGATTGCCTCCTGCTGCATGGCGGCCATCGATTCGAGAACCTGGAATAAAGTCACCTGGTCCCTCGTCTATATTTATCCGGTAGCACGCGCTGCGCGAATGCGCCAGTTCGGCCGCCGGCTGCACGACGCCCGGCCCTGCGGGATCCCGCCAGGATCCCTCACAAGAACGGGATGGGCATAAACCTTTGGAGAGAGGAGATCGACATGCGGAAACCCACACAGCGCAGGAAGACCCCGGTCGTGGCCTGTACCAGTCTGCTCGCCGCGGGCCTGGCGGTGATCCCGGCCGGTGCCACGCTGGCCGGCGACCCCGGCCACGACCAGCGCGACAAGACGAAACAGATCACCCTGATCCACATCGGCGACATCCACGGCCACCTGGTTCCGCGCCCCAATCTGCGCAGCGATGCCCGGGGCAACAAACGGGAGGGCGGACTGGCGCGGATGTACACCCTGATAGAGAAGATCCGCAACCATGCCGGCGACGACCCGCACGGGCATGCCAGGAAGAACACCCTGTTGCTGAATACGGGCGACACCATACAGGGCTCCGCCGAGGCGCTATACACCCGCGGCCAGGCCCTGGTGGACGTGCTCAACGCGTTCGGCATCGACGGATTCGCGCCGGGCAACTGGGAGTTCGTCTATGGCACCCAGCGCTTCAAGGACCTGTTCGTCGACAACCCCGCCACGCCTGGGACGGGCGATCCGGTGGCCCCCTGGGGAACGGTGGCGGCCAATGTCCGCAATGCCCCGGCGGCGGGACTGCCCTGCGCGGCCGGCACCTATGTGTTGCCTCCCTACATCATCAAGGACGTGGATGGCGTCAGGGTGGGCATCCTGGGCTTCACCACCGACCGCGGTCCCCAGGTGGTGGGCAGCGCCGTGACTGCCGGGCTGTGCTTCCTGAGTTCCTCGCCGGGCTCCTCGGGCGTTTCGGACGTGTCCGAGGTGGAGGCCGAACTGCGCGCCCAGATCGCCAGGCTGCGCGACGTGGACAAGGTGGACCTGGTAATCATGCTGTCCGAACTGGGGCTGGCCAACAACAGCCTGCTGGCCGGGCGCAACGACGGCGTGGACGTTGTCCTGTCCTCCGACATGCACGAGGAGACGCCGGAGGCGGTGGTGGTCGCCACCCCCGGCGGCGGCCGGACCCTCCTCTTCGAGCAGGGCCAGGATGGCACCAGCCTGGGCGAGTTGCGCTTGATCCTGAAGGACAAGCGGCTGCACGACTGGAAGTGGAAGTCCCATGTGATCGACGCCAGCCTCCGGGAGGACAGGAAGATCGCCAGGCTGGTGGATCGGGTCCGGGCGCCCTTCGTCTCCGCCACCTTCCAGGCCGGGCAGGTGAACCCCTTCAACCAGGCCGTGCTGCGCATGCCCATCGACACGGTGCTGGGCGACACCGCCGTGGGCCTGCACCGCTCCAACTTCAGCGGGGAACCGATGCCGGGAGTGATCGAAGGCACCTCCCACGACTTCCTCACCGACGCCTTCCGGGTGGTGGCCGCAGCCGACATCGGCGCCATCCGCGGCTTCCGCTACGGCACCCACGTGGCGCCCGGCCCGGTCAGGCTGGAGGACCTCTACCACTTCATCCCGATCGGCCCGCGCATCGCCAAGGGCACCATCCGCGGGCAGGCGGTGAAGAACCAGATCGAGAACGCCGCGGACGGCTCCCTCAACCCCGATCCGCGCCTGTGGACCGGCGGCTGGCTGTTCAATTTCTCCGGCCTGACCATGGACCTCGATCCCTATCAGCCGCTCCCCCCCGCGCCGTATCAGCTCGACGCGGGCCGCTCCTCCAACATCAAGGTGGGGGGCCAGGATCTGCTGCTGGGCAACAATTACACCTATGCCTCCTACTGGTACGGCACCGATCCCACCCTGATCAACCGGGTGCCCGCCACCAACATCAGCGTGGCGGTGCGCGATCCGGACACCGGCAAGGCCAGTTTCGTGCCGGTGGCCGAGATCGGCGACTACGAGCAGATGGACGGCACCGAGATCGTTGCCCAGTATCTGCAGGACAGCCTGGGCGGAACGCTGCGGAGTCTGGACACGCACCGGATCAACCTGCTCGCCCCCCTCCCTGCCCCTGTCTTCGGCAACCCCGAGGTGCAGCCCCTGCGCGGCGCGCAATGAGTCCTCGCCGCTGAATCGGGCGGCATGCCAGGCCCCGCCATGGGTGGGGCCTTTTTCTGCCTGCGGCGGCGGGCTGTCCGGGTGGCGGATGGGCGATCAGGCCCGGGCGGGTGTTGCCACCCCCAAACCCATGTCCAGTTGCAGATCCCGCGCCGGATAGTGGAAGCGCACCGGCCCGTGCGGCTCGCCGTGCACGAACTGGTGCACGAAGGGGTGTTCCGACCTGACCATCTCCGCCGTCGGGCCGTGGGCCACCACCCCCCCGTCGTTGATGAAGTAGACGTAGTCCACCACCTTGAGGGACTCGGCGATGTCGTAGGTGACCACGATGCTGGTCACCCCCAGGGCGTCGTTGAGCCGTCGGATGATGTTGGCGATGACGTTGAGCGAGATCGGGTCCAGGCCGGCGAAGGGCTCGTCGTACATGATCAGCATGGGGTCCAGGGCGATGGCCCGGGCCAGGGCGACCCGCCGCGACATGCCGCCGGACAGCTCGCCGGTCATCATGCCGTGCGCGCCGCGCAGGCCGACGGCATGCAGCTTCATCAGCACCAGATCGCGGATCATCGCCTCGGGCAGGTCGGTGTGCTCGCGCATCGGGAAGGCGATGTTGTCGTAGACGCTGAGGTCGCTGAACAGGCCGCTCTCCTGGAACATCATGCCCATCTTGCGGCGCAGCCGGTACAGGCCGTCGTAGTCCAGCCGGTGGACGATGTCGCCGTCGACGCTGACCTGACCGCCGGCGGGCTTCTCCTGGCCGCCGATCAGCTTGAGCAGGGTGGACTTGCCGCAGCCGCTGGAGCCCAGCACGGCCACCACCCGGCCGCGCGGGATGACGAGGTTGATGTCCTTCAGCACCTCCCGCTCGCCATAGGCATAACGCAGGTGGCTGATCTCGACCAGGTTTTCGGATGACACGGGCCGGCTCCATGGGGGTTCGGGGCTGCGCGACCGGGACTCGGATCGATCCGGACGCGTCGGTACGGAATGTTAGCGCAGACGGGCGGAACGCGCCCCGCAGTAGCCGAAGACGCCGCGCTCCGGCCGGCGTCCAGGCCAGGTTTGGCAAGACGGCTGGCCATCTGACACTATGCGCGTCTGTCGCGCATGACGAAGCTTTATTGATGGCGGTCCCCTTTCCCAACCTGTCGACCCAGCGGGCCATCGCCGGAGGCTACGCCCTGGTCCTGGCGCTGCTCCTGGGCGCCATGCTGCTGGTGCTCACCCGCATGCTGGAGATCAAGGCGCGCATGGAGCGCCTGGTGCAGGTGCAAAGCGTGCAGATCGAGCAGCTGCACGAGATGCGCACCATCGCGCGGGAACGCTATGCCCGTCTCGCCCAGATGGCCCTGATGCGTGACCCCTTCGAGCGGGACGAGGAGTTCCTGCACTATCGCGACCTCGGGGCGCAGTTCATCAAGGCCCGCGACCGGCTGCTGGCCCTGGGCCTGGGTACGGATTCCCGGGCCATCTGGGATGAGGTGCGCCATGTGATCCGGCAGGACGAGGACCTTCACCAGCAGGCCCTGGCTCACATGCAGGCGGACGAGTTGGACGAGGCGCGGCGCTTGCTGGTGGAAGACGTCAGGGCGGTGGAGGCCATCCTCCTGGACCGCTTCAACTGCCTGCTGGAGGCGAAGCGGCGGACCGGCGCCCGGGCGCTCAGCGAGACCGAGGCGGAATACCGGCGCACCCTCGTCATCATCGTCGCCGCGACCCTGTTCGCCCTGGCGGTCGGCTATGCCGTGGCGCGCAGCGTGATGCGGCACTCCCGGGCGACCGAGCACGACCTCGACGAGCAGCGGCGGATGGCCGAGGCGAGCGCCACCAGGCTCGCCTGGGCGGCGCAGCACGATGCCCTCACGGGCCTGGTCAACCGCGGCGAGTTCGAGCATCGGCTGCGCCTGCTGCTGGAGGATGCCCGCCACAACGATGCCGAACATGTCCTGATCTACCTGGACCTGGACCGGTTCAAGATCGTCAACGACACCTCCGGACACGTGGCGGGCGATGAATTGCTGCGCCAGGCGGCAGCGCTGCTGCTCAAGCGCCTGCGCAGCGGGGACACGGTCGCACGGCTGGGCGGCGACGAGTTCGGCCTGCTGCTGGCCAACTGCCCCCTGGACAAGGCCTGCGCCATCGCCGAGCAGGTCCGCGACGACGTGGCCGCCTTCCGCTTCTCCTGGGAGGGTCGGGTCTATCAGATCGGCGCCAGCATGGGCCTGGTGGGCATCGACCCGCACGCGCGCGACGCGGCCGAACTGCTCAACGGCGCCGACGCCGCCTGCTATCTGGCCAAGGAAAAGGGACGCAACCAGGTCTGGGTGCACCGCTCGGGCGAGGAGGAGCTTCTGCGGCGGCGCGGGGAGATGCGCTGGGTGGAGCGGCTGCGGCGGGCCATGGAGGAAGGGGGCCTGGTCCTGCACCACCAGCGCATCCTGCCGGTCCGGGGCGACCCCGGCTCACCGCCGCTGGGCGAGGTGCTGGTGCGGCTGGTGGATGAGGCGGGCGGGCTGGTGCCGCCCATGGCCTTCATCCCGGCGGCGGAGCGCTACGGCCTGATGCCGGAGCTGGATCGCTGGGTCCTGCGCGCCACCCTGGACAGGCTGGACGCCGGCGCGCTCGCGGGCGGCCTGGTCCCGGTCATCAACTTGTCCGCGCGCACCCTGGCGGACGACCGGTTCCTGACCGAGCTGCGCGACCTGCTGGGCGAGCGCGTCGTTGCCGCCGGGCGTCTGGGCTTCGAGATCAACGAGACCGCCGCCATCGGCAACCTGGACCGGGCCATGCGCTTCATCCGCGCGGCGCGCGACCTCGGCTGCCACGTCGCCCTGGACGACTTCGGCAGCGGCATGTCCTCGTTCGCCTACCTGAAGACCCTGCCGGTGGACATGATCAAGATTGACGGGCCCTTCGTGAAGCACATGGCACGGGACCGCCTGGACCGGACGATGGTCGAGGCCATCTGCCGCATCGGCCAGGAGATGGGGCTCAAGGTCATCGCCGAGGGCGTCGAGGACGCTGAGACGCTCGCCCTGCTGCGCGAGATCGGCGTCGACTACGCCCAGGGCTACGCGGTGCACCGCCCCGAGCCATTCTAGGCACGTGACGGACGGCTGCCGGCATGTCATTGCGACGAAGCCGGAATCCGGCCAGACCCGGCGCCCGGTTTGCGCAGGGTGACGAATTGACAACCTTCTCCGGCGGCCGTCAGCTCAGGGCCATGTCCGCCAGGGGTGCCGCCTCGGGGCCGGCGGCCTTGCGCCGGCCACGGCGTCCTTTCGCCGGCAGGCCCGCGGCGGCCTGCGGTAAAACCTCCCGGATCGGCGGCGCATCCCCACCGTTGTAGACCTCTTCCAGCATGTCGATGAAGCGGCGCGCCTGGGGAGACAGGAAACGCCCCTTGCGCAGCACCAGTCCGTAGCCGCGCTGCGGGAAGTAGCGCGTGAGGGGAATGCGCGCCAGCCGCTCCGTGCCGGTCAGGCAGATGTCCGTGACGATGGACACCCCCATGCCCAGCTCCACGTACTTCTTGATCACCTCCCAGCCGCCCGCCTCCAGGGTCACGGTGAAGGTCAGGTTGTGCTTCTGGAACACGTACTTGACGATGCGCCAGGTGGAGAGGTGGCTGGGTGGCAGGATCAGGCCGTAGTGGCTGACGTCCTCCAGGGTCACCTCGCCCTGTCTCGCCATCTCCGCCAGGGGATGGTCCAGGGGGGTGATGAGCATGGGGTCGAAGCTGACGATGGGCCGGTACTCGATGTCCTCCGGCACCTCCAGCATGGAGCCCACGGCGAAGTCGATCTCGTCGGCGCGCAGCATCTTCAGGCCGTCCCGGCCGGTGACGTTGTGCATCTTCACCTGCACCCTGGGGTAGGCGGCGACGAAGCGGCGCACCGGCTCGGGCAGGAAGTAGAGGATGGTCGACTCCCCGGCGCCGATGTTCAGTTCGCCGGACTCCAGCTTGCCGAACTGCGCGGCGAAGTTCTCCTGCAGCTTGTCGATGCCTTCCACCAGCGGCTCGGTCAGCCGGTAGAGCACCTCGCCCTCCGGGGTCAGCTTCAGGTAGGGTCCGCGCCGCTCGAACAGGGTCACCGCCAGTTCCCGTTCCAGGGCCTGGATCTGCAGCGATACCGAGGGCTGCGAGAGGAACAGCTTCTCGGCCGCCTTGGAGATGCCGCCGCAGCGCACCACCTGGTAGAAAGCGCGCAGCTGCTTCAGGCGGTTGTTCTTGTAGTAGAGGGGGGAGTCATTGCTCATGGGGTGTCCTCGTCGCGTGCGGGTTCGAGATTAATCATTAATATGGACAATACATAAAATTTAAATAATTAGTCATTCGAATCATTGAAATCTTTATAGACTGCAAACTGAAACAATCAAGATCTTGGGGTCTTGAGGGCCGTATCTATATATTCAGTACAGGGGTATGCCGATGGATACGTTGACCGGTATCGCGCTCGCGGGGGCCTTCATGGCGGCCCTGGGTGCCCTGTTGGCCTGGGTGCTGGCGGCGGCCAACCGCCGGCTTTACGTCTACGAGGATCCCCGCATCGACCAGGTCGAGGAAATGCTGCCGCATTCCAACTGCGGCGCCTGCGGCACCGCCGGCTGCCGCAACTTCGCCGAGGAACTGGTGGCCGGCCATCTGCAGCCGGTCAGGTGCACCGTCAACGCCCCCCAGATGAACGCCCACATCGCCCGCTTCCTGGGCGTCGATCTTGGCCAGGCCGAGAAGCGCGTGGCGCGCCTGGCCTGCGCCGGCGGGCGGCATGTCGCGCGCATGCGCGCCCATTATGAAGGGCTTTCCACCTGCCGCGCCGCGGCCACCGTCGGCGGCGGCGGCAAGGCCTGCGCCTGGGGCTGCCTGGGCCTGGGCGACTGCGAGTCGGTATGCGAATTCGACGCCATCCACCTGGACCAGTGGGGCCTGCCGGTGGTGGACACGGCGAAGTGCACCGCCTGCGGCGACTGCGTCGAGGTCTGTCCCAAGCAGCTGTTCTCCCTCCAGCCGGTGTCGCGCAAGCTCTGGGTGGCCTGCGCGAATCATGCCGACAAGGATGCCGCCGAGCGCCAGTGCGAGGTGGCCTGCACCGCCTGCGGAAAGTGCGTGGCCGACGCCCCGGCGGGGCTGATGCGCCTGGAGAACGAACTGGCGGTGATCGACTACGCGAAGAATGCCCTGGCCGGTCCGGACATCACCCAGCGCTGCGAAAGCGGGGCGATCGTCTGGCTGGAGGACGGTCGGGCGAGCAAGGGCAAGGCGGCGAAACGGATCGTGCGGCGGACGGCGCTGCCGGTGATGAGCGAGTGAGGAGCGAATCATGTTCAAGAAGATCTTCGAGATGAATCTGTTGGAGCACGGCGTGTCCGCCAAGGCCGAGCAGCGGTCGGTCAGGTATCCCGGCGTGCGCGACGCCATCGACGGCAACACCGCCGTGATCCTGGTCGAGCGCGAGGCCTCCGACGCCGCCGGCGCCTATCCCATCACCCCCTCCACGCAGATGGGCGAGTACTGGGCCGAGTCGGCCGCCGCCGGGCACCTCAACGTCTCCGGCCGGCCGCTGATCTTCGTCGAGCCGGAGTCCGAGCATGCCGCCGCCGGGGTCACCGCCGGCATGGCCATGACCGGCCTGCGGGCCACCAACTTCAGCTCCGCGCAGGGCGTCGCCTTCATGCACGAGTCGCTCTACGGGGCGGTCGGCAAACGCCTGCCCTACTTACTCAACATGGGCTGCCGGGCCATCACCAAGGCCACCCTGAACGTGCACTGCGGCCACGACGACTACCACAGCGTCGACGACACCGGCTTCATCCAGGTCTTCGCGCGCAGCGCCCAGGCCGCCGCCGACCTCAACCTGGTCGCGCGCAAGACCGCCGAGCTCTCGCTGACCCCGGCCATCCTGGCCATGGACGGCTTCCTCACCACCCACCTGATCGAGCCGGTGCTGGTGCCGGAGAAGGCGCTGGTGGCCGAGTACCTGGGCCGCCCGGACGACCTGATCGACTGCCCGACCCCCGCCCAGCGCATGATCTACGGCGACAAGCGCCGTCGCGTGCCGGCCATCTGGGACGTCGACGCGCCCATGGTGTCCGGCGCGGTGACCAACCAGGACGCCTACATGCAGACCGTGGCGGCGCAGCGGCCCTACTTCTTCCAGCACATCCCGGCCATCCTGGACGGCTGCCTGGCCGAGTACGCCGGGCTGACCGGCCGCCGCTACGGCCGCATCGACACCTATCGCTGCGAGGACGCCGACTACCTGATCGTCGGCCAGGGCAGCATGACCGTGCAGGCCGAGGCGGTGGCGGACTGGTTCCGCGCCGAGCGCAAGGTCAAGGTGGGCGTGGTGCACATCACCCTGTTCCGTCCCTTCCCGGGCGACCTGCTGGGTCAGGTGCTCAAGGGCCGCAAGGGCGTGGCGGTGCTGGAACGCACCGACCAGCCGCTGGCCGAGGACCTGCCGCTGATGCGCGAGGTGCGTGCCACGGTCACCAAGTGCCTGGAAAACGGCGCCGCCGAGGGGGCCTTCCCAGGCTACGCCACCTACGCCTCCGCCAAGGATATGCCGCGCCTGTACTCCGGCTGCTACGGCCTGGGCTCGCGCGACCTGCAGCCCGAGGGGCTGGTGGCGGCGGTGGAGAACATGCTGGAGGGTGGCAAAGGCGAAAAACGTGGCGACCACCGCAAGTTCTTCTACCTGTCGGTGGACTTCGTGCGCGACGCGGCCGCCACGCCGAAGCAGGAGATCCAGCTGCAGACCCTGCAGGAGGCCTATCCGCGTATCCGGGAACTGGCCCTGCGCGGCAGCGAGAACCCCAACCTGATGCCGCGCGAGGCGATCGCCGTGCGCATGCACTCGGTGGGCGGCTGGGGCGCGGTCACCACCGGCAAGAACCTGGCCATGACCCTGTTCGAGCTCTTGGGCTGGGACATCAAGGCCAACCCGAAGTACGGCTCCGAGAAGAAGGGCATGCCGACCACCTACTACCTGTCGGCCGCCCCAGAACCCATCCGCGTCAACTGCGAATACACCCACGTCGACGTGGTGCTGTCGCCCGACCCCTCCGTGTTCTCTCACACCAACGCCGTGAGCGGACTGTCCAAGGGCGGCGTGTTCGTCATCCAGAGCAACCTGGACTCCCCCGAGGCGGTGTGGGCCAGTTTCCCCGTCCACGCGCAGAAGACCATCGTCGAGCAGGGCATCCGCGTGTTCTACCTGGACGCCTTCAGGATCGCCCGCGAGGAGGCCACCAACCCCGACCTGCAGTTGCGCATGCAGGGCAATGCCTTCCAGGGCGCCTTCTTCCACGCCTCCGACGTGATGCAGAAGGCCGGCTTCGACGAGGACTCCTTGTTCGCCGCCATCGAGAACCAGCTGCAGGCCAAGTTCGGCAAGAAGGGCAAGCGGGTGGTGGAGGACAACCTGCGCGTGGTGCGGCGCGGCTACGAGCAACTGCATGAGATCCCGACCGGGCTGATGCGCGTGGGCGCCCGCCCGGAGGCCGTCAGGCGCGAGGCCGTCCTGCCGATGATGCTCAAGCAGCAGCCCGAGGGGGATGGACGCTCCGCGGACATCCACCGCTTCTGGGAGGCCACCGGCAGCTTCTACGCCACCGGCCAGGGCGGCGACAACCTGGTCGACCCCTTCATCGGCCAGGCCCTCATCCCCGCCGTCACCGGCGTGTTCCGCGACATGACCCAGATCCGCTTCGAGCATCCCGAGTGGATCGCGGAGAACTGCACCGCCTGCGGCAACTGCTACACCGCCTGCCCGGACTCGGCCATCCCCGGCCTGGTCACGGACGTGGCGGACGTCCTCAACACCGCCGTGCAGAACATCGAGCTGGGCGGCCGGCCGACCCGCTTCCTGCGCAGGGCAGTGCGCGGCGTGGAGAAGAAGCTGCGGGTCAAATTGGAGAAGGACGGCTTGGACGTACATGAACTCATGCAACAAGCCATCGCCGAGAGCCTTTCTGAAGATCCCGCCCAGGGCGAGGAGCGCGAGCGCCTGGCGGCCGAGTTCGAGCTCTTGAAGTCCGCCCTGGGCGAGTTCCGCTTCGCCACCACCAAGCCCTACTGGACCACCCGCGAGAAGAAGGCCAAGGGCAGCGGCGGCCTCTTCTCCATCACCGTCAACCCCTACACCTGCAAGGGCTGCAAGCTGTGCGTCGAGGTCTGCGAGGACGACGCCCTGAAGATGGTGACCCAGACCCGGGAATCCATCGAGGGCCTGCGCCGCGACTGGCGGTTCTGGCTCGACCTGCCCAGCACCCCGGCCAAGTACAGCCGCATCGACAGCCTGGACGAGAAGATCGGCGCCCTGGAGACCCTGCTGCTGGACAAGAAGAACTACGGCGCCATGGCCTGCGGCGACGGCGCCTGCCTTGGCTGCGGCGAGAAGACCGCCATCCACCTGTTCGCCTCCACCGTGACCGCGCTCATGCAGCCGCGCGTGAAGGCCTACGTGGAGAAGATCGACGGCCTGATCATGGGGCTGGAGAAGCACATCCGCATGAAGCTGACCGAATCGGTGGACTTCAGCGACACGCGCGCCGTGATCCAGGCGGTGCGGGCGCACCAGGGGGAAGACCTGACCCTGGCCAACCTGTCCGAGAGCCTGGGCGAGGCCCGCGAGGCGAAGCCCATCGACCCGCAGTGGCTGACCTGGGCCACCCAGCTGCTGGAGCGGCTGAAGGACCTGCGCTGGCGCTACGTCGAGGGCCCGACCCGCCGCGGCCGCGCCGAGATGGGCATCGTCAACTCCACCGGCTGCACCTCGGTGTGGGGCTCCACCTACCCTTACAACCCCTACCCCTTCCCGTGGACCTCGCACCTGTTCCAGGACTCGCCGTCGGTCGCCCTGGGCCTCTTCGAGGGCCACATGGCGAAGATGGCGGAGGGCTTCAAGGCGGTGCGCCAGGCCGAGATCGAGTTGAACGAAGGCTACAACCCGGCCGAGCATGACCCGACCTTCACCTATTTCAACTGGGAGCGCTTCAGCGACGAGGAATGGAAGCTCTGCCCGCCGGTGGTGTCCATCGGCGGTGACGGGGCGATGTACGACATCGGCTTCCAGAACCTGTCGCGGGCGCTGATGAGCGGCAAGCCGATCAAGGTGATGGTGGTGGACACCCAGGTCTACTCCAACACCGGCGGCCAGGCCGCCACCTCCACCTTCGTCGGCCAGGTGGCGGACATGACCCCCTACGGCAAGTCGGCCCAGGGCAAGCGGGAGATCCGCAAGGAGATGAGCCTGATCGGCATGACCCACCGCACCGCCTACGTGCTGCAGAGCGGCATCGCCCACACCACGCACCTGATCGAGGGCTACATCGAGGGCCTCAACAGCCGCCGCCCGGCGCTGTTCAACATCTACTCGGTCTGCCCGGTGGAACACGGCGTCGGCGATGACCGCTCGGTGGAGCAATCCAAGCTGGCGGTGGAGGCGCGCGCCTATCCGTTGTTCAAGTACGACCCGGACCTGGGCGAGACCTTCAGCGAGTGCGTTTCCCTGGAAGGCAACCCGGAGATCGAGGCCGACTGGCCGGAGTACACCCTGAAGTACGTGGACGAAGAGGGCGCCGAGCAGTCCATGACCCTGCCGCTGACCTTTGCCGACTTCGCCCTCACCGAGGGGCGCTTCGCCAAGCAGTTCAAGAAGGCGCCGGCCGACACCTGGACGGACGACATGCTGCCCCTGGCCGACTTCCTCAAGCTCGGCGAGGACGAGCGCGAGGGCAGGTTCCCCTACCTCTGGGCGGTGGACAAGAAGAACCGGCTGATGCGCGTGCTGGTCGCCGAGCCGCTGGTGAAGTCCTGCGAGGAGCGCCTGCGCTTCTGGCGGCAGCTGAAGAACGTCGCCGGCCTCGACCGCCCGGCCGTGGACGAGCGGGCCATCGCCGAGCGCGCCCGCGCCGACCTGCTCGCCAAGCTCAGCGCCAGCCTGGCCAGCTTCGGCGCCGGCGTGGCGGCGGACGCGCCGGCGGCGGCGATGGCCTCCCCGGCGGCGCCCGCCCGCCCGGCGGCGGCGGACGGCTACGAGCCGGTGTGGGTCGAGACGCCCGAGTGCCCCGCCTGCGACGAGTGCACCAAGCTCGCGCCCAGGACCTTCGCCTACAACGACCAGAAGCAGGCCACGGTGGTCAACCCGCAGGGCACGCCCTACGCGACCCTGGTCAAGGCGGCGGAGAAGTGCACCGCCGGCTGCCTGCACCCCGGCACGCCCTGGAACCTGAGCGAGCCGGGCCTCGACAAGCTGATCGCGCGGGCGGCGAAGTTCAACTGAAAGCGGGATGGGGAATGGGTGATGGGAAAGGGCATGGCACTGTTGCGTAAGGAGTGGGGGCTCCCATTCGCCATCCCGCATCCCCCATTCCCGTTGTTCGGTCATAGGACCTTCCCCCGCGGCATCCATCCGGACGGCCACAAGGACACCGCCCACCTGCCCATCCGCCGCCTGCCGTTCGCGCCGGAGATGGTCCTGCCCCTGGCGCAGCACATCGGCAAGCCGGCCATCCCCATCGTCGCCGTGGGCCAGGAGGTGGTGCGCGGCGAGCCTCTCGCGCGGCCCGACGGCTTCCTGTCGCTGCCCGTGCACGCGCCGGTGACCGGCGTGGTCAAGGCGATCGAGCCGCGCCTGGCGGCCAGCGGCGGCATGGTCACCTGCATCGTCCTGCGCACCTGGGAGGCCGCCGACCAGCGCGTCCTGTGGCGCGAGGAGCGCGACGCCGACGCCCTCGCCGGGCGTGAGCTGATCCAGGCCATCCAGGCGACCGGCATCGCCGGCCTGGGCGGGGCGGCCTTCCCGGCCCACGTCAAGCTCTCGCCGCCGGAGGGGGTGGCGGTGGACACCCTGGTCATCAACGGCGCCGAGTGCGAGCCCTACCTGACCTGCGACCACCGCGTCATGCTGGAGCGCCCGGACGACGTGATGCGCGGCATCCGTTACGCCATGCGCGCCTGCGGCGCCCCGCGCGTCGTGATCGGCGTCGAGGACAACAAGTCCGACGCGCTCGCCAGCCTGCGCGCCGCCCTGCCGGCTGACGGGACGATCCGCGCCGAGGCGGTGCGCACCAAGTATCCCCAGGACGCCGAGGGGACGCTGGTCTACGCCCTGCTCGGGCGGGAGATCCCCTCCGGCCA
>JALOTG010000318.1 GCA_025458005.1 Thiobacillaceae bacterium
CCCCAAGAACACACCCATCCGACCGGACGTCGTCGAGGCGCAGCGAGCAGTCCGCTGAACTGAGGTTCCGAGACGGCGGCCGGGCGGACCCTCCCCCGGCATTCCACGGGCCTCGCGCGACGCCCGCCTTTCGATGCCCTCCGCTTCCCCGCCCCGCGGCCCGCGCGCGGGCCTCCTGCCCGGGCGGCTCAGGGCCGGCCGGGCGACTGCCCCCCGGCCTGGTCCTGGTCGCGCTTCTCGCCCTGCCCCCGCGCCTGGGTCGCGGCGGGGTTCTCTTGCATCGGCCCGCTGCCGTCCCGCGGCCGCCCCCGCGCCTGGTCCTTGCGCTGGCGCTGCTCGCCGCGCCGCGCCTCGTCCTGCCCCTGGGCCTTGCGCTGGCCCACGTCCTGGCCAGCCTCCTGGCCGGCCTGCTGGCCGTGCTGGCCGTGCTGGCCGTAGCCCTGGCCCTCGCCGGGGTTGCCCGGCCCCTTGGCCAGGGCCGCGCCGGCCCCCACCGCCAGCGCCAAGAGGGTGATCCACAGCATGTCCTTGCCCATGATTCGCTCCTTTCAACGTCGTTGCGTCCTGACCGGCGCGCCGACTCGGTGTCGGCGTCCCTGCCTTCCAGGGCAGCATAGCCGCCCGCCGTGACCCGCCGGTTTCGCCGCCGGACGCATTTGTTACAGGGTGTTACCTGTCCCCTCGCCGGAAGTGGTCCAAGGCGTGTGGGAATTTGTCCGACATGAAGATCCGATTTTGTCCTATAGCGCATCTCTACCAGCCGGCTAACTTGGGTATAGCAGCGGGGTGTATAGCGACTTCCACCCATGCATCCCGGTGTTCTTCTTCATCGCGGGGATGCATTTCGACAGGAGGAAGCCATGAAAGCACCCAAACTGAGTACCCTCACCCTGGCCGTGCTGACGGCCCTGGCCACCGGTTTCGTGGTCGCCGACGACGGCGGCAACGGCCAGCCCGGCAAGCCGGTGCTGAAGAGCATGTCCAAGCTGCCCACCGCCACCGTGGCGGGCCACATCGACGAGGCCGAGCACGCCTTCATCCACCAGATGAAGTTCTACGTGCCGATGCAGGCGGCCAACGGGACCGCCCTTGAGGTGTCGCCGGATCCGGATGCCCAGAACGCCACCGCCTATACCAATATCGACGGTGTCGTGGTGACCACGCGCACCCTGGCCAAGCCCCTGATCGGCGTCTACATGTACGGTCCGGTGGTCGAGGTGCCGGACGTCGGCTTCATCGGCCACGGCAAGCGCGACGCCTATGGCGCCATCAGCCTGGACGACGGCGTGACCTGGAAGAAGACCAACCTGTCCGAGTCGGCCATGGAGACGTCCTGCGACAACGCCAACTGCAACGTCACCCGCGCCGACATCCCCCTCTTCGCCGACACGGCCTACAACTATCCCGGCGACGTGACCAACGTCTTCCACAGCATCGCTGGCAACAAGGCTCTGGTGGCCTGGCAAAGCCGCTACTGCGGCAGCGGTCAGCCCAACTACTCCCTCGACAATCCCGACGACCCCGCCACCGCGGCTCGTCGCGCCGCCATCGCCACCTACCTGGGCATCGACCTGACCAAAGCCTCGCCCGATGACCTCTACCTGCTCGACATGTATGGCGTCGGCGGCTCCCAGGGCTCCGTGAACTACGCCGAGGAGGACGACTACGTACCCAATCAGGCGGTCGGCGAGGTGCCCTACAACTGCCTGTGGACCGCGCGCGGCGTGCTGAACCAGGGCGACGACCCGCGCACCACCGAAGTCACCGAGTCGAGCTACATGCGCTGGTTCAAGGCCGAGCGCCTGACCTCGGGCCGGCGCGACGTCAACCGCGTCGAGACCGTGTGCGTGGCCGGCGCCGGCTGCGCCATCACCTGGCAGGAGGACCCGGACGGCCTGCGCGGCGGCCAGGGCGAAGGCCCCGGCGAGGGCTGGAGCGGCGCCGTGGCCAACAGCGGGACCGACGTCTGGTACAGCTACATCGACGCCGACCATTTCGACGTGGTGCAGAACCCGACGGATGCCACCGGTGCCACGTCGATGACCCTGGTGGATTACGAGGCCCTGGCGGCCAGCGACCCCGCCACCACCCAGAAGCCCAAACCCTTCGTGCCCTTCGCCATGCCCATGCGGCTGACCGACAACGCCAAGTGCAACGTGACGAACCCGACGCCCTACTGCTATGGCGCGGCCCTGGCAACCGCGGGTGTCGCGGTGCCCACCGACGATAGCGGCATCGTGCTGGATCCGCGGAACTACGGCCTCAAGGACCTGTGCAAGGACACCGTCACGGTCCTGACCGGCAATCCCGACAGCACCAACGGCGAGAAGGAGACCCAGCTGTGCGTCACCGAGGCGGGCCTGCCCCTGGTCGGCAACACCGCCGCCACCCGGCCGCGCCTGGCCGTGTATGGCTATGACTCTCGGGCACCGAAGAACCTGGCCGACTCGGTCATCTACGCCGTGGTGGCCGAGGAGGACAAGGGCCTGGGCGCCTTCACTTTCGACGCCAACGGCAACCCCTGCGATCAGGTGAACAACAGCGACCCGCTCTGCTTCACCTTCGACGAAGGCAAGAACATCAAGTACTTCACCTTCAGCATGCAGATCGGCGACATGGTCGGCGGCAAGGCGGCCACCGATGGCTTGCTGGCCAACCTGACCCA
>JALOTG010000018.1 GCA_025458005.1 Thiobacillaceae bacterium
CGTTCTTGTGGGTGTCGTTGATGACCAGCAGCAGCTGCTTGAAGGGGAGACTCGGTCCGTGGCGGTTCAGGACCTGCATGTAGCCGAGGTCCTTGCCGGTGGGGAAGGTGTAGGTGTCGGCCACCATCTCGTCGTAGAGCTTGCGCAGGATGACGTCCAGGTGGTCGAGCAGGCCTGACCAGCGCTCCATGTTCTCGGGATCGTATTCGATGACCGAACGCATCTCGTCCACCTCGTAGACGGACTGATGCACCAGGTCCACGTATTCGTCGTAGGTCTTGGGTTTCTTCATGGGTGAAGTGTGAAGTGTGAAGGGTGAAGGGTGAAGGGTGAAGGGTGACGGAAATATACCCCATTCTGCGTCCCCCATTCCCGTGCCGAGGAGATGCCGCGCCGGCTTGGCCACCGGGTCGGCATCGGCGTCTGCCCGCCTGCCGCCCAACGCATCGGCGCGCCCCTTGCCGATGAGACGCGCTTCAACGCCCGGGGTCGCGCGCGCGGAAGGTGGGCAGGCGGACCTGGTAGCGGATCGCCATGAGGCGCAGGCCGAACACCACCAGGCCGCCCAGCAGCATGGCGAGGGCCTCGCCCGCCCCCACGGCGAGCGCCGCGATGCAGGCCAGGGCGCCGCACCAGGAGGCGGTGGCGTAGAGGGTGCCGGGGCGCATGACCAGCGGCACCTCGTTGACCAGCACGTCGCGCAGCACGCCGCCCAGCACGCCGGTGATGACCCCCATCAGCGAGGCCGCCAGCCAGGGGGTCTGCAGGTCCAGCGCCACCTGGGTGCCGACGACCGTGAACAGGGCCAGGCCGACGGCGTCCGGGATGACGAAGCCGCCGGCCGTGAGGCGGGCGCGGCGGGCGACGGCGAAGGTGAGCGCGACGGAGAGCAGGGCGCAGATCAGGTAGGCCGGGTCGGTGAGCCAGAACACCCGGCGGTCGAGCAGGACGTCGCGCAGGGTGCCGCCGCCGAGACTGGCGGCCAGGCCCACCACGACGGCGCCGACCAGGTCCATGCCCTTGTCCTCGGTCTCCAGGACGGCGGTGATGGCGTTGACGGCCACGGCCGCCATGCCGACCCAGTAGACCAGCGCGTAGGGATCGATGGCCGTCATGGCGGCGCCCTCAGGGCAGGCGCGGCGGGCGGGTCATGCGTGGCAGCCTCCGCGTGCCGGCCGGATCGGCATGTGCCTTCATCCACCCCCTCCCCGTCGCACGGCACACCGCAACATGCCTTGCCGGCGGCCGCGAGTCTGCTGGCGGGACAAGGGTGAAGGCCATGGCGAGGCGGGGGCTCAACGGGCGTGGCATCGAGCCCGGTGCGCGCGAGCGGATGCATCGCCGCAAGACCCGACCACCTCGGCCCGACGCCGCGATGCATGGGCACTAGCGGGCGCTTGCGGCCCCTTCCGCGCCCTAGGGGATCTTGATCAAACATTGTCCCGCGACCGAATACAAGCCGTCTGCCGGCGCCTCGGCGGCGCCCCCGCAGCCGATCTTGTGCTCGCTGGTGTCCGAGCGGCAGGCCAGCAGCAGTATCGAGGAATACTTGTCGCAGAGCCGCCTGCCGTGCAGGGGGGCCCGCAGCAAATCGGCAAGCGTGATGTACGGCACGTTGGTCAGCAGGGTGAGGTACAGGATGTCGCACATCTCGTAGCGGGAAATTGCCTGCAGCGTCTTTTCGATGTCCGGGTTCTTCGGCATGAAGGGGTAGATGTAAAGCAGCGGGGCCGGGCTGCTGAAGCTGGCCCTGCGTTCGCTCAGGAAGAACGTGGTCAGGAAGTGGAGCAGCCGATCGGGATGATTGGTCAATGACGGATTGAACAAGGCCCTGTCGAACGGGATGGTGAAGGCGTAGTTCTTCGGGGGAATGTCCCTGGCGTTGGGGTCGGCCAAACCGGGGTCCTGCATGCCATGCGACCACAGCAGCAGATCCTCGGTACCACCGGCGTCCCAGTACGTGAACCTCGCGAAGATCCCCGGCGCCTCGATGACCGTCTGGGTCGTGGGCTTCTTCTCGAACTTGCCGCTCGCCGGCACCCTCCTCTTCAGGAATGCATGTTTGACGACAGGCTTATCGGCCGGCTCGGCGGCTGCAGGCCTGCTTGGATGAATGACCACATTGAGTTCTTCGGGCATCTCGGTTCTCCCGGTGTGTCACGACGTGCACTGCGCACAGGCCCCGTCTGCGAGTCCATCCTGGCTCGCCGTCGGCGGAGCGGGGCACTCGGCGCTCGCGGGGCGCTTGCCCGATACCCTTCAAGAAAAACGAACGGAAAATCCTCTCGTTAACCTGAAAGTCGCGTGTGCGACGCTCGAAACGCCCCTCTCCCGCCTTGCGGGAATAGGGTTGGGGGTGAGGGAACGGACTGGCGACATTCATGCTTGCGGATGACCATCACTCCGCCCCTCAGGCTAACAACAGCCGGTGGTAGGCTCGCGTGCGTTCCGGGGCATTTTCATGTTAGCCGGCGCAGTGAAGGCAGCAAGGACTAAACCGATCCCCGGCCGCGGGATACGGCGGGCGGCGGTCCCAGGGCATGCTGGCCGCACGAACGACAGGGCGGGGACCGCCGGCGAGGCCGGGGCTCGATGGTGTTGACAGCTGGTGCTCGAGCGGCAGGTCAGCAGCGGTTCCGAAGAAGACTTGTCATAGCCTCGATCGCGGCTGGGTCGGGATGGCGTTGCGCCTCATCCTGTTCGACGCCGCCCGGGTCCAGCCCATCGAAACGGGGGGTGGAATGGCACAAGGCAGCAGAGCATGGCAGCCAAGGACCGCAAAGCCGTCGCCCCGCGGAAAACGAAGCTGATCGGCCCCGTTACGAGCCCCGTCGAGGGCGCGGCGCGCGCCGGCCCGAAGGTCACGTGCGGGGACTTGGGCCAGCAGCCCCGGTGCGCCGGCGAATGCTGCGGTTTGGCCGGCATCGCCCGGGATGCCTCTTCTCTCCAAGCCGCCCGCAGCGAGCGCGTTCAAAACCTGCCCGTGTCCAGGCGGGCAGGCAGATCCCGCGTCACCTCGTCGAAGCGCAGAATGCGGCGGCCGCGATGATCGCGCAGGAACTCCTCCGCGTCCTCGCGGCTGGCCAGGGGAATCAGCTCATGCCCCATCGGGCCCAGCGCGTCGGAGCCGATGACGTACCAGGCCTGGCGCGCGTCGATGCGCGTCAGGCCGTAATACTCGGTGACGCCGCTGCGGACGATGTCTTCCCGGCGATGGCCGCGCGCATAGCGCTGCACATCGAACAGGTACTTGAACAGGTCCTTGGCGCCGTCGAAGTGGTGCGCGTGGCCGTCCTTGTAGACGACGGTGGCGATCCAGGCCGGGTACTTGGACACCACCATGCCGCATACCGGGCAAAGATCGCGCGGCGTCGGCGCGGGAAAACCCTGCGCCCCGGCCGGCAGGGCCAGGGCGAGCAGGCAGGCGGCGAGGAAGGCGCGCATCAGCCGGTCTTCTTCATCATGTGCCGGCGGCGCTCCTCGCGCTTCTTGCGGATCATCATGGTGTCCGCGGCCATGTCGGCGTAGCTCGCCGCCAGCGCCGCGCCGAAGTCCCCCAGTTCACCGCCGTGCTTCGCGCGCGCCGCCGCCGCAGCCTCGGCGCTGCCATAGGAGGTCTTGCCGCGCTTGGTCATCACCCCGGGCAGATCGCCGCCGATGAGATAGGTGGCCTGGTCCACGCCGATCAGCGGCTTCACCGCCGCCGGGCTGGCGTTGTCCGGCGCGTGGATGGCCTTGGGCTCGCGGTCCAGGTTGATGGCCAGGGAGATCGCCAGGCAGTGGATGGAACAGGTGCCGTCCACCAGGTCGTCCGCGTACTGCACCAGGTGCCGGGCATGGTGGAACTGAGTACGGTCCATGCCGCAGTAGGGACACTTGGGATACTTCTTCAGCTCGTCCACCAAGGGGGTGGGATCCTTGGGCGTCTTGGGAATGAACTGGTTGGGGGTGCCGTCCGTGTCGCAGCTCGCCGCCGCGCGGGCGGGCGCCGCCACCAGCACGGCGGAAGCGATGAGGGGAAGCTTGAAAAGGTCGCGTCGTTGCATGGAGATCTCCTCGGAAAAAATGCCGCTCACAGGTGCAGCATGACGTGGAAAAACCGGGCGCCGGCCCAGATCGTCTGCGCCCCCAGCACCACCAGCAGCAGGCCGGCCAGCCGGCGCAGCCAGACGAGGGATTGCCGGCCCAGTGCCTGGGCCAGGCCGGCCGCCAGGGCCATGGCCGGCACGGTGCCCAGGCCGAAGGCCAGCAGCCAGGCCGCGCCGGTGGCGACGGAAGGGGCGGTGGCGGCCTTCAGGGCGAGGGAAAACACCAGGGAGCAGGGCATGAGGCCATTGACGAAGCCCGCCAGCGGCCATGCCTGCCGCGGCAGGTCCTTTGCCGGCATGGGGTGTGCAAGCGCCGCCCGCGCGGGGCGGTCGGCGCACCACCCGGCGCGTTGCCGCCAGGGCGGGAGGCCCGCCGCGCGCCATCCGGCCAGCACCACCAGGATACCGGCGACCAGATACAGGACGCCCTGTGCGCGCCCCACCCCGCCGGTGAGGACCACGGCCTGTCCCAGTCCGGCGGCCAGGGCGCCGATCAGGGCATAGGCCAGCACGCGGCCACCATGATAGGCCCATTGGGAATAAGCGAGGGGCGAGCTCGCCCCGGCCAGGAACAGCCCGCCGGCCAGGCCGCCGCACATGGCCCAGCAATGGCCGGCGCCGGCCAGGCCGGCGAGGAAGGCCAGGGTCAGGGTCATCTCAGCCTGCATGGCCCGGCTTCCCCTCCTCGGCCGGCGTCGGCGGCGCGGGCCGAGGCGCGGACGGTCCCTCGTCCAGCAAGGCCCGTACCCGTGCCTCGAACACCGCCGCCGGCGCCTCGCCTGCGATCTTGCCACGCACCACCCCGCGCCGGTCCAGCAACCAGGTGACCGGCAGGGCCCGCACGCCATAGGAGCGGACGATGGCGCCGTCGGGATCGAGCAGGACCGGATAGGCGATGCCCAGCGGCGTGATGAAGCGGCGCACCGTGTCCGCGTCCTGGGCCACGTTCACCGCCAGGATTTCCAGGCCCTGGGCGCGCAGGCGGGTGTGCACCGGCCCCAGCTCCGCCATCTCCCGGCGGCAATAGGGGCACCAGTCGGCCCAGAAGCGCAGGGCCACCACTCGGCCGGCGTAGTCGGCGGGCACCCGCACGGGAATGCCCGAGAGGGTGGTCGCCTGGAAGGCGGGGGCCGGCTCGCCGTGGGCGGGGGGCTTCGCCCCATCGCCACCGCACGCCACCAGCAGGAGGCTCAACAGACCGATCCCCCCTCCTCTCCCCTTTTTTGCCCAGGAGGGAAATGGCCAGGCCGGAGCGGGGATGCGCAGGGCCATCACATCACCAGGTTCGAGCGCCCGAGATACGCCACCACCGCCGCCCCGAAGGCGGCCAGCGCGGCGACGGAAAGCCGGGCCAGGGTGGCGGCCAGCCGGGGCGCCTCGGCTTTCAGGCTGCCCGCCCGCGCCGCCGCCGCCAGCCCGGCCCCCACCCCGGCCGCCGTGCCCAGGAATAGAAGCGGATACAGCACCCATCCGGCGTGGCCGTGCTCGGCCTGCAACAGGCAGAACGGGCAATGGTGATTGGGCTGCTCGTAGATGTAGGGTGCGATGAAGGCGACGATAGCGGCCAGGGCGAGCGGGAAATGCAGCGCCGCCAGCAGACCGAAGGTCTTGCCGAGGCGGCCGCCGTACAGGTATGTGGCGCCGGCACCCAGGGTGGCGACGAGGGCAAGAAATAACAGCGGCCGCGCCAGCGCCTCCGGCATGGCCGCGAATTGCGCCGCCACGCCGGTCGCCGCCGGCCCGAACAGGCTGCCGCAGCAGGAGGTGATGAGGGCCGGCCGCAGGCCCAGGAAATACAACCACAGCAGCGCCGCCTGGGCCAGCGCCACCGGCGCCAGCACCAGCAGCAGGCGGTATTTGGCGCGGATCAGGGGCCGGTCCGAGCCCAGGGCGTCCAGGCGATGCAGCACCAGCCAGGCGGTGGCCAGGAAGAACCCGGCCAGCATCAGGCCCAGGGCGGGCAGCCCCCAGGCATTGGCCTTGAGGCTGCCCACCGCGCACATGGCGCCGGTGAAGAAAGGCGCCGAGGCGTCCGCGGTGTGGACGAACAGGGCCAGCAGGGGCAGGGCCGGCCAGAGGGACAGGGCCACCACGCTGGACACCAGATGGGTGCGCCGCTCCAGCCCGATCTGCGCCTCGCCGCCCGCCTCCGGGCGCCAGCGCGCCAGCAGATGCAGCGCGAACAGGCCCGCCGCCCCCAGCAGCAGGGCGTTGAGACTGGCGGCGAACAGCAGGGCCAGGGCGGCGGGCTGCAAGATCATGGCGCCACCCGTCCGTCGCGCAGGTCGACGACCCGCTCCACCAGCCCCGCCGAGAACACCAGGGGGTCGTGGCTGGCGATCACGACGGTACGGCCCTGCCGGCGCAGGTCGGCGAGGATGTCCAGGATCTGGATCGACAGCGCGCTGTCCAGGTGGGCCGTGGGCTCGTCCGCGAGGATCACGGGCGGATCGTTGATGAGGGCGCGGGCGATCGCCACCCGTTGCGCCTCGCCGCCGGACAGCCACTGGGAACGGGCATCGGCGCGAGCGGCCAGGCCCAGGTGTCCGAGCAGCTCCAGGGCGCGTGCGCGCACGCGTCGATAGGGCCGCCCCGTGGGTGTGGCCGGCAGCATGACGTTCTCCAGCACGGACAGGTCGCGGATGAGCTGGAACTGCTGGAACACGAAGCCGAAGGCGTCGCGCCGCAAGCGCGTCAGGAACCGTTCCGGCAGGGCGGAGATGTCGCGCCCGTCCAGGCGCACCCGCCCCGCGCTGGGCCGGGTGAGGCCGCCGATCAGGCCGAGCAGGGTGGTCTTGCCGGACCCGCTGGGGCCGCGCAGGGCGGTGACCCGTCCCGGCTCGATGGCCAGGGTGACGCCGCGGATCGCCCGGTATTCGTTGCCGCGGCCCGGGTTGAACGTCTTGTGCACATCCGCCAGTTCGATCATTCCCGCATGACCTCGTCCGGGTCCAGGGTTGCCGCGCGCCAGACCGGTACCAGGGTCGCGGCCACATAGGGCAGCACGGTGAGCAGGGCGAGGGCCGCGAGCTGGGCGAAATCCGCCTCCGGCCGCAGGGCGAAGCGCGGGTAGAGCACCGACCAGCCCTTCAGCACCGCCGTGAACAACGGGGCATGGGCATGGAAAACGTGCAGCCAGGCCAGCAGGTAGCCGGCCAGGAACGCGGACACCGACACCAGGGCGCCCTCCCACAGCTTCATGCGCAGCACGTCCTCGGTATCCCAGCCCAAGGCCTTGAGGATGCCGATCTCGCGCCGTTCCTCCGCGCTCAGGCCGGAGGCCTTGTCCCAGGCCAGGAAGGCGAAGGCGAGCAGGATCAGGGACAGCATGGTCAGCAGCAGGCCCTGGCGCCAGTGGAAGGCGGCGTCGTAGGTGCGGCCCATTTCCTCGCGGCTGATGACGCGCGCGCCGGGCAGTCTCTCCAGCACCTTTTCCGCCACCTTGCGCACTTCCCGGGGATTCGCCACGGACAAGGCGAGGTCGGTGTGCAGGCCCGGCGCGATGCCGAAGAAGGCGCGGAAATCCGCCTCGCTCACCCACAGCAGGTCGGCGTTGGCGAGTTCCGAGGCGGTATCCAGCAGGCCGTCGACGATGAAGGCGCGGGCTTGGCCGACGTGGTCGCGCAGGGACAGCACGTCGCCCGGCCCCAGGCCATGGGAACGCGCCAGGGCGGCGCCCAGGCGGGCGCGGCCCGGCTCCGGCGCGCCCTCGGCGGGCACCAGCAGGGTCAGGTTGGCCGCCACGGCGGGATCGTAATGGTACCCCCACAGGCGGCCTTGCACCCGCGTCACGCCGCGCAACCCCTCCAGCCGGGCCGCCCAGTCCGCCGGCATGAGGTCGTGGCGTCCGGCGGTGAGCCGCTGCACCACCAGTTCGGGCGCGTCGGCGAGCAATTGGCGCGCCTCCCGCCGCAGGGCGTCGCCGTACAGCACCACGCTGGCCAGCAGGAACACCACCAGGACATAGGCCAGGAACAGGCCCAGGTTGCGCCCCCGGCGCCGGTCCAGGTTGGCTACGGCGAAATCGATCAGGCCGCGCTGGCGTTCGATCCAGGCGTTCATGGCCGGGGCGGCGGCATCAGGCTGCCGGCCGGGAAGCGTTCCAGGGCCAGGGGATGGTCCTGGAAGGGGGCGTGCAGGTCGGCCTGGCTGGCATGGCGGGCATAGCGCGCCTCGTTGAACAGGGCGGGGTCGGCGAAGCCGATGCCGGTCTGGCATTCCGCCGCAGGAGCCGTGCGCTCAAGGCGGGTGGCATCCCGGATCACCAGCGCCAGGCAAACCAGCCCCGCTCCCAGCGCCCAGGCCGCCAGGGTGGATCCGCGCCGCTGCTTCGACATACCCGCAACCACCACCACGAAAGGATTCATCCCGGCGCGAACGCGCCTTGATCTGGGTGGATGCTATCGGTTACCGGACACGCCTTCCTGCGGCAAATTGTCGCGGCCGGCAAAACTCAGCGCTGGCCCAGGCCAGCCGCGCCGCGGCCGGGCCCTCGATGGGACGGATGAAGTTGCGCAGAGCACCCGCCCGGCAAGGCGCGCGTCGCGCCCGAGGTGGCAGCGCGGACAGCAGTAACCGCGCTGGCATCGCGCGCCAACTCCCGGCTGACGGTCGAGGGCGGGCGCGGCAAGACGCATCAGTTGGCACCGAGCCGGCCAAGCAAAACGGGCGCTTCCGCGCCCGTTTTGCTTGGTTTCGCGGGCATGCCCGCAGCCTTATTACTTCCCCGCGAACTCCTCCAGCTTGCGGGCGCGGATGACGTTGCCGGGCAACGCCGCCTCCTTGGCGCTACCGCCGTAGGCCAGCACCATCAGCTGCGAGTAGTACAGCACCGGCATGTTGAACTTGGTGCCGTACTTCTTGTTGATCTGGCCCTGGTAGACCTCGGTGTTGGCCTGGCACAGCGGGCAGGGGGTGACCAGCATCTCGGCGCCGTTGTCGTAGGCGCTCTCGATGATGTCCTTGATCTGCGCCTGCGCCTTGTCCGGCTCGGAGAAGGCCAGCGCCCCGCCGCAGCAGGTCACCTTCTGGTCGTAGGGCACCGCCTCGCCGCCCACCGTCTCGATCAGCTTGTCGAGGTAGACGGGGTTCTCGAAGCTCTCGCCGTGGATGCCGAACGGCCGGTTGGTCTGGCAGCCCACGTAGCCGGCGAACTTCATGCCCGCGAGCGGCTTCTTGACCGGCTTCTTCAGCTCGTCGTAGCCGAGGTCCTCGATGAGCACCTCGACCATGTGCTTGATCTCGGGGATGGCCTTGATGTTGAGCCCGGCCTCCTTCAAGGCCTCCTGGGTGTCGGCCATGAGGCCGGAGTTGTGCTCCAGGCGCTCCTTGGACTCCCGCGCGCCCAGCCAGCAGGCGGCGCAGGTGGCGACGATGTCCTGGCCGGGCAGGTTGGACTCGGCCAGGGCGAAGTTGCGCGCGTTCATCACGTGGCGCGGCAGCTCGCCCGCCTCGGCGTAGCTGATGGAGGCGCCGCAGCAGTTCCAGTCGGGGATCTCGGTGATCTTGATGTCCAGGGTCTTGCACATGGACTCCACCGAGGTCAGGTAGTTGGAGGCGGAGGCGCCCTTCTGGGACGAGCAGCCGGGGTAGAAAGCGTATTCCTTGCGTGCCATGTTCTCGATCTCCTTACGCCGCGGCCTTGGCAGCCTTGCGCTTGGCCTCCAGTTCCTTGGCCTTGGCGAGCATGGCCTGGATGCCCTTGATGTCCTTGCACTTGTGGCCGCCGCCCAGGGCTTCCATGATGTTCAGGCGCTTGGCCTTGACCAAGCCCAGGGCCACGTCCTTCATCTCCAGGCCCTTCTTGATGCCGGCCATGAAGCCGTCCTTGAAGTAGAGCGACTGGGTCAGCTTGACCTCGTTCACCCGTCCGGTCTTGGTGCAGTTGTTCCAGAAGGTCTGCGACAGGTGCAGGGTGGGCTGGAACTTGGGCGCCACGCCAAGCCGGTAGGCGTACTCGGCGATGCCGTGCATGATGTGGGTGATCGGCAGCTTGCGCGGGCAGCGCACGTAGCAGTTGTAGCAGGACGTGCACATCCACATGGAGTTGGAGGTGAGCACCTCCTCGCGCTTGCCGGCCCGGATCATCATGAAGATCTCCTGGGGCGGGTGGTCCCAGCCGGGGTGGAAGTTGGTCGGGCAGGATCCGGAGCACACGCCGCACTGCATGCACATCTTCACCCATTCGCCCATCTCGGCCTGTTCCTCGATCTCCTTGAGGAAGTTGTTCTTGTACCGGGCGGCCATCTGTTCGTTCGCGTTGCTCATGTTCTAGCCTCCTCGCTCAGAAGCCCTTGAAGGGGGACATGCCGATTTCCTGGATCTTCGCCGCGTAGTCGTTGATCTTGCGCGGTAGGGTGTCGATGTCGGTGATCGCCACCTCCAGGTCGAATACCCGCTCGGCCTCCAGGTTCATGTTCTTCAGGGTGTCGCCCACCTTCGAGAGGCGGTAGCGACCCAGCTCGGAGCCCTTGACGAAGTGGCACTGGTATTCCTCGCCGTGCTTGCAGCCCATCAGCATGACGCCGTCGTAGCCTGAGTTGAGCGCGTCGGTGATCCAGATGGTGTTCACCGAGCCCAGGCAGCGCACCGGGATCGCGCGCACGAAGGCGGAGTACTCGTTGCGGTTCATGGCCGCCATGTCCAGTGCCGGGTAGGCGTCGTTCTCGCAGGCCAGGATCAGGATGCGCGGCTTCTCGGAGAACTCGTCGGGGATGTTCACCGCCTTGATCTGGGCGCCGACGGTGTTCACCGAGTAGTTCTCGAAGGAGATCACGCGCACCGGGCAGGCGCCCATGCAGGTGCCGCAGCGCCGGCAGCGGGACTCGTTGAACAGGGGGAAGCGCTTCTCGTCCTCGTCGATGGCGCCGAACGGGCACTCCACCGTGCAGCGCTTGCACTGGGTGCAGCCTTCCAGGCGCGCGGTCGGGAAGGACAGGTCGCCGGCGCGCGGGTGGGCGGCCTTGCCCAGGCCGGCGTTCTCCATCGCCTGGATGGCCTTCATGGCGGCGCCGGTGGCGTCCTCCTGGGCCTGCGCGATGTCCATCGGGCGGCGCACCGGGCCGGCGGTGTAGATGGCCGTGCGGCGGGTCTCGTAGGGGAAGCAGATGAAGTGGCTGTCGGTGAAGCCGAACTTGAACTGCGGGATGTCCGGGCCCTGGCGATAGTCCAGGTTGAGGATGGAGATGGGCTTCTCCTCCACCACCGGAGCGGCGCCTTCGGTTGCCTCGGCGGGCGCGGCCGGCACGGCGTCGATGTTCACGCCGGAGTTGGGCACCACGCCGGTGGCCAGCACCACCAGGTCGGCCTCGATCTGGGCGGCCTTGTCGTCCAGGATCAGGTCGTGGAACTTGACCGTGCAGGCATTGCCGCCGGGGACAACCTCGGAGACCACGCCCTTGGAGAAGATCACCCCCTTGTTCTGGGCGGAGCGGTAGAAGTCCTCGCCGTTGCCGGGCGTCCTGAGGTCGGTGTAGAGCACCACGCAGTCCACGTCCGGATTGGCGTCCTTGAAGTACATGGCCTGCTTGACGCTGGTGTTGCAGCAGTAGCCCGAGCAGTAGGACAGGTGCTCGCCGGTCGCGTCGCGCTGGCCGGCGCACTGCACGAAGACGACGGACTTCACCTCCTTGCCGTCGGCGCGCTTCATCACGCCACCGTTGGCCGCGCGGGCGAGTTCCTCCAGGCCGGCCTGGTCCACCACGTGGGGCGACTTGCCATAGCCCAGGTGAGGCAGCTTGTTGGCGTCGTAGAGGGAGAAGCCGGTGGCCTGGACGATGGCGCCGATGTCCTCGGTGACCGTCGGGCCGCTTTCCATGGCGATGTCCACCTTGAAGCGGCCGGGGGCGCCGGCGGTCTTGGCGAGGGTGGAGTTGAGGTAGACCTTGATGTTGGCATCCGCCTCGATCTGCGCCACCAGGTCGGCCACGCCGTTGTCCTGGGGGGCCTTGAACGGCTCGCGGGTGGGCACGCGCTTGTACAGCTTGGCCGCCCAGCCGCCGAGCGCCCCGGTCTTCTCCACCAGCACCACCTTGTAGCCGGCCTTGGCAGCCTCCAGGGCGGAGGTCATGCCGGACATGCCGCCGCCCACCACCAGCAGGGTCTTGTTCATGCCCGTATTGGGGTTGCCCGAGGGCTGGGTCATCGCCTTGACCTCGGCGCAGGCCATGCGCACGTAGTCCTCGGCCATCTCCTGGGTGGTCTCGCGCGCCTCGTCGGTGTCGGGCCGTACCCAGATCACGCCCTCGCGCAGGTTGCCGCGGGAGATGGCGGTGGTCGGGAAGTTGAAGGCCTCGGTCTTGGCCCGGCGCGAGCAGGCGCAGATGGCGACGTGGGTGACGCCGTCGTTGTCGATGTCGTTCCTGATCATCGCCACGCCCTCGGCGGAGCACAGGAAGGCGTGGGTCTTGACGACCTGCATCTTGCCCTCCTTCTTGGCGGCGGCCTCCAGGGCGGCGATGTCCAGGCGCTCGCCCAGACCGCAGCCGGAACAGATATATGCAGCGTGTTTCTTCTCAGCAGCCATGTTCAAGCCTCCGCACGGGCAACCTTGTTTACGACCTGGATGGCGCGCAGCGCGGCCGCGGTGGCGCTCTGCACGGCGCGGTTCACATCCAGCGCATTGGTGGCGCAGCCGGCGCCGAAGATGCCGGCGTTGGCCGGGTCGGCCATGATGAAGCCGGATGAGTCGGCCATCACCTCGGCCGGGATGTCCACGCCCTTGACGGACGGCTCCATGCCCACCGCCAGGACCACCAGGTCATGGGGATTCGAGTAGCGCTTGTAGCCCTCGGTGTTCACGCCCCACAGGACCGGATTCTGATCCTTGTCCTGGGAGATGCGCGCCACCTTGGATTTGATGAAGCTGACGTTCGGATTGGCCTTGACCTTGGCGTAGAAGTCCTCGAAGCGGTCGATGGCGCGGATGTCGATGTAGTAGATGGTCGACTTGCCCGCGTCGCCGTATGCCTCCTGCACGTAGTGGGTCTGCTTCAGCGAGCCCATGCAGCAGAAGCGCGAGCAGTGGCGCAGATGGTTCTCGTCGCGCGAGCCGGCGCACTGGATGAAGGCGACGTTCTTCGCCTCCCTGCCGTCGGACGGGCGCAGGATCTTGCCGCCAGTGGGGCCGTGCGGATCGGCCAGGCGCTCGAACTCGACATTGGTGATGACGTTGGGGAATTCACCATACCGATAGGGGGTGATCTTCTCGGCGTCGTAGGGCTTCCAGCCGGTGGCCCAGACGATGGCGCCGGCCTTGAGGCTCACCACCTCCTCCTGCTGCTCCAGGTCGATGGCGCCATACTTGCAGGCGGCCTTGGCCTTGTCGGCCTCGGGCGTGCCGACGATGGAGCGGTCGATCACGTAGCGCTGCGGATAGGCCATGCTGTGTGGCAGGTAAGCGGCCTTGATCTTGCCCAGGTTGTAGTTGAAGGCGTCGTCGATCTCGGCCGAGACCGCCTTGCCGCAATCGCCGCAGGCGGTGCAGTTCTCGTTGACGTGGCGCGGGGTGAGCTTGACGGTGACGCTGTAGTCGCCCTTCGTGCCGCTGATGCCGGTCACCTCGGCCAGGGTCAGCACCTGGATGCGCGGATTGGCCTTCAGGCGGCGCAGATTGATCTCCAGCCCGCAGGTCGGGTGGCACATCTTGGGGAAATAACGGTAGAGCTGGGCGGTACGGCCGCCGAGCCAGGGGTTCCTCTCCACCAGCACCACCTGCTTGCCGGTCTCGGCTGCCTCGAGCGCCGCGGTCATGCCGGAGATGCCCCCACCCACCACCAGGATGGTCTGGTTGGTCGCCACAACTGACGTCATGTGTCGCCTCCGAAGGGATTAAACGAAAAAGGGATATTGCGGTCCGATCCGCAAAATGGATCGAATGTTACCCTGCAAAAGGGCTCCGGGGTGACATCCGGATCAATCGAATGTTCTTATGCGGAAATAGACTGACTATATTCGACGGACACGAGGGGTCTCTGCGCTTCCCCCTGCCAGGCCGCGCATGGCCTAGACGTGCACGCTGACAGGAGGCGTGTTGCAGGCCTCGCCGGGAGCGGTGGGCACCTCGTAGACCTCGAAGCGCATCGCGGCGAGGTCGGCCAGGACGTAGGTGGGCTTCGCTCCCACCCCGCCGACCGTGCCGGGGTTGACCAGGTAGGTGGTGGCGCCCTTCACGTTGCCGACCGAGGTCACGCTGGCGCGATGGTCATGGCCGCAGCACACCACATCGTAGTCTCCGGTGAGGGCCATGGCCGCCGCATAGTGCGGGTAGTGCACCAGGAACAGGGCGCGCCCGGCAAGATGCAGCACGGCATCCTGGCCGTGGTAGCGCACCACGCTGTCCGGTTCGTGCGACAACCGGCTCATGGCATAGAGGTCGCCGGTGTTGTTGCCGTGGATGACGTGCACCGGCAGGGCGAACTTCTTCAGCACCCGCAGGGTGGTCGGCGCCACCACGTCGCCGCAATGCAGCACGGCCTCGGCGCCGCGGGCCTGGGCGTCCTCCACGGCATGCTCGAGCAGCCTGCGGTTGTCGTGGGAGTCGGACAGGATGCAGATCTTCATGGGCGGCGATCGGGCCTCGGCATGACCAAGCGGCCCCTGCTAGAATCCGCCCGTCTCAGAGCGGGAAGGGCGGCGATGTCAGTCTTCGAGGAAGTGGTCATACGCGGCGAGACCAGCGCCGGCCGCAAGTTCAGGCCCAGCGACTGGGCGGAACGCCTGTGCGGCCTCTTCTCCATGCCCGGACAGGGCAACCGCATGTGCTACTCCCCGCATGTCTTCCCGGTGACCCGGGAGGGGGTCGTCTGCGTGGTGATCAACAAGACCCTGGCGACCGACAAGCCGATGGAGTTCGCGTTTCTGATGGGATTCGCCCGGGACAACGACCTGATGGTCGCCGAGGGCAGGAAAAAGACGCGCGATTAGGGCCATGCCGCGAACGGCTGCCGCACGGCCGACGAGGCGCCAGTGCGGCGTGTCCCGTCAGGCCATCGCCTTGATGGCGGCGGACAGACGGCTCTTGTGGCGGGCGGCCTTGTTCTTGTGGACGATGCGCTTGTCGGCGATGCTGTCGATCACGCTCATGGAGGTCTGCAACAGGGCCTGGGCGGCGGTCTTGTCACCCGCGTCGACCGCCTTGCGTACCTTCTTGACCGCCGTGCGGTACTCGGAGCGCAACGCCATGTTGTGCAGGCGCTGATCGTCGTTTTGCCGGGCACGCTTTCTCGCCTGTGCGGTGTTGGCCATGCTGGAACTCCTCGTGAAGCCGAATAAAAACGCGCATCATACCGACGCGCCCGGCGCTTAGCAAGCCGCGTCCCAACGCGACGCCGGCGGCCCGAGCACGATGCCGCTTCCTGGGGAGGGTGTCATTGGATAACATCGCGGCTTTCCGGCCACCTTCCCCATGAACCTCCTCAGGGCGCTCGCCTCGGTCAGTTCCATGACGCTGCTGTCGCGCATCCTGGGGTTCGCGCGCGACGCCATCATCGCCCGCGCCTTTGGCGCCGGGGTGGCCACCGACGCCTTCTTCGTCGCCTTCAAGCTGCCCAACCTGTTGCGCCGGCTGTTCGCCGAGGGGGCGTTCTCCCAGGCCTTCGTGCCGATACTGGCGGAGTACAAGAACCGCCGCGGCGAGGAGGCGACCCGCGTCCTGGTCAGCCGAGTGGCCTCCATCCTGTTCGTGGCCCTGGCCGTGGTCACGCTGCTGGGCGTGCTCGGCGCGCCACTCATCGTGCTGGTCTCCGCGCCCGGCTTCACCGCCCATCCGGACAAGTACCAGCTGACGGTGGAGCTGACCCGCATCGTCTTCCCCTACATCCTGTTCATCTCGCTGACCGCGCTGGCCGGCGGCATCCTCAACACCTTCAGCCGCTTCATGCTGCCGGCCTTCACGCCGGTGCTGCTCAACGTGGCGATGATCCTCGCCGCCCTGGTCGCCGCGCCCTGGTTCGATCCGCCGGTGCTGGCGCTCGGCTGGGGGGCCTTCCTGGGCGGCGTGCTGCAGCTCTCCCTGCAGCTGCCGGCCCTCCGACGCATGGGGCTGCTGCCGCGCTGGGACTGGAACCCCCGCGACGAGGGGGTGCGGCGCATCCTCAAGCTGATGGCCCCCGCCGCCCTGGGCGTGTCCATCGCCCAGGTCTCCCTGCTGATCAACACCCTGTTCGCCTCCTTCCTGGAGAGCGGCAGCGTCTCCTGGCTCTACTACGCCGACCGGCTCATGGAGTTCCCCACCGGCATGCTGGGGGTGGCGCTGGGCACCATCCTGCTGCCTTCCCTGGCCAAGCACCACGCCGACAACAACACGCAGGAGTATTCCCGGCTGCTCGACTGGGGCCTGCGCATGACCCTGCTGCTGGCCGCCCCGGCCGCCGTCGCCCTGGGCGTGCTCGCCGTGCCCCTCATCGCCACCTTGTTCCACTACGGCGAGTTCACCGCGCGGGACGTGGAGATGACCCGGCTGGCCCTGGTCGCCTACTCCGTCGGCCTGCTCGGGCTGATCCTGGTCAAGGTGCTGGCGCCCGGCTTCTACGCCCGGCAGAACATCAGGACACCGGTCAAGATCGCCATCGTCACCCTGCTCGCCACCCAGGCCATGAACCTGGTCTTCATCTGGCCCCTGAAGCACGCCGGGCTGGCGCTGTCCATCGGCCTGGGCGCATGCCTGAACGCCGCCATCCTGCTCTACAAGCTGCGCGCCCAGGCCATCTTTCAGCCGCAGCCGGGCTGGCGGCCCTTCCTCCTCAAGCTGGCCCTGGCCCTGGCGGCCATGGGCGGCGGCCTCTGGCTGGCCATGGGCGGCGAGGCGCGCTGGCTGGACTATGGCTTCTCGGCGCGCGCCCTACATCTGGCCGGGCTGGTGGCCGGTGGCGCAGGCGTCTATTTCGCCGTTCTCTGGCTGCTGGGTTTCCGGGTCCGCGACTTCCGCCGCCGCGGCGCATAGACGCTCGACACCGCGGGCGGCTAAAATTGCCCCCCCTCCGGCGCCGCTTAACCCCTACAAACCGTCACGTTTTCAAGCAGATACCCAATGCTCGTCACTCACGGCTGGCCCCGCGCCACGCGCCCCAACGCGGTCACCATCGGCAACTTCGATGGCGTGCACCTGGGGCATCAGGCCATGCTGGCGCGCCTCGCCGCGCGCGCGACCTCGGTCGGCGGACTGCCCACGGTGCTGACCTTCGAGCCGCACCCGCGCGAGATCTTCACGCCGCAGGCGGCGCCCACCCGCCTGACCAGCCTGCGCGAGAAGCTGGAGATCCTGCGCGGGCTGGGCGTCGCCCACGTGCATGTCTGCCGGTTCACCAAGTCCTTCGCCGCCCTCTCCGCCGAGGATTTCGTCGCCCGCCTTCTGGTCGAGGGGCTCAGGGCCCGCTACGTGCTGGTCGGCGACGACTTCCGCTTCGGCACCCGGCGCGCCGGGGATTTCGCCTTGCTCGAGGCGCTTGGCCGGCAACACGGCTTCCAGGCCGAGGCCCTGCACACCGTCGAGGCGGCCGGCCAGCGCGCCTCCAGCACGGCGGTGCGCGAGGCCTTGGCGGTGGGGGACATGGCGCTGGCCGCGCAGCTGCTCGGCCGGCCCTACTCGATCTCCGGCCGGGTGGTGGGCGGCGACCGGCTGGGCCGGCAGATCGGCTACCCGACCGCCAACATCCAGTTGAAGCACAACCGCCCGCCGGTGACCGGCATCTTCGCCGTGCACACGCAGGGACTGGAGGCGCCCGATTGGCCGGGCGTCGCCAGCCTGGGCACGCGCCCCACCGTGCACGCGAATGGCAAGCCCACCCTGGAGGTGCACCTGTTCAATTTCGACCGCAGCATCTATCGTGCCCACCTGCGGGTGGAATTCCTGCACAAGCTGCGCGACGAGGCCAGGTTTCCCGATCTGCCCAGCCTCATCCGACAGATCGACCGCGACGCCGCCCAGGCGCGCGAACTGCTCAACGTTGCCTGACGCCGTACTGATCCCGCCCCGACCATGCCCGACTACCGACAGACCCTGAACCTCCCCGACACCCCCTTCCCCATGCGCGGCGACCTGGCCAAGCGGGAGCCCGGCTGGATCAGGCAGTGGCAGGAGACGAAGCTCTACGAACGGATCCGCAAGAAGCGCGCCGGGCAGCCCAGGTTCGTGCTGCACGACGGCCCGCCCTACGCCAACGGCGACATCCACATCGGCCACGCGGTGAACAAGATCCTCAAGGACATCATCGTCAAGAGCCGCACCCTGGGCGGCTACGATGCCCCCTACGTGCCGGGCTGGGACTGCCATGGCCTGCCCATCGAGCTGCAGGTGGAGAAGACCCACGGCAAGCACATCGACCCCGCTCGCTTCCGGGAACTTTGCCGCGCCTACGCCGCCAGCCAGGTGGAACGCCAGAGGGCCGACTTCATCCGCCTGGGCGTGCTGGGCGACTGGGACCAACCCTATCTCACCATGGATTACCGCTTCGAGGCGGACATCATGCGCGAGCTGGGCAAGATCCAGGCCCGCGGGCACCTCTACCTGGGCGCCAAGCCGGTGCATTGGTGCGTCGACTGCGGCTCGGCCCTGGCCGAGGCGGAGGTGGAGTACGAAGACAAGACCTCGCCGGCCATCGACGTCGCCTTTCCGGTCGCGGACCTGGCCGACCTTGCCCATCGCATCGGCCTGCCCGACCTGGAGGGACCGGCCTATGCGGTGATCTGGACTACCACCCCCTGGACCCTGCCGGCCAACCAGGCGGTGGCCGTGCATCCGGACCTGCCCTACGACCTGGTCCGCACGCCCAAGGGGCTGCTGATCCTGGCGCGCGACCTGGCCGAGGCGGCCATCGAGCGCTACGGCTTCGAGGCGGTGGAGGTCCTCGCCCAGGCCACCGGTCTGGTGCTGGAAGGCCTCCGCCTGGAGCACCCCTTCTATCCGCGTCAGGTGCCGGTCATCCTGGCCGATTTCGTCAGCCTGGACACCGGCGTGGGGCTGGTGCACATCGCCCCGGGCCATGGCCACGACGACTACGTGGTCGGCAGCCGCTACGGTCTCAAGGTGGACAACCCGGTCGGCGACGACGGCAGGTTCTACGCCGACACCCCGCTGGTGGGCGGGCTGTCGGTCTGGGAGGGCAACCGGCGGGTGACCGAGGCGCTCACCGCCAACGGGCACCTGCTCGCCGAGACCAAGGTGCAGCACAGCTACCCGCACTGCTGGCGGCACAAGACGCCGATCATCTTCCGCGCCACCCGCCAGTGGTTCATCGGCATGGATGCCGCCGGCCTGCGCGCCGCGGCCATGCGCGCGGTGGCGGCGACCCGCTTCTATCCGGAATGGGGCCGCCAGCGCCTGGAGGCGATGATGAGGAACCGCCCCGACTGGTGCGTCTCGCGCCAGCGCAACTGGGGCGTGCCGATGCCCTTCTTCGTGCACCGGACCACGGGCGAGCTGCACCCGCGCAGCCAGGAACTGCTGGAGGAAGTGGCCAAGCGCGTCGAGCAGCAGGGCATCGAGGCCTGGTTCAGCCTCGATCCCATGGAACTGCTCGGCGACGAGGCCGACGATTACCTGAAGACCCGCGACACCCTGGACGTGTGGTTCGACTCCGGCGTCACCCACGCCTGCCTGCTCAAGGAGCGCGAGGGGCTCAAGCATCCGGCCGACCTCTACCTCGAAGGCTCGGACCAGCACCGCGGCTGGTTCCAGTCGTCGCTCCTGACCGGCTGCGCCACCGATGGCCACGCCCCCTACGCCGCCCTGCTCACGCACGGCTTCGTGGTGGACGGCCAGGGCCGCAAGATGTCCAAGTCCAAGGGCAACGTGGTGGCGCCGCAGAAGGTGTCCGACACCCTGGGCGCGGAGATCCTGCGCCTGTGGGTGGCCAGCACCGACTATTCCGGCGAGCTGTCCATCTCCGACGAGATCCTGAAGCGCGTCGTGGAGGCCTACCGGCGCGTCCGCAACACCCTGCGTTTCCTGCTCGCCAACACCGCCGACTTCGACATCGGCCGCGACGGCCTGCCCGTGGAGCAGTGGCTGGAGATCGATCGCTACGCCCTGGCCCTGACGCGCCGGCTGCAGCGCGAGACCCTCGACGACTACCAGGCCTACAGCTTCCACACCGCCATCCAGCGCCTGCACAACTTCTGTTCCGAGGACCTGGGCGCCTTCTACCTGGACATCCTCAAGGACCGCCTTTACACCACTGGTGCCGCCAGCGCGCCGCGCCGATCGGCGCAGACCGCCCTGTGGCACATCGTGCAGAGCCTGACCCGGCTGCTGGCCCCGGTGCTGTCCTTCACCGCCGAGGAGATCTGGGCCCTGGTCGGCAAGTCGGACAGCGTGTTCTTCGAGACCTGGCACGAACTGCCCGGAAGCGAGGGCGAGTCGGAGTTGCTCGCGCGCTGGCTACGGCTGCGCGAGCTGCGCGGCCTGGCTACCAAGCAGCTGGAGGATTTGCGCGCCTCGGGCAAGGTCGGCTCCTCGTTGCAGGCCGAGGTCACCTTCCTGGCCGACGGCGAGGACTACGAGCTGCTGTCCGGCCTGGGCGACGACCTGCGCTTCGTGCTCATCACCTCGGCCGCGCGGGTCGACCGCGCGGCTGGCGAGACCCGCCTGGAGGCGGTGCCCAGCCCGCACGAGAAGTGCGAGCGCTGCTGGCACTACCGCGCCGACGTCAACGCCGACGCGCGACACCCCGGCCTGTGCGGCCGTTGCGTTAGCAACCTGCATGGCGCGGGCGAACCCCGTCGTCGCGCCTGAGCAGGGCATGACGGTCCCGACCCCGCGCAAGGGCCTGGCGTGGCTCTGGCTGTCCGCCCTGGTCCTGAGCCTGGACCAGATAACCAAGCTGGCGGTCATCGATGCCCTCGCCCCCTACCAGGACGTCATCCCCCTGACCGCCTTCTTCAATCTCGTCCACGTGCACAACACCGGCGCCGCCTTCTCCCTGTTCGCCGACCAGCCCGGCTGGCAGCGCTACTTCTTCCTCGCCGTCGCCCTCGTCGCCAGCACGGTCATCCTCTACCTGCTGCGGCGCACCCGCGGCCAGCCCCTGTTTTGCGCCGCCCTGGCGCTGATCCTGGGTGGCGCCCTGGGCAACGTCATCGATCGCATCGCCTATGGGCATGTCGTCGACTTCCTGGATTTCCACGCCGGCGGCTGGCACTGGCCCGCCTTCAACGTGGCGGACTCCGCCATCACCGTCGGCGCGGCGCTGATCATCCTGGACAGCCTGCGCCGCAAGCCGGTCGGGCCGGAACACTGAGGGGAGCGGATCGATGCACCGGCAGCCGCGAGCCAGGACACCATCATGACCGATCGCGCCGCCCGCTTGGGCGATCGCGTTACCCTGCATTACCGCCTCGCCTGCGCCGGCCGGGAGATCATCAACACCTTTCCCGGGGATCCCGAGACGTTCACCCTCGGCGCGGGGGAAATCGACCCCCGGCTGGAGGCCCTGATCACCGGACTCATGCCGGGGACGCGCCAACTGCACCTGCTGCAGGCCTGGCAGGCCTTCGGCGAACGGGATGAGGCCCTGGTGCAGGACCTCGATCGCGCGGAATTCAAGGCCGGTCTGGACCTGAAGCCGGGGCTGATGGCGAATTTCGACCTGCCCAACGGCCAGACGCTGGCGGGAACCATCGTCACGCTCGACGCCACCAAGGTCCGCATCGATTTCAATCACCCCCTGGCCGGCCTGCCGGTCGAGTTCGAGGTCGAACTCCTGTCCGTCAACTGAACGAAGAAGACCCATGCCCCATGACATCCTCCTCGCCAACCCGCGCGGCTTCTGCGCCGGGGTGGATCGCGCCATCGCCATTGTCGAACGTGCCCTGCAGCAATTCGGCGCGCCCATCTACGTGCGCCACGAGGTCGTGCACAACCGCTTCGTGGTGGACGACCTCAAGGCCAAGGGAGCCATCTTCATCGAGAGCCTGGCGGAGGTTCCCACCGGCGCCACCCTCATCTTCAGCGCCCACGGTGTGTCGCAGTCGGTGCGCAGGGAGGCCGAGGCGCGCGGCCTGAAGGTCTTCGACGCCACCTGCCCGCTGGTCACCAAGGTGCATGTCGAGGTGAAGAAGATGCGCGAGCAGGGCTACGAGATCGTCATGATCGGCCACAAGGGGCACCCCGAGGTCGAAGGCACCATGGGCCAGGCCAGCGAGGGCATGCATCTGGTCGAGACGCCCGAGGATGTTCCCGGACTGCGCGTCGCCGACCCGGACAAACTGGCCTACGTCACCCAGACCACGCTGTCGGTGGATGACGCCGCGCGCATCGTGGAGGCCCTCCAGGCCCGCTTCCCCACCATCGTCGGCCCCAAGAAGGACGACATCTGCTATGCCACGCAAAATCGCCAGGACGCGGTCAAGCGTCTGGCCCACGCCTGCGATCTGGTCATCGTGGTGGGCTCGCCGAACAGTTCCAACTCCAACCGCCTGCGCGAGGTGGCCGAGAACATCGGCACGTCAGCTTACATGGTGGACAACGAAACCCAGATCCGACCGGAATGGTTGCATGGCCGCCAGAGGGTCGGCGTCACCGCCGGCGCCTCCGCCCCGGAAGTCCTGGTCCAAGGCGTCATCAGACGGCTCATGGCCCTCGGCGCCAAGCACGTCGAGCAACTCCAGGGCGTGGAGGAGAAGGTCAACTTCCCGCTGCCCAGGGAACTGGCCTCCTGATCCAGTCTCCTCGGAGCTTGAATGACAAAAACCCCGCCGTGGCGGGGTTTTTGTATTGGGGAGTCTGGCGATGACCTACTTTCGCCGGCGGGGAGCCGACTATCATTGGCGCTGGAGCGTTTCACGGTCCTGTTCGGGACGGGA